>NZ_LT629778.1:914375-1219166 GCF_900105485.1 Pseudomonas granadensis | reverse complement strand
AAGTACGGGGCCGACTACAAAGTCATCTTCATCGGCGACGCCGCCATGGCGCCTTATGAAATCACCCAGGCCGGCGGCAGCGTCGAGCACTGGAACGAAGAGCCGGGCTATGTCTGGATGCAGCGTTTCATGGAGAAGTACAAGAAACTCATCTGGATCAACCCGTATCCGAAAGATACCTGGGGCTATACCTCGTCGACCAATATCGTGCGCGATCTGATCGAGGATCAGATGTATCCGCTGACGTTGCGCGGGCTTGAGGAAGGCATGCGTTTTTTGTCGAAGTGACGCGAAAAAAGGCGATCAGCGCACTGGCTGTCGCCTTTCCCGTTACCTATCTGGCACAGACTTACCAACCCAGTTTTACATAGGCCTCGCAAAGTCTGTCCATGAAGCCCCGGTCCAGGGTTTTACAAACAGGCGGCGGGGGCACACCGCGCCTTTTGGCTTCCTGCACCACTTCCTTCCAGCGTTGAGCTTCGCGTTCCAGGCGTTTGGACTTTTCCTGGCGGGTTTCCGGTGTAATCAGCATTTCGTGCTGCTTCTTCCCGTCTGCGGCAAAAAAACCAACCCGGACGCTGCCGGCCTCAGCCAGCAGTTCCATGGATTTGCCGTTTTGATCAGCGCGGTGGTGGTTGTCAAACATGCGTTGCATATCGGAACAGGTTTTGGCCAGAAACCGTTCGATCGAGGCAGTCAGTCCGTCGCGATCGGCTTCGTCACTTTGCAGTCTTTGCACATGACCAAAACGGCTGATACTCGCTTTGTAGACGACCTTGTCCTCGGCACGGTCATGGAACTCAACGATCCGGCTTTCGACATTGGCGACGCCTTCAAGCCTGACCTGATAACCCAACTTCATATATCGCATCTGCAACTTCCTTGTGAGAGATGAAGCCCCATAGTTTCATAGCCTCACAACAACTGATGTAGGACGATGCACTCGGCCGAAAGGAAGCGTCTGGATTCCAGGTACGAACCACACGCGTTACAAGTAGGATGCGAGATAGTTCTGGTGTGCCTTCCAGGCATCTTCCTGCAATACGGGTCTGAATCGCAGATTGGCCCCCGGCAGGTATTGCGCCAGCCGGGCCAGCGCCAGCGGCGTCAACGCGCCCAAGCGTGGATAACCGCCGATCGTCTGCCGGTCGTTGAGCAACACGATCGGTTGCCCGTCTGGCGGCACTTGCACGGCGCCCAACGGAATGCCCTCGGAAATCATCGGCAAGCCCTGATACGCCAGGGTCTTGCCGAGCAAACGAATGCCCATGCGATCAGCGCGGGTGTCGAGGGTCCAGACCGTGTTGAACACATCGAACAGACTCTGCCCGCTGAACTCGCCGATCTGCGCGCCGAGCACCAGATCCAGCGGTTTATGTGATCGCAGGTCAGGTTGACGCTGGCGGGGCACTTCACGCATTGGCCGGGATGGCCCGTGATAGTCCAGCGTCTGACCCTTGGCCAGCGGCAACCCCATGCCATCGAGACCGCCGAGCTCTTCGCGCACCACGGTCGCAGAGCTGCCCAGCACCTTCGGCGCCGCAAACCCGCCAGGTGCTGCCAGATAGGCTCGGGCACCGAGCAACGGCTGCGTGAGTTGCAACGTCTGTCCTTTATCGAGTTTGAAACTGCGCCACGGCGCCAGCGGCTGGCCATCGATCTGCGCGCCAAGATCCGCGCCCGCCAATGCCAGGCAACACGTTTGCTCAGCCACTAAAGCAAAGCCGCCGAGGGTGATTTCAACCACCGTGGCGTCCAGCGCATTGCCCAGCAACCAGTTGGCCCAGCTCATCGAACACCAATCCGCCGCGCCACCCTGCGTCACGCCCAGATGCCGCACGCCAAAGCGCCCGGCGTCCTGCAACAGACACAGCGGCGTGCTCGCAGTAATCGTCAGTCGGCTCATGCCAGCGCCTCCAACGGTGTGTCGTCACCGCCCAGGTTGATGAATTCGGCATGGCTGACCGCTTCGAAGCGCACGGTGTCGCCGGGCTGCATCAGGCTGTAGCCATCGCGATCACGGTCGAACAGTCGTGCCGGCGTGCGCCCGATCAGGTTCCAGCCACCCGGAGACACGACGGGGTAAGCGGCGGTCTGGCGCTCGGCAATACCGACGCTGCCGGCCGCGACTTTCTTGCGCGGGGTGTTCAAACGCGGCGCGGCGAGTACTTCTTCAACCAGGCCCATAAAGGCGAACCCCGGCGCAAACCCGAGGGCGAACACCTGATATTCCCGTGCGCTGTGGCGGCGGATCACCTCCTCCACCGCCAGACCGCTGCGCTCGCCGAGCAGGCGCAATTCCGGGCCGACGCTCAAGTCATACCAGACCGGCAAGACATGGGATTGGCCAGCGGCGCGCGCATTCGGCGACAGGTCGACCAGCGCTACGGCGATCAACTCGCGCGCTTGCGCCGGGCTCAATGCGCTCAGGTCGTAATGCACCATCAGCGTGGTATACGACGGCACCAGATCGATCAGATGCCCGGCGAAGACTGCGCGCAAACGCTCGCTGGCGGCGAGCATCCACGGCATGTTGGTTTCGGCGATTTCATCGAACAGACGCAGCATCAAGCAGTCCAGTGCCACTACTTCAACCCTGGGATTCATGGCGCACTCAGCTGATTCAAGGCTTCACGGATGCGCTGGACGGCGGCCACCGAACTGGCGTTGTCACCGTGTACGCAGAGGGTGTTGGCGTGCAGGCGCAAGGCGCTGCCGTCGCTGGCGGTGAGGTCGCCGCCGCGAGCAATGGTCAGCGCTTGCGCGACGATTGTTTCGCCATCGTGATGCACCGCGCCTGGCAGTTGTCGCGAGACCAGCCGACCGGCGCTGTCATAGGCACGATCGGCGAAAGCTTCGAACCACAGGGTCACGCCGTACTCATCGCCGATCTGCTGCGCCGCTGCGTTGTCACGCGTGGCCATCAGCATCAACGGCAGGCTGCGGTCGTAGGCCGCTATCGCCTGAATCACCGCGCGCAACTGCGCCGGGTTGGCCATCATGTCGTTGTACATCGCGCCGTGGGGCTTGACGTAACTGACCCGCGCGCCCTGCGCCTGGCAAATGCCGTCGAGAGCGCCGATCTGGTAATGCAGGATGTCCTGCAGTTCTTCTGCGGAACAGGCCATGGAGCGCCGGCCGAAGCCCACGAGATCCTGATAGGCCGGATGCGCACCGATCTGCACACCATGGCTCAAGGCCAGGCTGACCGTTTTGCGCATGATGCCCGGATCGCCGGCGTGAAAGCCGCAGGCCACGTTGGCGCAATCGATGAAAGGCATGACCTCGGCGTCCAGACCCATGGTCCAGCTACCGAAGCTCTCGCCAATGTCGCAATTCAAAAGCAGGCGGTTCACGATGAACACTCCTGTAGGTGCTGATCTTTCTATCTGTAGGACTTTGCCTGGCAGGTTATCAGTTACTGCGCGTCGAGTTGCTTGCCACGGGTTTCCGGCAGACTCAGCGCCGCAAGAATCACCACGCCATACGACACCGCCGCGAACGCGCCGATACCTACGCTCAACGGCACTTTCTGGCTGAGCAGGCCGATCAACAGCGGAAACAGTGCCGCCAGTGCGCGACCGATGTTGTAGCAGAAGCCCTGCCCCGAGCCGCGAATACGGGTCGGGAACAGTTCAGTGAGAAACGCGCCCATGCCGCTGAAAATCCCTGAAGCGAAAAAGCCCAGCGGGAAGCCCAGCCACAGCATTACGCCGTTGCTCACCGGCATCTGCGTATAAAGCAGAACGATGGTGAACGAGCCGACCGCGAACAGGATGAAATTCTTTTTGCGCCCCAGCAGGTCGGTCAGATAGGCGCTGATCACATAGCCGACGTAAGAACCGACAATCACCATCGCCAGATAGCCGCCCGTACCTAACACGCTCAAGCCGCGCTCGTTTTTCAAAAAGGTCGGCAGCCATGAGGTGATTGCGTAGTAACCGCCTAGCGCACCGGTGGTCAGCAACGACGCACGGAACGTGGTGAACAGCATGCCCGGGGCGAAGATTTCATAAAACTTCGCTGGGTTCTCCGGCGTTTGCGCCGCTTTGGCCTCGCGGTAGATCTCCGGATCTTTCACCAGACGCCGCACGAAAATCACGAAAACCGCCGGCACAATGCCGAGGATGAACAGTGCGCGCCAGGCGTCTTCCGGTGGCAACAGCGAAAACAGCACGGCATAGAGAATCGCCGTCAGGCCCCAGCCCAACGCCCAGCCGGACTGGACCATGCCCACCGCTTTGCCGCGGTCCTTGGCGCGGATCACCTCGCCAATCAGCACCGCGCCCGCGGTCCATTCACCGCCGAAACCGAAGCCCATCAAGGTGCGCGCGATCAACAATTGCTCGTAGTTTTGCGCGAAGCCACAGAGGAAAGTGAAGAAGGCGAACCACAACACCGTCAGTTGCAAGGTGCGCACTCGGCCGATGCGGTCGGAGAGAATACCGGCGACCCAGCCGCCAATGGCCGAGGCGATCAAGGTGCTGGTGTGAATCAGCCCCGCTTCGCCGGTGCTGATGCCCCACATTGCGATCAGGGTCGGCACGACGAAACTGAGCATCTGCGTGTCCATGCCATCGAGGCCATAGCCGATCTTGCAGCTCCAGAAGGTGCGGCGCTCCTGCTGGTTGATATTGCGATACCAGTCAAACGGCCCCGGACGTGCCGCAGGCGTGGATAAAGGGAGGGTGTCGGGAGCACTCATGGCAAATCTCCGCAGGTTTTTATTGGTCTTGTTCGAAGCTCCGACGAGGCCTATCGTGGGAACCGCATGCGCCGATTTTTCGCCGCACGGCGCTTGTGCGTCCAACGAATAAAAACCCGCCTTAGGCATAAGAAAAAATTGTCACCCGAGCCTTGCCCATGAACCTGAAGTTTCTCGAAACCTTTGTCTGGGTCGCCCGACTGAAGAGTTTTCGCCTGACCGCCGACAAGCTGTTCACCACGCAGGCGTCGATCTCCAGCCGCATCGCGGTGCTCGAAGGCGAGCTTGGGGTGAAGCTGTTCTTGCGTGATTCGCGCGGCGTGAGCCTGACGCCCGAAGGCCTGAAAGTGCTCGACTACGCTGAGCAGATGCTCGACACCATGGCGGCACTGAAACAGTCGATCGAGACCCGCTCGGGCAAGATCGGCCGGGTGCGCATCGGTGTGATGGACACGGTAATTCACACCTGGCTCAGCCCGTTGGTGGCGCAGATGACCGATCTGTATCCACGGGTAGAAATCGAACTGGTCGCGGATACCGCGCTGAACCTCTGCGATCAACTGCAAAAAGGCTTTCTCGACATCATTCTGCAAACTGATCTGATCCGCCACGAAAGCGTGCGCAGTCTGGAACTGGCCAGCCATCCGCTGGGCTGGATAGTCGCCCGCCAGTCGATCTACCACCGCGACTACGCCGACCTCGCCGAACTGGCGCAGGAACGCATCATCACTTATTCGAAAAACTCGCGGCCGCATCAGGACTTGCTGGCGTTGATGCAGGCCAATGGCGTGTTGGCACCACGCCTGAACTGTGTGAATTCGGTGTCGGCGATCACGCGACTGTTGCGCGACGGATTTGGTATCGGTGTGCTGCCACCGGTGCTGGTGGCCGAAGAGTTGGCGCGGGGGGATTTGATCCTGTTGAATATTGATCAGCGACCGCCAGATTTGCCGGTGGTGGTGTCGTGGCGGATCGGGGTTGAGTGGGTCGAGGAGATTGTGACGTTGTGTCGGCAGGTGTTGGCGGACTATGCGCGCAAGGTGGGCACGGGTTACGTCGCCCTCACGTCATGATCGTTCCCACGCTCTGCGTGGGAATACCTCCACGGACGCACCACGTTCGGCTTGAAAGGGACGCAGAGCGTCCCGGGCTGCATTCCCACGCAGAGCGTGGGAACGATCAAAGGCCGCGCACATCGCGGTCTTCGATCGGCCGGCTCTGGCGCAGGCGTCTGCCGCCAAGCACCACCCAGTCAATCAGGCGGAACAGGCATTCGATGCCAAAGGACAGCAGCAAAGCGCCGCTCATGCCCCAGATCATCGCCTCCGGTGTCAGCAGAATCTGATAGCTGTAGCCGTTCCAGGTTTCCTTGCGAATGTCCGGATCGGCGGCCAGTACCACTTGCAGAAAGCGGATGTACCACGGCCCTTGCATCGCCTGGAACTGTTTGTCCAGCGCAACCTGACGGGTGAGCAAGGTGTTCAGGCTGTCGGCATCGCTGCGGAATATCGGGTCTTCGCTGGCGCGGTAATGCGCGACCAGTGCCTGCATGTCACCTTTGAAGAACTGATCGGCGGTGCCCTGGAAGCCGCGCAGACCGGTCTGCGCTTCGATCAGATGCGCTTCGACACGCTGGGCGTAATCGTTGATGAACCCCGGCACCTGGACACCGATCAACAGGCCCGCCGCAAACAACACCAGCCGTACATAACTGAGCAACATGAGGTGCAATCCTTATTCGGTCTTGCCCTGGCTGACGCATTCGCCGCGTCGCCACAGGCTCCATTGGCCCGGTTCGTAGCGGGTCCAGGTTTCGTTTTCGGTCAACGGTTCGGTGGCGATCACCGTCACCACGTCGTTGGGCGTGGTTTCCGCCTGAAAGTCGACGATCACATCGACATCCTTGAGCCGCGCCGGGCCGAACGGTGCACGCCGAGTGATCTGCGCCAGTTTGGTCGAGCAATAGCAGAACAGCCAGTCGCCATCACTGAGCAGGCAGTTGAACACGCCTTTGCTGCGATATTCAGCGCAGGCCGCGACCAGGTCCGGCAACAGCATTTCGATATCGACCGGCTCCGGGAACGCGGCCCGCACGCGATTGAGCAGATCGCAGAACGCCGCTTCGCTATCGGTATCGCCGACCGGGCGGTAGAAACTTTTGATCGGAGTGAATTCGGCGAGCTGACCGTTGTGGGCGAAGCACCAATTGCGGCCCCACAGCTCGCGAACGAACGGATGGGTGTTGGACAGGCAGACCTTGCCGACGTTGGCCTGACGAATGTGGCCGATGACCACTTCGCTCTTGATCGGGTAGCGCTGCACGAGGTTGGCGACTTCCGACTCGCTGCTTGCGGCCGGGTCCTGGAACAGGCGCAAGCCGCGACCTTCATAAAAGGCGATGCCCCAGCCGTCGCGGTGCGGGCCGGTACGACCGCCGCGCTGCATCAGGCCGGTGAAGCTGAACACGATGTCGGTCGGCACGTTGGCACTCATGCCCAATAATTCACACATGTGCGGACTCTCGGATTACAGACGCGGCTCGACCCGCATGCGCTGCGGAGTGTTCGGCACGGGCGGGCGGCCGTAACGGTCGTCACCGGCACCGCCGAATGGCTGATCGTCGTCGCGGTCATCGGCGCGCGCCGCAGCCTTGGCCGCTTCAGACTGCTCGCGGCGTGCTTTGGAGGCGCGCTCGATTGGAAGCCGAATCAATACGAATACCAGATAGATGCCGAGCGCGATCATGCCGTACATGAACAGATCGGACACCGCCCGCCAGGCGTTGTTGCCGACCTTGAACAGCAGGTCCAGGGCGGTAATGGCGATGGCCGGCGCGACCTTGGCTTTCACCGGATCGACAATGGTCGGGCTGAACAGCAACACCGCCATCAGCACACGCAGCGGCTCGCGCAACCAGCGCCACATCCAGGTGGTCAGGCGCATCCATACCAACAGGCAGCCTACGGCGGCAAAGGCGTAGAGGCCCCAGGCGATCAGATAGTCGTTCTCGGTCATGGTGTCCATGGCAAGGCAGGCAAAGAGGCGCTTATAGTAACGACTTTTCGCCCATGCGGCTTGTCCCAATAGACACACACCCTGCAGGAGTGAGCCTGCTCGCGATAGCGGTATCTCAATCAGAATTGATTTGAATGACACACCGCTATCGCGAGCAGGCGAAGGCCTACAGGGTTTTGCGGCGCTTTCAAGACCCGCGAAAACCCTTATTCCGAATTGTCCGAGAGCCTTCCATGCCCGATTCCGCCAACGTCATCACTGCCCCGATCGCCCACCGGGCGCCCGGCGCCGACCCGTATGCCTGGCTGCAGGAGCGCGACACCGACGCGGTGCTCGATTACCTCAAGGCCGAAAACGCTTACCAGGAAGCGCAAACCGCCGATCAGGCCGAGCTGCGCGAAACCCTGTTCAACGAGATCAAGGGCCGGATCCTCGAAACCGACCTGTCGCTGCCGTCGCCGTGGGGACCGTACCTGTATTACACGCGCACCACCGCAGGTGACGAATACGCCCGGCACTATCGCTGCCCGCGTCCGGCCGACGACAGCCTGACCCTCGATGAAAGCCGCGAACAATTACTGCTCGACCCGAATGCCTTGGCCAACGGCGGATTTTTTTCGCTGGGGGCGTTCAGCATCAGCCCAGACCATCAGCGTCTGGCCTACAGCGTCGATGCCTCGGGCGATGAGATTTACACACTGTTCGTCAAAGAGCTGTCCAGCGACCGGGTCAGCGAGCTGGAATTTGCCGACTGCGACGGCAGCATGACCTGGGCCAACGACAGCCTGACCCTGTTTTTCGGCGTGCTCGACGATACCCATCGCCCACACAAACTGTTGCGCTATCGCCTCGACGGCACCGCAGCGGAAGAAGTGTTTCACGAGCCGGACGGGCGCTTTTTCCTGCATTGCTATCGCGCAAGTTCTGAGCAGCAGTTGCTGCTGTCGCTGGGCAGCAAGACCACCAGTGAAGTCTGGGCGCTGGACGCCAACCAGCCGCACCTGCCGTTCACCTGCCTGGCGCCGCGAGTCGAGGACCATGAATACGACGTCGACCACGGCATGCTCGATGGGGTCTGGACCTGGTTCATCCGCAGCAACCGCGACGGCATCAACTATGCGCTGTACCAGGCCCCGGACACTGGCGAGGTGCCGAGCGAGGCTGACTGGCAGAACCTGATCCCGCACAACGAAGAGGTGATGCTCGACGGCGTCAGTCTGAACGCCGAAGCCATGACCCTGAGCCTGCGCGAAGGTGGCCTGCCGATCATCGAAGTGCACCCGCACGGTCTGGCGCCATATCGCGTGCAATTGCCGGACGCGGCCTACAGCCTTTATGTGCAAAACAGCCTGGAATTCGTCAGCGACCGCATTCGCCTGCGTTACGAAGCGTTGAACCGCCCGGCGCAGGTGCGCCAGTTGCTCCTCGCCACGGGCGAACAAACGGTGCTCAAGGAAACGCCGGTGCTTGGCCCGTTCGATGCCGACGCCTACGTCAGCCAGCGTCTGTGGGCGACCGCGCCGGACGGTACGCAAGTGCCGATCAGCCTGGTGATGAAGCGCGAAATGCTCGGCAAACCGGTGCCGCTGTATCTCTATGGTTACGGCGCTTACGGTTCCAGTCTGGATCCGTGGTTCTCCCACGCGCGCCTGAGCTTGCTCGATCGCGGCATGGCCTTCGCCATTGCCCACGTGCGCGGCGGCGGTGAACTGGGCGAGGCCTGGTATCGCGCCGGCAAACAGGAACACAAGCACAACACCTTCAGCGATTTCATCGCCTGCGCCGAGTTTCTGATTCTAAACGGCATCACCACCGCAGAAAAACTCGCAATCAGCGGCGGTAGCGCCGGTGGCTTGCTGATCGGCGCGGTGCTGAATCAGCGTCCCGACCTGTTCGGCGTGGCGATTGCCGAAGTGCCGTTCGTCGACGTGCTCAACACCATGCTCGACCCGGAACTGCCGCTGACCGTCACCGAATACGACGAGTGGGGCAACCCGGAAGAACCGGACGTCTATGATCGGATCAAGGCATACGCGCCGTACGAAAACGTCACCGCGCAGGCTTATCCGCCGCTGCTGGTGATCGCCGGCTACAACGACAGCCGCGTGCAATATTGGGAAGCGGCCAAGTGGGTGGCGAAATTGCGCGCGACCAGGACCGATAACAATCCGCTGCTGCTCAAGACCGAACTGGGCGCCGGGCATGGCGGGATGAGCGGGCGTTATCAGGGATTACGTGACGTAGCGCTCGAATATGCGTTTGTGTTCAAGGTTTTGGGCCTGGCCTGAGGAACTCTGTGGGCCCGTTGGGTCTTAACTCCAGACCCGACCTTCCACAGAACCCATGCAGGAGTGAGCCTGCTCGCGATAGCGGTGTGTCAGTCACCTGTGATTTGAATGGCACACCGCTATCGCGAGCAGGCTCACTCCTACAAGGGGATCGTGTAATGCCTGAAAATGTGAAGACAAAAAGACCGTGACGACATGTCAGAACCGACCTTACTGAACAATGAAATCCGCGACTGGCTGATGGATTGCGGCCTGTTTGACCAATTGCAACTGGCCGATTTTGCCGCCGCGTCCGGCTACTTCAGCATCAGCACCGTGGCGCAAGGCGAAGCGATCTTTCACGAGGGCGACGCCGGCAGCTTCATGTGCATCATTCACACCGGCCAGGTGGCGGTGCAGAAAACCGGCGCCGACGGCCAGGTCATCACCATGGCCACCCTGCGCAGCGGCCGGGCGTTCGGCGAAATGGCCGTGCTCGACGGCGAGCGGCGATCGGCCACTTGCATTGCCGCGAGCAACTGCCAGTTGCTGAACCTGGGCAAGGATTCGCTGGAAAAAATGCTCAACGACGCGCCGAAGATCGCCGCAAAAATCATCCGCGCCCTCGCCGTCTCGCTGTCGAAACGCCTGCGCATGGCCGACGGCCAACTGGCGGCGCAGCAGGTTTAACCGCCGGGGGATTTGGCCTTGGTGCCGCTCGGATCGATGCCCGGCACCGGTTGATCCTTGCTTGGCGGGCCAGGCATTTCGATCGGCACCAGCGGCGGGCTGCCACTGCCGGCGCCGGATTTGGGCAAAGTGATCGGTGTAATCTGCGGATACGGCGTTGGTGTCGCAGTACCGGGCGAACCGGGCTGCGGCGTCGGGCTGACCGGAATCGCCTGCTGCGCCTGCGCCGCAGTAATCGCGAGCGCGGCCAGGGCAATGACCGTTAGAATGGTGCGCTTCATCAAGGGCTCCGTTTGGCCTCTAGTCTGTGCTCAGGCTACTCCCAACAAGCCTGCTTGCCTTCCCCCCTGTAGAGATTTCCATGAAACGTTTCGTTCTGCTCGACACCACCCCGATCCCTGAAAGCGGCGGTGCCCTGTGCCTGTTCGAGTATGGCGAGGATTTCGTCATCAAGATCCAGGGCGGCGACGGCGGGCAATTGATGAACACGCGCATGCACGGTTCCGAGGATGCGCTGGCCGAGATTCCCTGCCGCAAGGTCGCCGGACGGCCGGATTCGCGGGTGCTGATTGGCGGCCTCGGCATGGGTTTCACTTTGGCTTCGGCGCTCAAGCATCTGGGCAAAAGCGCCGAGGTGGTGGTCGCCGAGCTGGTGCCTGGCGTGGTCGAGTGGAATCGCGGCCCGCTGGGTGAAAAGTCCGGTCGACCGTTGCTCGATCCGCGCACGGTGATCCGTCAGGAAGACGTGGCCAATGTGCTGCAGAGCGAACCCAACGGCTTTGACGCGATCATGCTCGATGTCGACAACGGCCCCGAAGGCCTGACCAAGAAGGCCAACAGCTGGCTGTACTCCGCCGCCGGGCTGAATGCCTGCGCCAAGGCCTTGCGCCCCAAGGGCGTGCTCGCGGTGTGGTCGGCCAGCGCTGACCGGCAATTTTCCGACAAATTGAAAAAGGCCGGCTTCAAGGCCGAGGAAGTCCAGGTCTTCGCCCACGGCAACAAGGGCACCCGCCACACGATCTGGATTGCCGAGAAGCTCAAGGGCTGAGCTAAACTCTGCGCATAACCGTCATTTGTCTTTCTACAAAGGTGAACCCATGAGTTCGTCCACCCCCACCAATACGTCGAAGCTGGACCGCATCCTCGCCGACAACCAGCGCGACAAGGAAATGGGCTACCGCGACAAAGCCCTGAAGATGTACCCGCACGTGTGCGGCCGCTGCGCCCGTGAGTTCTCCGGCAAGCGCCTGAGCGAACTCACCGTGCACCACCGCGACCACAACCACGACAACAACCCCCAGGATGGCTCGAACTGGGAGCTGCTGTGCCTGTACTGCCACGACAACGAGCACTCGCGTTATACCGATCAGCAGTACTTCGGCGAAGGCTCGCTGAGCACGCCGAAAATCGCCAAGGCCACGCATAACCCGTTTGCTGCACTGGCCGGGTTGATGAAGAAAGAAGATTAAGTTTTTTTGTCAGCCGCGCTGGCCTCATCGCGAGCAGGCCCACTCCTACAGGGGTACGCATTCCAAATGTAGGAGTGAGCCTGCTCGCGATAGCGATATCCCGAACACCACAAGCCTTGAATCTGCCCGCCCTCCCCCAATCCCCGTATAATCGCGCTCTTTTTCCCGAAGGCACCCCGCTCGTGGCAGACAAACGGTACAGCTGCATTGGTTTGTATAACCCCAAATCACCCGAGAACGTCGGTTCGGTGATGCGCGCCGCCGGCTGCTATGGCGTGGCGTCGGTGTTCTACACCGGCAAGCGCTATGAACGCGCCGCTGACTTCGTCACCGACACCAAACGCGTGCACTACGACATTCCGCTGATCGGCATCGATGATCTGAAAAAGATCCTCCCGCTCAACTGTGTACCCGTCGCCGTGGAACTGGTCGAGGGCGCCCGCCCGCTGCCGGAATACACCCACCCGGATCGCGCGCTGTATATCTTTGGCCCCGAAGACGGCTCGCTGGACAAAGAGATCCGCGACTGGTGTGAAGACGTCGTGTACATCCCGACCACGGGTTGCATGAACCTTGCCGCCACCGTCAACGTCGTGCTCTACGACCGCATGGCCAAGGGCCTGAACACTCGCTCCGGACCGAAATTCCGCTGAAGCGTCGCACATTCGATGGAACAAGCTGGTCGCCGCAGCAGTCAGCTTGTTTATCCATCATTGATTGCCTGGAGAACCATCATGTCCGAGCTCAAGCGCGTCGAATCGACACCGTTTCAATCTCATTCCAACCAGAACGTCCACGGCTGGGAGCGCATTGGCTCGTTGACCGGCGGCGTGCTGATGGTCGGCAAAGGGCTGCGCCGCGGTGGTGTGTTCGGCCTGATTCAGGTTGCGTTGGGTGGCATGGCCATGGCCCGCGGGATTACCGGGCACTGCTCGGCGAAGAGCCTGCTGGAGAAAAGTCGTCAGGACATGAACAACGTGCGGGCGAAGATCGAGCGCGCCGGGGAAGAACTGAACAAGCTGAAAACCAATGCCGAAGTGGCGACTGAAACTGCCACCGTGACCGGCAATGATTCGCTGAAGTCGCCGAAAGCTGCGGTTTGAGCTGAAACCTCTAGCGCTTCTGCCGGCCCCATCGCTGGCAGGCCAGCTCCCACAGGGGTTGTGGATGGTACTCAAGCCGAATGTACGACACGAAACGTGTGGGAGCCAGCCTGCTGGCGATAGCGGTCTGACAGGCGCAGGTCAGCGCCAAGCCTGATCCGATTGCTGGCTCAACCCGCGCGAAAGATCAGGTGATCTTCCCAGTCGTCCTCCGGCACGCTGCCCTCGGCCAGCATACGCCCGGACTGGGAAATTCGCTCGTGGTGTACCGCGTCGCGGTCGCCACACACCAGGTGATGCCACAATGGCAGGTCCTTGCCCTCGCTGACCAGACGATAGCCACAGGTCGGCGGCAGCCATTTGAATTCTTCGGCCTGACCCGGTGTGAGCTGAATGCAGTCGGGGACGAACTGGATGCGGTTCGGATAATCGCTGCACTGACAGGTTTTCAGATCCAGCAGTTTGCAGGCGATGCGCGTGTAATAGACGCTGTTGTCTTCTTCATCTTCGAGTTTCTGCAGGCAACACAGACCGCAGCCGTCGCACAGCGATTCCCACTCCTCGTGATCGAGCTGATCGAGGGTTTTGCGTTTCCAGAACGGTTCGACTATCGCGGCCATGGCTCAAGCATCAACATCAGGTGGTGAAAAGGCCGCCAGTCTAGTGCCAGCGGGGCTGTCGGCCAAGCGCTGGCGACTGTCGGTAAATCCTGCCTGGCGCCTTAGAGCCACACCACGAATCCATGTGGGAGCCAGCCTGCTGGCGAAAGCAGCCTGTCAGTCAACATTATTGTTGTTTGACACTGCGCAATCGCCAGCAGGCTGGCTCCCACAGGTGTTGTGCATCTTCCGGCAAGCGGCGAGTCAATAACCGCGGTCGAAATCCACTTCGCCGCGCAATGCCTCACCCGCCTGATAGGCCTTCAGGTTGTCGACAAACAGTTGCACCATCAACGGCGGTGAAGTCGGCGCCGAGCTGTGCCCGGTCAGCAACAAGCCCCACGCCGTCCAGAACGGGTGGCGCTGCGGCAATGGTTCCTGGCGGCAGACATCGATCACTGCCCCGGCCAGATGCCCTTCCTTCAGGGCTTCGACCAGATCGGCATCGACCACCGCAACACCTCGCCCGGCGTTGATGAACAATCCGGTCGGTTTGAATTGCTTGAACAGCGCCGCATCGTAGATATCGTGGGTGTGCTCGGTGTTGGGCAGCAGATTGACCACGTAGTCGACCTCCCCCACCAGGCGCGGCAGGTCAGCCATCGAGCCGACTTCGACAAACGGCGCCTGCTCACGGGCGCTGCTGGCGATGCCGTACAACTCGATGCCGAAGGGCAACAGGAATTGCGCCACGCTCTGGCCGATATCCCCGGTGCCGACGATCAGCACCTTGCGCCCGACCAGGCTCTGGCCACTGCGGTTGTCCCACTTGCGCTCGACCTGGCTGACCAGACGCGCCAGCACTTCGCGCTCATGGCCGAGGATGTAGGTCAGCACGTATTCAGCCATCACCTGACCGAAAATCCCCACCGCACGGGTCAGGCGATAATCGCGGCGCAACCCGTCGGCGAGCAACGGCGTGATCCCGGCCCAGGTCGATTGCAGCCATTGTGGCTGATGCCCTTGGCGCAACAGCGTCGCCAGCAGATCGGGCTGGCCCAGCCAGACCGGGCAATCGGCGGCCTGCCGCGCCAGTTCGGCGGAGTCGCCGCTGGTCAGTACTTCCAGCTCCGGCGCTGCCTGACGCAGCAGCCGGGCGTATATCGCGTGGTCGTGTTCAGCAATCAGAACGCGCATTTTCAAACCTTTCGCAAGCCGTGCAGACGGTCGCCGGATTCCGGCGGCCATCGCGGTAAAAACAGTTCCAGGGTGGATCGAGGCTCAGAACAGAGCCTCGCCGATCAGACCGGGTCGTTGCGGCGCAACAACTCTTCGGGCAAGTGCTCGATGTACTCGTCCTCGGCTGGCGGCATCTGCAAGTGATAGCCCTGCTTGTCGAGGTTTTCCAGAACCACGGTGATGTCTTCGCTGGCCAGTTTGCGCGCAGGCGACAGCACCAGATCGAAGGAGTGTTTCGCTTTGCCGAACGCCAGCATCAGCGCTTCCGGCACGCGCTCGAGCGCATCGCTTTTGAGCACGTAAAGGTACATGCCGCTGCGCTTGGAACTTTGGTAGATGGAGCAGATACGTTTCAAGGCTGTTCTCCGGCGGTGGCCAGGCTGTCGAGCAGCTTCTGGCCCATGAGTTCGCGGCGCCAGCCACGCAACGACTCGGGCAATTGGTATGGCCCCTCGGGGAAGCCGCTTTTGACCAGCGCTTCGAGGGTTTTCTTGCGCAGCATCAGTTCCGGCGCGATATCCAGACGCTCGGCCTCCGCCTGCCCCAGTGCGCGCAGGCGTTTGATCAGCGCAGCGGCTTCGATCGGCAACGGCTCCGGCACGGCGGGCGGCCATTGATCAGGCCCCACACTGCCAGAGCGCTTGATCAGATCAAGCAGAAACTGGCCGTCCTGACGCACGGTACGCGGGTGCATGTCTTCGATCTTGCCCAGCGCGGCGAGATTGTCCGGTTGCGTGCGGGCCAGCGGCCACAGCGAATGCTCGCGAATGATGCGGTTGCGCGGCAGGTCGCGGGCTCGTGCCTCACGCTCGCGCCAGGCACACAGTTCACGCAGCACGGCCAGTTGCGCACGGGACAGTTTCCACGCCAGCTTGGCCTCGCGGTAAACCTCGTACGGATCGGTTTCGCGGCGCAGGTTGGCGACCAGTTCGGCGCCATCTTCCAGCACCCAGGCGAACTTGTCGGCGGACAGCCTGGGCTGCAGTTCGACAAATACTTCGGCCAGATGCACGGCGTCTTCGGCGGCGTAGCTGATCTGCGTCTCGGACAGCGGACGTTGCAACCAGTCGGAACGGGTCTCGCCTTTGGGCAGGTCGATGCCGAGCACTGACTGCACCAGCCGCGAGTAACCCATCGAGAAACCGAAGTTCAGGTACGCGGCAGCCAACTGGGTGTCGAACAGCGGCGCTGGCAGGCTGCCGGTCAGACGCAACAGCACTTCGAGGTCTTCGCTGCAGGCGTGCAGCACTTTCAGCACCGCCGGGTTTTCGAGCAACGCCGCCAGCGGTTGCCAGGCATTGATGGTCAGCGGATCGATCAGGTAGGCGCGTTTGCCGTCGCCCACCTGCAACAGGCCGGCAATCGGATAGAAGGTGTCGACCCGCATGAATTCGGTGTCGAGGGCAACGAACGGCAGTTGCTGCCACTCAGCGCAAAACTGCGCGAGGCTTTCGTTGTCGCGAATCCAGTGAATATCGATAGCCACACGGCTCTCCCTTGAAGAATGGCGCGCAGTATATATCGCCACCGGCGATTTACGCGCCTGGGAAGGGTAACAGCTGTAACGAAATGTCCTGCGAGATAGAAAGAATAGTCTGACAGAGGAAACAGATAGGCCCGTCGCGTCAGCGGGACGGGCCCGAGATTTTTCAATCCTTGGCCAGCACGCCATCGATCACCGCACCACGGCAACCGGCAAACAAGTCCAGATCGGCCTGATAAACGCTGCTTTTGACTTCCAGCAGGCCGAGCATCGAGTGGAACAGATTGTCCTGGCTCAGCGGTTTGTCGCGGCTCATTTGCAGGCAGTGTGTATCGACCGAGTAGGCTTTTTGATAGCTGTCGGAGAACCACGCCAGCATCGCCACATGTTTCTGTTGTTCCGGCGCCAGCATGTAAGGCGTGCCGTGCAGGAACAGGTTGTACTCGCCCAGCGACTCGCCGTGATCGGACAGATACAACATCGCGGTATCGACTTTGTCCTGATTGCTGCGCAATACATCGATCAGGCTCGACAGCACATGGTCGGTGTAAACCAGCGTGTTGTCGTAGCCATTGACAATACTTTCGCGGCTGCAATTGTTCAGCGCGTTACTTTCGCAGACCGGGGTGAAGTGCTCGTATTCTTTCGGATAGCGCTTGAAGTATTCCGGGCCGTGGCTGCCCATCTGGTGCAATACCAGCACGGTGTCCTTGTCCAGAAGATCGATAAAGCTCTGCAGGCCTTGCAGGAGAATTTCGTCGCGGCATTCGCTGTTGGCGCATAACGCCGGATCTTTCAGATTACTCACATCCTGCACCGTGACGCGATCACAAGTACCTTTGCAGCCCGACTGGTTATCGCGCCAGATCACGTCAATGCCGGCACGCTTGAGCACATCGAGCAGACCTTCTTCATTCTTCGCCTTGCTTGCGTCGTAGTTCTTGCGGCCCATGTTGGAGAACATGCACGGCACCGACACGGCGGTTTCCGTGCCACAGGAATGTACATCGGTGAAGGCTATCAGCCCGGCTTCCTTGTCGAGTGTCGGAGTGGTGTCGCGGGGGTAACCGAGGATGCCGAAGTTTTCCGCACGGGCGCTTTCGCCAACCACCAGCACGGTCAGGGATTTACGCGGTTGCAACTTGATGTCCGGATTGCGCTGGGCGTCTTCGCCGATTTTGATGAACGGCTGCTGTGCGGACGCTACTTGTTCACGCAAGTAACCAGCAGAAGCGCCGATAAAGTTGCTCGGCACCAGCATCAAGCGAATTTCATGATGATTACGAAACAGCGAGGACAAGCCTTGATAGTTTGCCAATGCCACACCGCCAATAACGGCAGCGCTGGCAACACTCACCACAACTTTACTGAACACCTCGCGATGCCAGCGACGATAATTAACCGGGACTTTCCACAACAACCATGAAGGCAAGACACCGAGCAATAAAATAAAAGCAAACAACTTCAATGACAGCAGATCGCGCACTTCCGTGACATTGGTTTCGGCAAAATTTCGAAACATGCCGGCATCCATCATCACGCCATACTGATTCATGAAATAAGCCACGCCGGCACTGGTTAAAAACAGCGCTATCAGCAACGGCTTAAGCAGCGGGCGAAAGGCAA
Organism: Pseudomonas granadensis; assembly: GCF_900105485.1. Lineage (GTDB taxonomy): Bacteria > Pseudomonadota > Gammaproteobacteria > Pseudomonadales > Pseudomonadaceae > Aquipseudomonas > Aquipseudomonas granadensis. The sequence continues at coordinate 1,200,970 of NZ_LT629778.1, read as the reverse complement.
ATACCGTCAACACCAGATTGAATGCCGCCAGGATCATTACGGCAAAAGCCACACACATGGCGATGCCCCGGCCATCGCCACCGGTGATCGCGAACAGATGCTGCCAGAGCACCAGGTTGAAACCGATCAGAAGAAAGGCACTGGCGATCAACGTCACCCATTCCGGGCGCACGGCTTTTGACTTGAACATAGAAAGGGCTGTTCCTGAAAAGAAGAGCCTTGGCTGATAACGAATTCTTCATTTATGAAAAATTCATTAACCAAGTGCATGCAAACTTTAGGCAGGCAACCATCAATTTTTTGTGAAAAAGACGCCAACGATTAGTTGGCCTTTAATAATATCGCTGGACCAAGTATGTATTTGAGAATGGTTCAGGTTTTACTCAGAAAAAACGCTCAGCTCATGCACAAGTGAGCCTGCTCGCGATAGCGGTGTGTCAGGCAACACTTATGCTGAATGACACACCGCTATCGCGAGCAGGCTCACTCCTACAGAGGGTTGAGGCGGTATCGAGTTATTAAATAGTGCTGTGGATTTTCTGGTTTGCCCGGCATGCACGGCTCCGCGCCTAATCACCGGTCTGCGCTTATAAAGGACACGCCATGCAAACCGCCCACGCCACCACTCGCCCCGCCGCGGGATTGATGCTCGCCATCATCCTCGTCGCACTCAATCTGCGGCCGTCGATGGCGGCGGTGGGTCCCCTGCTGTCGGCCATTCGCGGTGAAATCCCGCTGAGTTTCAGCCTGGCGTCACTGCTGACCATGCTGCCAGTGATGGCCATGGGGCTGGCGATGTTTTTCGGTCTGGCAATCAGTCAACGCTTCGGTCAACAGCGCACGGTGTTGTTGTCGCTGCTGATCATTGCGCTGGCAACGCTTGCGCGGCTGTTTGTCGATACGGCGACCGGGTTGATTATCAGCGCCGTGCTGGCGGGCATCGGCATTGCGTTGATTCAGGCGTTGATGCCGGCGTTGATCAAGTCGCGCTTCCCCGACAATGTGGCGCTGTGCATGGGCCTGTATGTCACCTCGATCATGGGCGGCGCGGCGCTGGCGGCGACCTTCGCGCCCCGGATAACGGTGCAGACCGCAAGCTGGCGTACGGGTCTGGCGATATGGGCCTTGCTGGCAGTATTCGCGCTGTTGGTCTGGTGGGCGCAACGGCGTCATTTGCGCGACAGCGTGACGCTGGCCGCGAAGAAGGACGTTTTTGCCCGTAATGGACGTGCCTGGTTACTGGCGATTTTCTTCGGACTGGGGACTGCGTCCTACACCTGTGTGCTCGCCTGGCTCGCTCCGTACTACGTTGAACAAGGCTGGAGCGAAGAAAATGCCGGGCTGGTTTTGGGTTTTCTGACAGCGATGGAGGTCATTTCCGGCCTGCTCGTTCCCGCTATCGCCAACCGCAGCCGCGATCGACGCGCAATTCTGGTGGCCTTGCTGGCGCTGATCATTGTCGGGTTCTGCGGCCTGGCTCTCAGTCCGCAGCATTTGAGCCTGCTCTGGCCGTGCCTGCTGGGTCTGGGCATCGGTGGCTTGTTTCCGATGAGCCTGATCGTCGCGCTCGATCACCTCGACGACCCGCAGCGGGCCGGTGGCCTGACGGCGTTCGTGCAGGGCATTGGATATCTGATCGCCGGGCTCTCGCCAATGCTGGCCGGGTTGATCCGCGACCGACTGGGCAGCTTCGAATGGGCGTGGTGGTCGCTGACGGCAGTCATGGCGCTGATGCTGCTGATGGTGTTGCGCTTCGATCCGCGGCACTACCGCCGACACTTCTCACCAGCGAGCTGAAGGCCTCTGGCCAGCTTTATCCGCTTTGATCGATAACGTCGTGTTGCTAAAAGTATCTGTCCCACATGTGACCGTGAAATGTCTTACAGGGCTTTCTCCTGGCACCATCGTTCCGCTAGGATCGTTCGCACACGTTTGCGCGGTTTCAGCGCAAGGAGCACAGCGAGACAGAACGGATGCTGAACAGTAACTTGCTTCGAAAGCTCGACATGCAGGACCTCATGGTATTTGTCGCCGTGTATGAGCAGAGCAGCGTCACCGATGTGTCGGAAACCCTGTTCGTCAGCCAGTCCACCGTCAGTTACTGCCTGAAAAAACTGCGCACCAGTTTTGAAGACGAACTGTTCATCAACACCCGCACCGGTATGCGCCCGACCTACAAGGCCAGCAGCATGTACGGCCATGTGCAGAAGATCATCGAAAGCATCAACCTCTGTCATGCTGGCGCCCCGACGTTCGACCCGAGCCAGCAAGCCGTCACCTTCAACATCTGCGCGCCGGAATATTTCGAGCAACTGATCCTGCCGCGGCTGTTGAAGCGCTTCGACTTCGACGATTTGCCGGTGATGGTCAACATGCACAAATTCGAGACCGACGTCCCGGCAGAGGAACTGCGCGACGGCAGCCTCGATCTGGTGATCAGCTTCGGCCCCAACTTCTATCGCCAGCACAACGATCTGAAATCACGCCTGCTGCTGGAAGATGATCTGGTTTGCGTGTTCGACAAACGCGCTACACCGCTGGAACCGCGCTTGAGCCTGCAAGCCTTCACCGAGCGTCGCCACGTTTTCCCAACCCCCTGGACTTCATCCACCAACATGGTCGATGGCTGGCTGGCGCGGCAGGCGCAGAAACGCCAGATCGTCGCGCGCTCGAACAGCTACAGCGCTGCCTTGAAGATGATTACCGGCACCGATTTCATCCTCACCCTGCCCCGCCGTATCCAGCGCCTACTGACCAACGAAGCCGTGTTCAATCACTGCGAGGCGCCGAACGGCTTGCCCGGTTTCACCCTCGACATGCAGTGGTCACAGAGCGTCGATCAGGACAGCGCCAACGTCTGGCTGCGCGAGCAGGTGGTCAATGTGTGCAACGAACTCGATGCGAGCTGAGTCCTACACGCCCACCACAGCTTTGCTGTAGGACTCGCGATCGATGTCGAGCAGTTCGACGCACAATTGCACTTCGACACCGGCCGGCCATTCGCAGATGTCCTGCAACGCCGCCAGCAGACTTTGCGACAACTGCTTCTTGATCTCCGGCGAACGCCCGCTGAGCAATGCCAGTTTTATGTGAACAAACCCGCGCTCGGCGAGCGCGGTGCCGACCTTGAATGTCTCGACCTTGACCGCACGGCCCTTGATATCGAACTCGGCAGCAAACTGACCGGAGCCCACCAAAGTGTTGTTGAGCCGGATCAATGCAACATCGGCGTTCAGCGGCAGGTTGGCGGTGTATTCCATGTGCAGATGGGGCATTGAAAGTCTCCGGTCAGAGGGGCGTAGGCGGTACATATACCACAGTCGCACCCAGGCTTTTTGCAGGAGTGAGCCTGCTCGCGATAGCGGTGTGCCAGGCAACACTTATGCTGAATGACCGACCGCAATCGCGAGCAGGCTCGCTCCCACAGGTTAAGTGGTGATCATGCGAGCGGGGGCTGTGGCCGTTCGCTCATGAAGGCTTCCAGCCGCGAACGCAACCAGCGCTCGGCCGGATCGCTGTCGACGTGGCTGAGCCAGACCATCGACAGGTCCAGCATCGGCGTCTTGAACGGAAACGGTTCCTGGAACAGCAATCCAGACGCCGCCATCGCCGCCGCGGTGTAATCCGGCAGGCTGGCGATCAGGTCCGTGCCGGCCAGCAGCGCCGGCAACGCGCTGTATTGCGGCACCGACAACACGACCTGGCGCGTGCGACCCAGCTCCGCCAGCCACTCATCGGCGTAGCCACTGACATTGGCCGTGTGCGAGACCAGTACATGCGGACGCGCGCAATATTCATCCAGGGTCAGCGGAGTGTCGCTGGCATCGGCGCGCAGAATGCTCGGCTGGATGTGCCGCAGCAATTTGCGCTTGGCATTGGCTGGCAGGCCGCGGGTCTGGCTGATGCCAACGGTGATATCGCCCGCCGCGAGCAGATCGGGAATCCGCCAGTAATCGGCGTGTTGCACTACAAACACCACGTTTGGCGCCTCCTGGCGCAGCGCGCGCAACAGCGGTGGCAGCAGGCCGAATTCGACGTCATCGGACAGGCCGATGCGAAAGGTCATGGTGCTCACGGCCGGGTCAAAATCGCGGGTCAGGCTCAGCGCCACCGACAGCGAATCCAGCGCCGGTTTCAAGTGACGAAAGATATCTTCGGCGCGGGCCGTCGGTTCCATGCGGTGGCCGACGCGGATGAACAGCGGGTCGTTGAGCATCGTGCGCAGGCGGTTGAGTGCCGAACTGATGGTCGGCTGGCCGAGAAACAGTTTTTCCGCCGCCCGGGTCACGTTGCGTTCGAGCATCAAGGTCTCGAACACCACCATCAGGTTGATATCGGCCTTGCGAAGTTCATTGCGGTTCATCCCTTGCCCCCTGCTCCCCGGAATGCGGGCAGTGTAGAAAGACGCCGAGCCCGACGTCCATCAACGTTTGCGCAGTTACCGCAGATTCAACGAACGCTCAGCGATTTCAGGCCCAGCCCCATCACGCGCGCGTCATCGTTCAGGCCGAGTTTTCGCGGGCTGGTCGCATCCGGCAAGTGGATTTGCAGGATTAACGGCTGGCCGTCCTTCAACTTGTCCTGGACCACCGCGCTGAGCGGAATTTCCAACACGTTGTCTTGCACCTGAGTCAGGCGCGTCGACAAGGCCTCGACCCCGTCGATGCTGACGATCACCCGTTGAGTCAACCGGGGCGGCATGACGAACGCCAGCACGTCCATGACGATCGCAGTACTCTGTGGCGCGACACGCACAGCGATTTGCGCCTCCTGCCCTTCACTCCAGGTCCCCCAGCTTTCCGGCGCGGCCCAGCCGTTGAGCAACTGTCGGCTCTTGCGATTGAACAGTTGCACCAGTCCCGGTTGGCTCAAGGGCAGCGCCGACATCGAGCGCCCCTCATCGACCATTGGCAGGCATTGCTCGCAACGCTTCCAGCCCGGTGCCAGCACGACAAAGTCGTCGACGCGGGTCAGCAGGTCGGTCTCGCTGCGCACACTCTTGACCGCCAGATCCACCGCGTCATCGTCGAGGATGTACAGCGAATCGGCCGCATACTCTCCGGAATTCAGCCGGCGTTGTGCATCACGCAGCGCCTGGTCGAGTGCCTTGGGGCTCATGCGTCCCATATACACGGCATCGGTACTCAACCCATGCGTCGCGGCAAACCAGGCGATGGGCTGCCATTGATCCGACTGGTTTTTCGGCATCAGGGCACGGATGTTCTGGTAGTGAGCCGCGGCGCTTGCCCAGAACGGGTCGCGCATCGGGCTGGTCCACACCGAGGACGGCGACAGCATCTTCGTCGCGCGCAGCCCCTGCCAGGCAATACTCGTGTCGGTGACTTGTGCAGTCAACGCCACGGCCAGCAAGCCGATGGCGATGGGCGCCCGGTATCCACGCACGATCAGATAGATCACCAGCAACACCAAGGTGTAGAACACCGGCCAGAACATCCGCCCCGAAGCGCGGAAAATGCTCGCCAGCCCCTCGATGGTTCTCGGCAGCGGATAACTGACCGTGTGTGCACCGAAACCGATCTGATTGGACAGCGCAAACAGGCTCAGCCCGATCATTGCTGCCAGCAGCCATGGCCAGCGAAGCAGCAGCGACTTCAGGCTGATGTTGCTTCGCCACAGTGCAATCGTTGCCAACGGCAACAGCATCAACACACCGAGGCCCAGATAGTTGAAACCTTCGTAGTCGCCCCCGCGCTTGGCGAAGCCCGGCAGCACGTACGACCAGCCGTCCGCATCGAACAGGGCCAGCAGGTTCATCCGATACCAGCCGAAACCACCGCCGCCCGCCCCGTCGGCGATGCTGAAATAGCCAGCCTGCCAGCAACACACGCTGACCAGCACAAACAAGCCACCGAACTCGATCAGCCCCCGACGCCGACTCAGCTTGTCGGCCATGACTTTACCGAACAGGTCAGTTACCCAGATCAACGCCACCATCACCAGTAAGTAGGCATGCACCAACGCCGTCGCCCCCAGCAGCGTGCCCCACGCCAAGCGGCGCCGACCCAGTGCCGGATGCAAGGCCAGATACAACGCGGCGAGAATCAGAAAGTGCGCGACAAGCGACAGGTGCCCCCCGGTTCGCAGAAACATCGGCGGCGAAAACACCAATAATCCGCAACCCAACAGGCGCAGCGCGGCGTTATCGGTGATGAGGCCGAGCAGTTTCCAGCCGAACCAGGCCTGCAAGACAAAACAGGCCAGCAACCATAAGCCGAAATACTGAAACGTCTCGGGCAACCAGCCATCGACGGCTTTGAACAGTATTGCCAGCAGCGGATTGGAATCGGAAAAAATCACCGCACTGCCCAGCTCCAGTCCATAAGACGGATTGAGCCCGAGCGGAAATGTCCACGGCCCATGACGGAAATTTACCCAGCCCAGGTAATGCGTTGCCGGGTCGCCATCCTTGAGCCAGGCGATGTTCTGCGGGTCCAGCGCATGCGGGCCGATCACCAGCAAAAACGCCAGCACACCCAGCAATACAGGCAGAAGCGTGAGGGCCGGGTGCTTGTTCAATTCCCTCATCGGTACGTCCAGAAGTTATGCAGCACGAACGTGAAAGCCGGGATCGTCAGCGCCACGGCCACGATGCCCAGCAAATAATGCAGCCCCGCCATTTGTGCCGCCCAGGCGACCAACATGGCGAGGAAAAATCCGCCGACCGACACCAGCAGAAACCGCAGCAGCGTTCGGCCATGTAACCGCGCCGAAAAGCTCCAGGTGGTGTTGATCACATACGACACGACCGTTGCCACGGCGAACGCCACGCCGTTGGCCAAGGGCGGCAAAGGACTGATGAAGTTGATGAACCCGATCGCGACCAACGCATGCAACGCCGTGACGAACAAACCGGTCACGGCGAAGCGCACGCCACGCTGGATAAACGCGGCTCTTTCGCGTGGGGTCACAGTTTCTGCGCCAGTACGAATACGCTCAGACCCGCCAGACGATTCATGCCCATCAGCGGCAACTCAAGGCTGCAGAGCGTCTTGAGCACGGTATTGACCAGTGGGTGATGACGTTTCAGTTGCGAGCGCGGCGGTTGCGCCTGCGCGCCCTGCGGCAACAAACGCAACGCTGCAGCAATCGGGAACACCGCGCCGAAATAATAGGCACCGCGCTGCACGGTCAACCCGGCATCGCGCGCCAGGGTTTCGAACTGCGCCAGGGTGTAGCGGCGCTTGTGTTCGAGAAAGTCGTCGTGACCGCTCCACAGGAACTGAAACGCCGGCACGGTCATCAGAAAGCGACTGCCCGACGGCACTTTATCGACATACAGCTTGAGCAGGCCGAGGTCGTCGTCGACATGCTCGAGCACGTCCATCAGCAGCACCAGATCAGCGTCGACGTGGTCGATGTCACGGCGATAATGCACAGGTTTGCCAGCAGCGGTGCCGCTGGAGTCGGCGGGATAACTGATGTCGACGCACCATGCTTCGCGCGCCCGGGTGTGGGTCAGCAGGTGGTGCGAGAAAAAACCCGAGCCGGCGCCCACATCGAGAATCCGCTGGATCGGCCCGTCGCCAAGCAAGCGTCGGGTGGCCGCGGCCTTCGAGCAGTAATACCAATGCTCATTGATGCTGTCGCCGAGGATGTCGGTTTCCTTGAGATCCATGTGTCAGTCCTTGGGGTCGTAGACGCGACGCACCAGAAAAACCGGCCGGCGTTTGGATTCGATATAGGTGCGGCCCAGGTACTCACCGAGCACGCCGATGCCGATCAATTGCAAGCCGCCGAGAAACGTCACCGCCACCATCAGCGACGCGTAACCAGGCATGTCGACGCCATGAATCAACGTGCGTAAAACAATGAAAATGGCGAAGGCAAACGATACGAGCGACACCGCCGCGCCCACATACGTCCAGACGCGCAGCGGTTCGGTGCTGAAGCTGGTGATGCCTTCAAGCGCGAAATTCCACAGTCGCCACCCGTTGAACTTACTCTGCCCCGCCACGCGCTCGGGGCGTTCGTAATCGACGTGCGTGGTGCGAAAACCGACCCAGGCGAACAAGCCCTTCATGAAGCGCCGGGATTCGGGCAGCGTCAGCAAGGCATCGACCACGCAGCGATCCATCAGACGAAAATCGCCGACATTCTCGGGTAACGGTTGTTCGGCGATGCGGTTGTGCAGGCGATAGAACCAATGCGCCGAGGTCTGTTTGGCCCAAGTGTCGCTGCGGCGACTGACCCGATGCCCCAGCACGACTTCATAACCTTCGCGCCAACGCTCGATCATTGGCAGGATGACTTCCGGCGGATCCTGCAAATCTGCATCGATCGGCACGACAATCTGCCCGCCCGCGATCTGCAGACCGGCAGACAACGCCGCCTCTTTACCGAAGTTGCGGCTCAAATCGACGATGCGCAGGCGCGTATCGTGCCGCTGATGCCCGAGCAGACGCTCAAGGGTGGCATCGGTGCTGCCGTCATTGACGAAGACCAGCTCAAGGTCGACCAACGGTTGCCGCTGGAAGACTTCATTGATCCGCCGCAGAAAGGTGTCGAGGCTGTCCTCTTCGTTGAAAACCGGGACCACCAGCGACAACGTCACCTGCCCGGCCTGTTGCGTTCCGTGCTCAGTCAAAGGGAGTGCTCTTTTTTATAGTGTTTGTCGGTCGTCGATCAGTTTCGACGCCATGAGCCGTCCCGTATTAAGCAGTAGCGCTGGCAGCGTTGCAACCAGCAAACAGCGGCATATCGGCCAATCCGGACGCCTATCCCCCGCTCTATTCCGCGCCCATCGGAAACATCCGCCAACGATTGGAAACAAATGTCCGATAGCCAAAAAAACCGTCTGCGCTAGGCTTGCGACGATGCGCCACACGGCTGACGCACATCTAAAATCGCATGGAGCGAACTGAATGTATTTCGAGATTTACAGGCAATCCAGGGGCACCCCCCGCACCGGCCAGGGACAATGGCGCTGGAGACTGAGAGCAGGCAACCACGAGACCATCGCCAGCGGCGAGTCGTATGTGAACAAGGCGGATTGTCTTCACGTGATCGGATTGATCAAGGCTGTGCAGGGGGAGACGCCGGTGAAGGAGATTTGAACGGGACTTGAGCAAGGCTGATCCCTAAGCGATTAGAGAGCCCTCCGTTCATACGTGGGGCTTTTTCCAAGGATGGGACCTGAACTCGGCGCAGCGGCCATCGCCAGCGGGTAAACGGTCGAGACAAGGAGTAGCCAGACGGCTACAATTCGAATGACCAAGGATGAAACGAAAAAATTTACCATCGACAAAACGCCCGAGTTTGATTCGTGGCTCACAGGGATGAGAAATACCGAGGGGAAAGCCGCTGTGCTTGCGCGGCTGGATCGAGCGCAGGAGGGTAACTTCGGCGATTGCGAGTCAGTAGGCGACGGCATCAGCGAAATGCGCGTTTTCGTCGGCCCTGGTTACCGAATCTATTTTGTGCGCACCGCTAAAACCACTTTTTGATGCTGTGGGGAAGTGACAAATCAGATCAGAAGCGTGGCATCAACCATGCAAAGGCCATCCTGGAGGCCTTAAAAGGGTAATTGAAATGAACGACACGAAATTCAACGCTGAGGATATGCCTATCCTTGACCTCGATGCTTCCAAAACCGGTCGCTACGAAGCTTCACGCTTTCTCGATACTCCTGAAGTTATAAGCGCCTATCTTTCAGAAAGCATGAGGGCACAAGACCCGCACCTGCTGATGCAAGCGTTGGCCGAAGTTGCCAAAGCAAGAGGCGTGAACAAGGTTGCCGAAGACGCAGGAATTAATCGTGAGAGCCTGTACAAATCATTCAAGGGGGGCGCTCACACACGATTTGAGACGATCAACAGATTGATGCGTGCGCTGGGTGTAGAACTCACCGTTCAACCAATCCCAACAAACAGTGCAGCGCCGTCGATACCTTCGGCGGAGCCTGCTATGGCTTCACCGCGTTCACCTGCTATAAAAAAAGCTGATACGGCGAAAAGGCCACGCAAAACTGCATCAATTGCCGAGGTAAAAACAGGCGCTCGAGCTATCAAGAGCAAAGACCGCGCTGCCATGGCATAAAATTCATTGACCTATGAGTTTGATTCACTACAGGCGAACGCTGTGTTCGATTTTTGTCTAGGCAACAAAAACAAAAAAGCCCCGTAGATTTTCATCTACGGGGCTTTTTCTATGTAATGGCGGAGAGATAGGGATTCGAACCCTAGGTACCGGTGAAGGTACAACGGATTTCGAATCCGTCCCATTCGGCCACTCTGGCATCTCTCCAACGGCGCGCATCATAACAACACTTTTACCGAAAGCAAACCCTCTTTCGAAATTTTCTTCGTGCTATCAGATGCTTGCGTCGATTAAAGCGGTACACCCAGACGATTGGCGACTTCTTCGTAGGCTTCGATGACATCACCGAGGCCCTGACGGAAGCGGTCCTTGTCCATCTTCTTCTTGGTGTCCTTGTCCCACAGACGGCAGCCGTCCGGGCTGAATTCGTCGCCGAGGACGATGGAGCCGTCGCTGAATACGCCGAATTCAAGCTTGAAGTCGACCAGCAGCAGACCTGCGTCGTCGAACAGCTTGGTCAGTACTTCGTTGACCTTCAGCGACAATTCTTTCATACGCGCCAGTTGCTCGGCGGTGCCCCAACCGAATGCCACGACGTGGGATTCGTTGATGAACGGGTCGCCCTTGGCGTCGTCCTTGAGGAACAGTTCGAAGGTGTATGGATTGAGCTTCATGCCCTCTTCAACGCCCAGACGCTTGACCAGGCTACCGGCGGCGTAGTTACGCACGACGCACTCGACCGGGATCATGTCGAGTTTCTTCACCAGGACTTCGTTGTCAGCCAGCAGTTTGTCGAATTGGGTCGGGATGCCGGCCGCTTCGAGTTTCTGCATGATGAAGGCGTTGAACTTGTTGTTGACCATGCCTTTGCGGTCAAGCTGCTCGATGCGCTTGCCGTCGAACGCCGAGGTGTCGTTGCGAAACAGCAGGATCAAGCGGTCAGCGTCGTCGGTCTTGTAAACCGATTTGGCTTTGCCGCGGTAGAGTTCTTCACGTTTTTCCATGATGGGCTCCGCTTGCTAAGTTGGTGGGCTAGGCGATGTGGCGCCAGTCGAGCCCTGAATCTTGATCGGCCAGTTGCAGCCAGTCCGGGTCGCACCCGAGGGTGTCGACAAAACATTGCCGGGCCAGCTGCGGCAGGTTGTTCTTGCTGCTCAGATGGGCCAGGACCAGGTGTTGCAAGCCCTGCCAGCCCAACTCGGCCACCAGGAATGCCGCCTGATGGTTGTTCAAATGTCCCAGCTCACCGCCCACCCGCTGCTTGAGAAAGTACGGGTAATGACCGCGCGCCAGCATGTCGCGGCAATGGTTGGACTCGATCATCAATGCATCGAGGTCCCGATAATTGTCCAGCACCCGCTCGCAGTACGATCCCAGGTCGGTGAGCAGACCGAAGCGCCGCTGTTCCTGATCGCTGAAGACATACTGGGTCGGTTCCTGCGCATCATGGGCCACGGCAATGACCCCGACGTTCAGCGCACCGATTTGCAGCTGCTCGCCACCGGCCAGAAAGCCTGCCGGCTCGAGCGGTTTGCGCATCCCGCGCAGTGTGCCGCGACTGAGGTAGACCGGCAGATTGTAGCGCCGAGACAGCAAACCCACGCCATGCACGTGGTCGGCATGTTCGTGGGTCACGAGTATCGCGCTCAGTTGCGCCGGGTGAACACCCAGGCGCAACAGGCGTTTTTCGGTTTCCCGCAGGGAAAAACCACAATCCACCAGCACGTACGTATCAGCACTGGCGATCAGCGTGCCGTTCCCTTGGCTACCGCTGCCGAGAACGGCAAAACGCATGATTGATCAGCCCAGATTGTCCTGAATCACGCTCAGCACTTTACGCGCCACATCAGCTGGCGCGACGGTGTTGATGTTCTTCTCGACGGTCACCTGAATGTTCTCGCCGACCTTGCTCAGGCGCACCTGATAACGCTCGGCACGGGCTTCCACTTCTTCCTTGCTCGGCGCGCTGCCGAACAGGCTGCTGAAGAAGCCTGGCTTGTCGTCTTTCTTCTCGGCTTTTTCGGCCAGGTTGATGTAGTACAGGCCCAGGCTGCGGTTGATGTCTTCAACGCGCCATTCGCCCTGTTCCAATGCACGGCCAACGCTCGACCAGGCACGGTCCAGGTCGGTGCCGACGTTCAATACCGGGTTGCCGCTGCCATCTTCGCTGAGGCTGACACGGCTTGGCGCGTCGAAATCACGCGAAGCCAGCATCGATACCGAACCGCCCTTCTCGGACGTACGGCTCATGCTCGCGAGCATGTCGTCGACCAGCGCAGCGTCCAGGCCGGTGTTGACCGAACGATTGGTGAAGGCGACATCGGCGGTGCTGCCGGCAGGACGCTCGGCGCTGACCACGTAGATCTCACTGGTGTTGCGCTGCACGCCCGGTTCGATGCGCACACGCACGCGGGTTTCGCTGTCGCTGGCGATACCGGCCGCGCTCAGGCGCTTGGCCATCGATGCCGACAGCTCATCGGAATGCTGCCAGGTAGTGGTGAACTCGCCGGTCTGCGGACGCTGTTCATCCAGGCGGAAACCGTTGTCCTGGAAGAACTGCAGCGCCACTGGCCAGACTTCGGCCGGCGGATGCTGGGCCACGACCCAACGCGAGTCGCCGCTCTTCTGCAGCGAGTAATCGCTGGCATCGGCCACGGCGGACAACGGCTGCGGACGCGGCACGATGTATTCGCCCTTGGCGGTGTCATCAGCAACGTTGCGCGGGATCGGCAACAGCGGATCGAGACGCTTGGAGGTGTTCACATCCGGTGGCAATTGCATCGGTGCAGTCTGTTGCGCTTGCAGGTAATCGCTACCACGGTCGCGGAAATAACCTTCCGGCCCCCAGACCCATCCGCAGCCGCTGGTGCTGGAGATAATCAAGGCAAGTGCGGAAAGTCCGGCCATTCGCTTCATGCGTTGTACTTCCTCAATTAAACCAGGACGCTGCACTGGCGCAGGGCCGTGCGAAGCGTTTCGTGACAAGGTGTGCTCAGCCAGGTCAGTGGCAGGCGGATGCCTTCGTGCATCAGGCCCATTTCGACCAGAGCCCATTTCACCGGAATCGGGTTGGCTTCGATGAACAGGTCTTTGTGCAGCGGCATCAGTTTTTCGTTGATTGCGCGTGCGGTGTCGGCATCGCCCTTGAGCGCGGCCTCGCACAGGTCGGCCATTTCACGCGGCGCGACGTTGGCGGTCACCGAGATGTTGCCTTTGCCGCCCAGCAGGATCAGTTCGACAGCGGTCGGATCATCGCCGGACAACACGATGAAATCCTTGCTCACGCCATCGATGATCGCCTTGGCACGCGTCAGGTCGCCGGTGGCTTCCTTGATACCGATGATGTTCGGCACGGTGGACAGGCGAATCACGGTCTCGGCCTGCATGTCGCAGGAGGTGCGGCCGGGAACGTTGTAGAGAATCTGTGGAATGTCGACCGCTTCAGCGATGTGCTTGAAGTGCTGGTACAGACCTTCCTGGGTCGGCTTGTTGTAATAAGGAACAACCAGCAGGCAGGCGTCGGCGCCGGCTTCCTTGGCGTTGCGGGTCAATTCGACGGCTTCGCGGGTCGAGTTGGCGCCAGTACCGGCGATGACCGGAATGCGCCCGGCAACCTGTTTGACCACGGCTTTGATCACGGCGATGTGTTCGTCTACATCAAGGGTTGCCGACTCGCCGGTAGTACCGACCGCGACAATGGCATGGGTGCCGTTCTTGAGGTGGAAGTCCACGAGTTTGCTGAGGCTGTCCCAGTCAAGACGCCCTTGTGCATCCATGGGAGTGACCAGTGCCACCATACTGCCCGCAATCATGAAACCGCTCCTGCCGGAAAAAGAGAGCGGTAATGGTACTGGCGCCAAGATGCTTGCACAAGCGAAGTACTGCGCTGCCGCCATTCCCCTTGGCGCCGCTTTTCGCTACCCTTCAGACTTTGATCGGTACTGATCAGCTTGTACGCCGGGTTTCTGCCTCCCGTTTCGGCCTTCCAGACCCTGTTCCTGCATCGCCTCAACGTGCTCGTGCGCCAATGGCGCGAGCCGCGAGCGCTGACCGGGTCGCTTTGAACGGACCGCCACAACAGGCACCTTCCGGCATTCAACGCCTCAACCTACCGACCGCTCATCGCTTTAGGAATGCTGCATGTCCACCCCCACAGTTCGCGAACAATTCCTTGTCATCAGTGCTCTCGGCGCCAACCCGATGGAGCTGACCAACGTGCTGTGCCGCGCCAGCCATGAAAATCGCTGCGCCGTGGTGACTTCGCGCCTGACTCGCCACGGTGAGTGCAGTGCGCTGGTTCTCGAGATTTCCGGGAGCTGGGACGCCCTCGCGCGCCTCGAAGGCAGCCTGCCCGGCCTCGCCAAGAAACACGCATTCACGGTCAACGTGGTGCGCAGCGCACCGCTGGAAAACCGCCCACAGGCATTGCCGTATGTGGCTTACGTCAGTTCGGCGTATCGCCCGGACATCATCAATGAGTTGTGCCAGTTCTTCATGGACCACAACGTCGAGCTGGAAAACCTGACCTGCGACACCTATCAGGCACCACAGACCGGCGGCACCATGCTTAACGCCACGTTCACCGTGACGCTGCCGGCCGGCACCCAGATCAGCTGGCTGCGCGATCAGTTCCTCGATTTCTCCGATGCGATGAATCTGGATGCACTGATCGAGCCTTGGCGCCCACAAAACCCAATGTAAGGAAGCTTTAATGGCTGTTGTCATCGACCGACCGGTTGCCGATTTCGAAGCACCTGCCACCAGCGGGCAAACCGTCAGCCTGGCAGCGCTCAAGGGCCAGCAAGTGGTGATCTACTTCTATCCGAAGGACAGCACCCCGGGCTGCACCACCGAAGGTCAGGGTTTTCGCGATCGATACGCCGCGTTCAAGGCTGCCAACACGGAGATCTTTGGCATCTCCCGCGACAGCCTGAAGTCACACGAGAACTTCAAGTGCAAGCAGGAGTTTCCGTTCGAGCTGATCAGCGACAAGGACGAAGCCGTCTGCCAGTTGTTCGACGTGATCAAGTTGAAGAAGCTGTACGGCAAGGAATACCTGGGCGTTGATCGCAGCACCTTTCTGATCGACAAGGATGGAGTGCTGCGTCAGGAATGGCGTGGTGTAAAGGTGCCGGGGCATGTGGATGCGGTTCTGGCTGCTGCACAGGCCTTGAATAAAGCCTGATGGTTTTGCATTGAATTTACCGCCGCTTTCGCGAGCAGGCTCGCTCCCACAGGGAATCGTATTCCAAATGTGGGAGCGTGCCTGCTCGCGAACGGCCCTTGAGCTTGGCCGGGCAATTCGGATCAATCGCTAAAGCAGCGGCGCCACCACCGGCTCTTTTCGTGGCCATGCGTCGAGCACAGCCTTGAACAGCGTCGCCAGTGGAATCGCAAAGAACACGCCCCAGAATCCCCACAGCCCGCCAAACAGCAGCACCGCGCAGATGATCGCTACCGGGTGCAGGTTGACCGCCTCCGAAAATAGCAGCGGCACCAGCACGTTGCCGTCCAGCGTCTGAATGATTCCGTAAACCGCCATCAGATAGATGAACTGATCGCTCCAGCCCCACTGGAACAAAGCAATCAGCAGGACCGGAACAGTCACCACCACCGCACCGACATACGGCACCACCACCGACAGGCCCACCAGCAACGCCAGCAGCGCCGCGTAGTTGAGACCGAGCGCGATAAAAGCGATGTAGGTCACGCCACCGCAAATGACGATTTCGATACCTTTACCGCGGATGTAATTGGCGATCTGTCGGTTCATTTCCTGCGCAACGCGGGTAATCAGTGCGCGCTCACGGGGCAAATACCCACGCACCCACTCACCGATCATCGCCCGGTCTTTAAGGAAGAAAAACACCAGAATCGGCACCAGCACCAGGTAAATCATGATGTTCACCAGCAGCGGCAGACTCGATAGCGAGAAAGTCAGCGCCCACTGGCCGAACTTGCCGATCTCGCCGCGCGCCGCCTCGATCGCTTGCAGCACTTGCTCATCGGATACCAGATGCGGATAGCGCTCCGGCAGCAACAACAGCAGCGATTGCCACTTGGCGAGCATGCCCGGCAGTTCGTTGAACAGGGTGATCAACTGATGCCAGAGCAGCGGCAACACGACGACGATGAACAGCATCAGCGCGCCCATGAACAGCGCAAACACCAAACCCACCGCGACACCGCCAGGCACGCGCATTCGCTCCAGCGTGACCACCAGCCCCTGCATCAGATAAGCCAGCACCATGCCGGCCAACACTGGCGCAAGCATGCCGCCGAGGGTGAGCACCGCAGTGAAGGCGAGAAACAGCAGCACCGCCAGCACCACCGCTTCCTCATCGGAAAAATAGCGCTGAATCCAGTCGCGCAACACTTTGAACATCAATAATCCTCAGGTTTTGACGCTGTCGTTTTCAGGCTTTTTTTCAACCAGTAACGGAAGACGCCGGCTTCGCCCTCTTCATGCAGTAGCGCATGACCGGCGAGTTTGGCAAAGGTGCGAAAGTCGCGTTGCGAGCCCGCATCCGTAGCAGTCACCTTGAGTACTTCGCCGCTGGCCATTTTGTTCAGCGCCATTTTTGCCTTGAGCAACGGCAACGGACAGTTCAGGCCAGTGGCGTCCAGTTCTACGTCAGGGACTACAGCGTCACTCATTGCGTCACTCCGGTTCAGGTCTCGAGCTGCCTAGAATATCTGGTCGCAGCGTTGGTGTCCGGCTACAGTAAGGTCTTTGTCTTCTAAGGCTTTGTGCATGACTTTTCTGCGCCCTACCCTGCTGACGCTCGCTTGCCTGCTCGCCTCACCAGGCTTTGCCGACGATCTGCCGTCACTCGGCGACGCCAGTTCTGCCATTGTCTCGCCACAACAGGAATACCAACTCGGCCGCGCCTGGCTGGCCATGTTGCGCAGCCAGGTGTCACAACTCAACGACCCGCAATTGAAAGACTACGTTGAATCCAGCGTGTACAAACTGGTGGAAACCAGCCAGGTCACTGACCGGCGTCTTGAATTCATCCTGATCAACAGCCCGCAACTCAACGCCTTCGCGGCGCCCGGCGGCGTGGTCGGGGTCAATGGCGGCCTGTTTCTCAACGCGCAGACCGAAGGCGAATATGCCTCGGTACTCGCACACGAATTGGCGCACTTGTCGCAACGCCACTTCGCCCGCGGTGTCGAGGCTTCACAGCGCATGCAGGTGCCGATGATGGCTGCCCTGCTGGCCGGGATCGTCATCGCTGCGGCCGGCGGTGGTGATGCAGGGATTGCGGCGATTGCCGGCAGCCAGGCGGCGGCGATTCAGGCGCAACGGACCTTCTCCCGACAAAACGAACAGGAAGCCGACCGCATCGGCATCCTCAACCTGGAAAAGGCCGGCTACGACCCGCGCTCGATGCCGACCATGTTCGAACGCCTGATGCGCCAGTATCGCTTCGATGCCAAGCCGCCGGAATTTTTGCTGACGCACCCGGTGACCGAATCGCGTATCGCTGACACCCGCAACCGTGCCGAACAGGCCAGACCGGGCGGTATCGAAGACTCCAAACGCTATCAACTGATCCGCGCGCGGGTGCAGTTGATCTATGAAGAAACACCGGGGCTGGGCGCCAAGCGTTTCCGCGCACTGCTGGACGAGAACCCGAAAAACGATGTGGCGCGTTATGGTCTGGCCATCGCGCAGATCAAGGGTGGGCAACTGAACGAGGCGCGCGAGAATCTCAAACAACTGCTGGCAACATCGCCGAACGAGATCATCTACAACCTCGCTCAGGTCGACCTGGATATCACTAATAACCGCTTGCCCGACGCACAGTCACGGGTTGATCGCATGCTGACGCAGTATCCGGGCAACTATCCGCTCAATCAGGTGCGCGTGGATCTGCTGCTCAAGCAGAACCGCGCGCCGGATGCCGAGAAAGCCCTGGAAGCCTTGCTCAAATCGCGCCCGGACGATCCGGACGTCTGGTATCAAGTAGCGGAAACCCGTGGCTTGTCAGGCAACATCATCGGCCTGCATCAGGCTCGAGCGGAATATTTTGCCCTCGTCGGCGACTATCGACAGGCTATTCAGCAACTGGACTTTGCCAAGCGCAAGGCCGGCAGCAACTTCCCGCTGTCGTCCCGCATCGATGCCCGCCAGCGTGAGCTGATGGAGCAGGAGCGCATGATCAAGGACATGATGGGCTGAGCCTTATCGCCAGGCAAAACCTTCAAACGTAAAAAAACCGCCTCTTTCGAGGCGGTTTTCTTTTTATCTTCCCAGCGGATTACTCAGCCAGTTTGAAGGTGATGAAGCTGGCGCGACCCTGACGCAGAACGCGCATCGACACCGAGCGGTTCTTCGGCAGCGCCTTGGCGATATCCGTGAACTCCTTGGCCGAACCGATGGCCTGGTTGTTCAGGTGGGTGATCACGTCGCCTGGCTGCAGGCCGATCAGGGCGGCAGGACCATCCTGCACCTCCTTGATCACCACACCACCTTTAAGGTCGTAGGCTTTCTTCTGCTCAGCGGTCAGCTCGCCGACTGCAACACCGAGGCGGTTGCTGCTGCTTTCAGCGCCGGATTTCGCCAGCGTATCCAGCTCTTTGTCTTCGTCCGGGATCGCGCCGACCGTCAGCTCGACGTTCTTGCGCTTGCCTTCGCGGATCACTTCCAGATTGGCTTTGGCGCCAGCCTTCAGCGCGCCGACCAGATGCGGCAAGTCTGCGGACATGACGATCGGTTGGCCGTTCATGCTCAGAATCACGTCGCCGACCTGCAGGCCGCCCTTGGCTGCCGGACCGTCATCCTGAATCTGCGCAACCAGCGCACCGGCTGGCTTATCCAGACCGAACGATTCCGCCAGATCCTTGTTCACTTCCTGGATCACCACACCCAGCCAGCCACGGCTGACCTTGCCACCGCTCTTGAGCTGATTGGAAACGTCCATCGCGACATCGATCGGAATGGCGAACGACACGCCCATGAAGCCGCCGGAACGGGTATAGATCTGCGAGTTGATGCCGACCACTTCGCCGTCGAGGTTGAACAGCGGGCCACCGGAGTTGCCCGGATTGATCGGCACGTCAGTCTGGATGAACGGCACATAGTTTTCATTCGGCAGGCTGCGGCCAACGGCGCTGACGATGCCTTGAGTCACGGTGTGGTCAAAGCCGAATGGAGAACCGATGGCGACAACCCACTGACCGGCCTTCAGATCCTGCGACTTGCCGAGCTTGAGTACCGGCAGATCCTTGCCTTCGATTTTCAGCAGCGCCACGTCGGAGCGTGGGTCAGTGCCGATCAGCTTGGCTTTCATCTCGCTGCGGTCAGCCAGACGCACGAGGATTTCGTCAGCGTCGGCAATCACATGGTTATTGGTGAGGATGTAGCCATCCGGGGAAATGATGAAGCCCGAACCCAGCGATTGCGCTTCACGCTGGCGACCATCACGCGGGGAGCGCTGTTGCGGCGGCATGCCACGTTCGAAGAACTCGCGCAGCATTGGCGGCAGGCCCTCCAGATCGGGCATCTGCTGATTGACCTTGCGATCCGGCAGTTTCTGCGTAGTACTGATGTTCACCACGGCTGGCGAAGCTTGTTCGACCAGTTGGGTGAAGTCAGGCAGATCGGCCGCCTGCGCAGCAGGAACTGCCTGACCGAGCACCAGCACGGTGGCAAAAATGGAAAGATAAGACTTCAAGCTAAGTATCGACATACAGCTCCCGTTACGACGAGCAGGGTTAAGCGATATGGAGCAAGCAACACCGGAAACCACAGACCGGCATTTTTGTTCCGGCAACAACAAACAAGGCCAGAGCCGTGAGGCTCTGACCTATAAAAAATTTCCGGGGTATTTGCAAATGAAAATGCTCAGCAAACATTTCCACGCCTCGTTGATGAAACGCGAAGCGCTGAAATCAGCTCACTGTTTGCTGGTTGCGGCGCCATCGGTATTTCGCATCGACAAAGCAATTCGTTCGGCGGTGCCGATCGGGATCTCGCCGACTACGGTTACCATCATTTCGCCCGAAGGCGTGGTCAGGCGACGGGACACAGCAACGGTCGGGCCGAGTTGCGTGCGGGTATCGGTCACCGTCGCGCCATTCAATGGCTCGAGAAAAACCGAGAAACGCGCAAGACCGTCGTCGTACAGCAGGCTGTTGACCTGCGTCTTGGTCTCGGCATCTTTGTGAGATGCACTGCTGGTCAGTTCGAAACCCGGCGGCAACCAGTCCGAATGCCAGGTTTGCGCCGTTTTGACTGCAGATGCCTTGTCGCTGTCGAGCTTGACTGGCTTGCAATCGACATTGGCCTGCAAATCACCATCAGACGGCACTTCATCAGTGTCGAGGCTGGTGAACTGGAATCGCTCGAGCAACTGCCCCTTGTCATTCAACAGCAACGACTTGAGCGGCAGCCCCGTTTTTTTGTCCAGGTGCAACTCGAATCCGTAGCGATGCTGATCACGAGGCGTCAACGCCACGATCACGGCATCTCGGCCGGCCACACGCGACTTGCCAATGACGGCAAGGTCATACCAGTTTTTCAGCTTTTTGGGATCAAGAGGACGAGCCGCAGCATTTGGCGAGTCTCCCAGCCCGGCAATCAGGGTGCCGCTGACGCATTGAGTATGCCCATCAATGCGCACGACTTCCTGCGCCGAACCGTCGAGCTGAAGCAACCGCTCGCGGACCTGGCCGTTCTGGACGCGATGCCAGATGTTGTGGGTAGAAAAGCTACCGTTACGCTCGTAAACGAAAGTACCGTGAAAGCTTTGCTGCTGCTCGGCCTGGCCCAGCCGGGTCAACCAATCCTGGGCCTCATCAGCGTGGGCTGGAACAACGAACCAGCCACTGAGCAGAAGCGAAAGTAGAGGTATGGCGCGCATGATCCTCCTTAACGGTTTTCCAGGCTTGCAGCACGTGCATAAGGCAGCGCGCTTTCAGTGCCTTTCAAAGCAGCCTGTTGGGCATGCTGACGCAGGTAACCCGGCAGACGCTGATCATGCCAGCCTGGCTGACCTTGCAGTACGCCGTTGGCCATAGGGCCAGTGGCTTCAGAACTTTCGCTGTAGCCTGCCAGAACAGCCGGGCCCTTGACTTGCGGGGTGGCCAGCGTTGGCTGATTGGACTGCTGAGCCAGTTCGACGCCAGCGATCTCGTCCTGGTTGTACAGGCGAACACCCGCCAGCACGGCAACCGTCACCGAGGCTGCAACAGCCAGACGGCCGAGGCTGCGCCATGGGCTGCGAGATACTTTGGCCGGGGCCGTTTCGTCTTCCAGCGCAGCAGACACTGCCGCAGCGATATCCAGACGCGGAAGCAGCAGATCCTTGTGCATGGCTGCCCGAGCGATCTGGTAACGAGCCCAGGTCTCACGGGTTTCAACATCATCCAGTGCATTGAGCACTCGACGCAATTCCAGTTCGTCCGCTTCGTTATCCATCACTGCGGACAGCGATTCCTGCAGGGCTTCACGACTCATGGCGTTCCTCTCTTGGCTGTCGCCGCTGTCTCAGTTTTCCTGCAACAACGGTTGCAGGGCTTTGTCGATGGCCTCCCGAGCGCGGAAAATCCGGGAGCGCACGGTACCCACCGGACACTGCATGACGCTCGCAATGTCCTCGTAACTCAGACCGTCGAATTCGCGCAAAGTTAAAGCCGTACGCAAATCTTCTGGTAGTTGCTGGATGGTTCGATGGACAGTGCCTTCGATCTCATCCCGCAGCAACGCACGTTCTGGTGATTCGAGATCCTTGAGGCCGTGATCGCCATCGTAGAACTCCGCATCCTCGGAACTTACATCGCTGTCCGGCGGCCGGCGGCCGCGTGAAACCAGGTAATTCTTTGCCGTGTTAATGGCAATACGGTACAGCCACGTATAAAACGCACTGTCGCCGCGAAAGTTTCCAAGCGCTCGATACGCCTTGATAAAGGCTTCCTGAGCCACGTCCTGGGCTTCATGGGTGTCGTGCACAAATCGCACGATCAACCCGAGAATCTTGTGCTGATACTTCAGCACCAACAGATCGAAAGCTCGCTTGTCGCCGCGTTGAACGCGCTCGACCAGCTGCTGATCCTCTTCCTGGGTTAGCATGAACACTCCTCGATAAGCCCGGAGGAGGCTTGCATAACTAAACGACCAGACTTGCAAACATAGACTCGGGCTTTTCGCAAAAGTTCTCCCCCTCCAAGCAAGTTTCCTGCGGGCTCTGATTTGACACGCACGAAAAACGCAGCGCGGGATGAACCGGCTGCGCGAATAATCTTGTCATCGGTTTCGCGGACCGCAATCCAACCACAGATTGCATACTGAAGCCGACACGTCCCTTATCTCTGGCACCGACTATTGATCTTGGGCCTTTGGCAAAAGTTCCAATTATTTATAGCCGCTACCTACCGACATTCGACAACCCTGCGCGGAAAAACCGTGTTTCAGCGCCGATACAGTCGCCTTCACCCGTTAGGGGTCAGAAAAACTTCCGACGAAGCGTGCGGTTTTCGCAGCCACAGTAGTTTCACAATGCCATACCGGCCCGGCTATTGTGCCGTCCCACCCCTCTATATACTAGTGGGCTGTGTGGCTGTCTTGACTCGCCGATCCAGCTGTCTTGCGCCAACCCCGATCCGGGTCGCTTTGAGCGGAATCCTGAAATGAGCCAACAGTTTCAACACGATGTTCTGGTCATTGGCAGCGGTGCTGCCGGTTTGAGTCTCGCACTGACCTTGCCCGGTCATTTGCGCATTGCCGTGCTGAGCAAAGGCGATCTGGCCAACGGCTCGACATTCTGGGCCCAGGGTGGCGTCGCCGCGGTGCTCGATGACACCGACACCGTCGAATCCCATGTTGACGACACCCTCAACGCCGGTGGCGGTCTCTGCCATGAGGATGCCGTGCGCTTCACGGTCGAACACAGTCGCGAAGCCATCCAGTGGTTGATCGATCAAGGTGTGCCGTTCACTCGCGATGATCAATCCGGGACCGAAGACGGCGGATTCGAATTCCATCTGACCCGCGAAGGTGGCCACAGCCACCGGCGCATCATCCATGCCGCCGATGCCACAGGCGCGGCGATTTTCAAGACCTTGCTGGCCCAGGCCAAACAGCGTCCGAATATCGATCTGCAGGAACAGCGCGTCGCCGTCGATCTGATCACCGAGCGTCGCCTGAGCATGCCCGGCGAGCGCTGCCTCGGCGCCTATGTGCTCAATCGCAAAACCGGCGAAGTCGATACTTATGGCGCACGCTTCGTGATTCTGGCCACGGGCGGCGCCGCCAAGGTTTATCTCTATACCAGCAACCCCGACGGTGCGTGCGGAGATGGCATCGCCATGGCCTGGCGTTCGGGCTGCCGCGTGGCGAACCTGGAATTCAATCAGTTTCACCCGACGTGCCTGTACCACCCGCAAGCCAAGAGTTTCCTGATCACCGAAGCCCTGCGCGGCGAAGGCGCGCATTTGAAGCTGCCCAATGGAGAACGCTTCATGCAGCGCTTCGACCCGCGCGCCGAGCTGGCGCCGCGGGACATCGTCGCCCGGGCCATCGACCATGAAATGAAGCGCCTGGGCGTCGATTGCGTGTACCTCGACATCAGCCACAAACCCGAAGCGTTCGTAAAAAGTCACTTTCCGACGGTTTATGAGCGCTGTCTCGGCTTCGGCATCGATATCACCCAACAACCGATCCCGGTGGTGCCTGCCGCGCACTACACTTGCGGCGGCGTGATGGTCGATCAGAACGGCCGCACCGATGTGCCGGGCTTGTATGCCATCGGCGAAACCAGCTTCACCGGGCTGCATGGCGCCAACCGCATGGCCAGCAACTCGTTGCTGGAATGTTTCGTCTATGCGCGTTCGGCGGCGGCAGACATTCTCGCGCAACTGGACGACGTTGGCGCGCCAAGCGCCCTGCCCGCCTGGGACGCCAGTCAAGTGACTGACTCTGACGAAGACGTGATCATCGCGCACAACTGGGATGAACTGCGCAGGTTCATGTGGGACTACGTCGGCATCGTGCGCACCAACAAGCGTCTGCAACGAGCTCAACACCGGGTGCGGTTGTTGCTCGACGAAATCGACGAGTTCTACAGCAACTACAAAGTCAGCCGTGACCTGATCGAACTACGCAATCTGGCGCAAGTCGCCGAACTGATGATCAGCTCGGCCATGGAACGCAAGGAAAGCCGCGGCCTGCATTACACCCTCGATTACCCGCAGATGCTGCCCGAGGCGCTCGACACTATTCTGGTGCCGCCCACCTACGCCGGCTGAACTTGAGCCGTACGCGCAGGCGCCGATGCACATCGGCCGCCTGCGCGTCCCATGGTACGCAGATCGACCTGACCTGCCACTCGCCGCGCAAGCGAAACCGCAGCACCACGACCAGCGGCAGCGCCAGACTGTCGCGGCACAATTGGGCCGCTTGCCAGCCGTCAGCCTGATTCCAGACCTGCCAGCCATCGGCATCGCGACGCAATCCACAAAATGCCTCTGGATGACTGAGCAAAATCTGCCGTGGCAACACCCAAACGCCATGCAGCACGCAGCCGAACGCCGCGAACAGACTGGCCCACAAGGTAATCGACAATAGAAACAGTGCGCCCAGGGCGAGCGCCTGGACCAACAGATACGCCGCCAGCAATTGCCGTGAGGCATGCCAGCGGCATTCGAACGTGTTACTTGGGCTGGACACGATCCAGAATCATCCGGACCATGCGCTGCAGCTCGGGGTCTTCCGACTCGCTGCGCTCCATGAACCAGCCGAACATGTCCTGATCCTCACACGTCAGCAAACGGACGTACAAATCGCGGTCCACTTGATTGAGCGTCGCGTAAACCTCCTGCACGAATGGCACCAGCAACACGTCCAGCTCAAGCATGCCGCGACGGCTGTGCCAAAAGAGGCGATTCAGTTCAACTTGTTCGACCATGGAGCCCTCCTCGAATTTGGCGGCAAGTATACAGACCCCGGACGGGTCGCACAGTCGGCTTTGGTCGGGCACCACCGATCCTTTATCAACTACCCATTTCACCAACGCCCCCTTATGATGTGCCCCAGTCTATTTACCCTGCGATGACCCATGGCCGATTCTGCTTTTTTCTGCACCCTGTCTCATGAAGGCGTTCTCGCGGTTCGCGGCGCGGATGCCGGAAAATTCCTGCAAGGCCAGTTGACCTGCAATATCAATTACCTCAGCGACAACCGCGCCAGCCTTGGTGCCCGTTGCACACAGAAAGGCCGGATGCAGTCGAGTTTCCGCATTCTGCTCGAAGGCGACGGCGTGCTGATGGCGATGGCCAGCGAACTGCTGGAGCCGCAACTGGCGGACCTGAAAAAATACGCCGTGTTCTCCAAATCCAGATTGACCGATGAAAGTGCTGCCTGGGCGCGCTTCGGCGTTGAACAGGGTGATGCAGCGCTGGTCAGCCTCGGTCTGGACTTGCCGGAAGAAACCGACAGTGTCGTGCGTCACGGAGCACTGATCGCAATCCGCGTGTCGCCGCAGCGTGCCGAACTCTGGGTACCGGCCGATCAGGCCGACGCGATCAAGGCCAGACTGGCGGCAATGCTGCCCGAAGCCGAGCTGAATCAGTGGTTGCTGGGGCAGATCCGCGCCGGTATCGGCCAAGTCATGCCGACCACTCGCGAACTGTTCATTCCGCAGATGCTCAACCTGCAAGCCGTCGGCGGCGTGAGTTTCAAGAAGGGCTGCTACACCGGCCAGGAAATCGTCGCGCGCATGCAGTACCTGGGCAAACTCAAGCGCCGTCTGTATCGCCTGAGCCTGGGCGGCACGCAACTGCCGGAGCCCGGCACGCCGTTGTTCGCCCCCAGCCACAACAGCTCGATCGGCGAGGTGGCGCTGGCCGCCGTCGATGCCGGCCAGAACATTGAACTCCTGGCGGTATTGCAGGCCGAAGCTGCCGAAGCCGGTGATCTGCATCTGGGTACTCTCGAAGGCCCGACGCTGCATGTGCTCGACCTGCCTTACGAACTGGATCGCGACCGCGAAATCCAGCGTTGATCGCAGCATTTGTCGCAACACCCTAGAGAGTTTAAATGAGCGAACTGGCAGAAAAAGTCCAAACGGATTTGGTTGCGGCCATCGATAACGATGACCTGGTTCTGCCCACGCTACCGGAAGTGGCCCTGCAGATTCGCAAGGCCGCTGAAGACCCGGAAATCAGCGTCAGCGACCTGAGCAAGATGATCGGCCGCGACACGGCGCTGTCGGCGCGCCTGATCAAAGTGGTCAACAGTCCCCTGCTGCGCGCGGCTCAGGAAGTCACCGACCTGCACACTGCGATCACCCGCCTGGGGATCAACTACAGCAGCAACCTGGCCATCGGCCTGGTGATGGAGCAGATCTTTCACGCCCGCTCCGAAGTGGTCGAACAGAAGATGCGTGAGGTCTGGCGCAAGAGTCTGGAGATCGCCGGCGTCAGCTATGCCCTGTGTCGCCGCTACACCACCCTCAAGCCCGACCAGGCCGCCTTGGGCGGGCTGGTGCACCAGATCGGCGTGCTGCCGATTCTGACCTACGCCGAGGACCATTACGAACTGCTTTCGGACCCGGTCAGCCTCAATCATGTGATCGACCGCATCCATCCGCTGCTCGGCGACAAGCTGTTGCGCGTCTGGGAGTTTCCCGAGCGGTTGGTGGCGTTGCCGGGGCTTTATCAGGATTTCAAACGCGATTCGGCTGAAATCGATTATGTGGATGTGGTGCAGGTGGCGAGCCTGTATTGCCACAAGGACACCGAGCATCCCTTCGCGCGGATCGATCCGCTGAGCGTTCCGGCGTTCAGGAAACTGGGGATCGACCCGGAGAACAAGGAGTTGTGTGCCGATCTGCAAGAGTCGCGGTCGATGTTTTACTGATCCGCAACCGTGGTGCTGCCATCGCCAGCAGGCTGGCTCCCACAGGGTTTGCATCAATCTGCACTTTCTTTCCATGTGGGAGCCAGCCTGCTGGCGATGGGGCCGGTAAAGGCGCCCCTGTCACCCGGCAATAAAACTCACCCGCACCTTCAACCCCGCCTGCTCGCCATCATGCAGGCTGATCTGCGCCAGATGCGCGCGGCAGATCTCGCCGACAATCGCCAGCCCCAACCCGGATCCGGCCACTTGCTGATTGCGCCGGTAGAAGCGCTCGAATACCCGATCACGCTCCTCCAGCGGAATGCCCGGCCCGTCATCCTCCACCTCGAGCACTGCCGGCGCAGTCACCCGCAGGATCACGTTGCCACCGGGCGGGGTATGCGCCAGCGCGTTGTCGACCAGATTGCTCAGCAACTCGTTGAGCAACGTTGGCTCGCCGCGCAGCCACACCGGCTCGTCCGCTTCCAGCGCCAGCGCCACGCCGCGCTTGTGCGCCAACGGTGCCATGGCCATTCCCAGCTCGCGCGCCAATTGACTCAGATCGAGCAGTTGCGCGCCACCCTCGGCAATCGCCCGCGCACCATTTTCGACGCGAGCCAGCGATAGCAGTTGATTGGCCAGATGGGTCAGGCGATCGGTGCCTTGCGCGGAGGATTCCAGCGTATCGCGCCAGGTCTGTGGCTCGGTCGAGCGCAGTCCGAGTTCAAGCCGCGCCTTCAGCGCCGCCAATGGCGTGCGTAGTTCGTGGGCGGCATCGGCGATGAATTGCGCCTGGCGCTCGAACTGCGCGCGCAGGCGCTCGGTAAAGTGATTGAGGCCGCGCACCAAGGGGCCCAGTTCATCCTGAACCTCCACCAGCGGCAGCGGGCGCAGATCGTCGGGCTGACGCTCTTCGACTGCCGTGCGCAGGCGCTCCAGCGGGCGCAACGCTGCGCTGACCGCGAACCAGACCATCAGCAGCGCACCGATCGCCAGCATGCCCAGACGCAGCAAGGTATCAGCGGCCAGACTGCGCGCCATGCTGACTCGTGCCTCGTCGGTTTCGGCGACGCGGATTTCCGCCATGCCGTTCATGTTCGGCTCGGACACCGCTTTGAGCAGACTGACCACGCGCACGTTCTGGCCGTTGTAAGTGGCGTTGTAGAAACGCGCCAGTGCCGGATAACTGTCGGTGCGTGGCGTGCCGGGCGGTGGGCCGGGCAGATTTTCGTAGCCGGAAATCAGCTTCTGGTGGATGTCGTTGACCTGGTAATAAATGCGCCCGGCGCTGTCGTAGGCGAAAGTATCGAGGGCCACGTAAGGGACATCGGCACTCAGGCTGCCATCGCGTTGCGACAGGCCAGCGGCAATGGTCCGCGCCGAGGCCAGCAGCGTGCGGTCATAGGCGGTGTCGGCGGCTTCGCGGCCATTCCAGTAAGCGCTCAAACCACTGGCGAGCATCAGCACCACCAGCAACACTGCGAGGTTCCACAACAACCGCCAGCGCAGGCTGCTGGGCTTATGCATCGCGGCTTTCCAACAGATAACCGAGGCCGCGGAAGGTCACGATCGCCACCGGCTGGCCGTCGAGTTTCTTGCGCAGGCGATGCACGTAGATTTCGATGGCGTCGGGGCTGGCTTCTTCGTCGAGGCCGAACACTTGCGCAGCCAGCTGCTCCTTGCTCATCACCCGGCCAGGACGGGCAATCAGCGCTTCGAGCACGGCTTGCTCGCGAGAGGTCAGGGTCAACAGTTCTTCGCCAAGGGTGAAGCGCCGGGTGTCGAGGTCGTAGGCCAGCACGCCGCAGCGCTGCTGGCGCTCGCCGCCGAGCACACTGCGGCGCAACAGGGCTTTGACCCGCGCCTCAAGTTCGGTCAGTTCGAATGGCTTGGCGAGGTAATCGTCGGCACCCAGATTGAGACCATGAACGCGGTCTTTCACATCACTGCGCGCGGTCAGCATCAGCACCGGCACGTTTTTCCCACGGGCGCGCAACCGCGCCAACACCTCGAAACCGTCCATGCGCGGCAGGCCGACATCGAGGATCGCCACGGCATATTCCTCGCTGCCAAGCGCCAGGTCGGCGGCCACGCCATCGTGCAACACATCCACGGTCAGACCGGTGCTCTTGAGCGCCTGAGCGACGCTTTCAGCCAGTTGCAGATGGTCTTCGACGAGCAGAACACGCATGGATTTTTACCTCGTTCAGGGATGGCCGGCGCCACGCTTTGCCGCGGAGTTTACAGCCGCAACCGCTGCTGTGAAGCCCGAAAACCGTGAAAGCGAGCTGAAAGGTTAGCGAAAGGTTAGCGGATTACAGTCGGCCTCACGGACAGTTGCGACTGTCGTCGCTGAAGCCACACAGCGCCCGAAAAACGCCACGAAGCGTTTTCGACCCATAAGAACAATAACGGAGTACCCCAGCATGCTATCCATGCGCACCAAGGCTCTGACGCCTGCTCGCCCCTCCCGCTTCCAACATTCTCCCGCCGGTTTTTCACCGCAGGCCTGCGTTGTTGCCCTGTCTGCGCTCGCGCCGCGAGAAAACCGCGCCTGCCGCTAAGCTCTAGCCTGTCCTTTGGTCATTGGTCCATCCATAACAACAACTCCTCTGGAGACTCAAATGAACGTATCCCTGAGTAAAGTTGCTTTAGCCGCTGGCGCAATGTTGATAGCGGGCCAACTCATGGCCGAGCCGAAACGCCCGGAATGCATCGCCCCGGCCTCGCCGGGCGGTGGTTTCGACCTGACCTGCAAACTGGTGCAGAGTGCGCTGGTGAATGAAAAGCTGCTGAGCAAACCGATGCGCGTGACCTACATGCCCGGCGGTGTCGGCGCAGTGGCGTACAACGCCGTGGTGGCTCAGCGTCCGGCCGATGCCGGCACGCTGGTCGCCTGGTCGAGCGGTTCGTTGTTGAACCTGGCGCAGGGCAAGTTCGGGCGTTTCGACGAAACCAACGTGCGCTGGCTGGCGGCGGTCGGCACCAGCTACGGCGCCATCGCCGTGAAAAGCGATTCGCCCTACAAGACCCTTGACGATCTCGTTCAGGCATTGAAGAAAGATCCGGGCTCGGTGGTCATCGGTTCCGGCGGCACCGTCGGCAGCCAGGACTGGATGCAGACCGCACTGATCGCCAAAGCGGCCGGGATCAACCCGCGTGACCTGCGTTACGTCGCCCTCGAGGGTGGCGGCGAAATCGCTACCGCACTGCTCGGCGGCCACATTCAGGTCGGCAGTACCGACATCTCCGACTCCATGCCGCACATCCAGAGTGGCGACATGCGTCTGCTCGCGGTGTTCGCTGACAAGCGTCTCGACGAGCCGGAAATGAAGAACATCCCGACTGCTCGCGAGCAAGGCTACGACATCGTCTGGCCAGTGGTGCGCGGTTTCTACCTGGGGCCAAAAGTCAGCGATGAAGACTACGCCTGGTGGAAAGACGCCTTTGACAAACTGCTGGCCTCCGATGAGTTCGCCAAGCTGCGCGATCAGCGTGAACTGTTCCCGTTCGCCATGACCGGCGCGGAACTGGACACCTACGTGAAGAAGCAGGTCGCCGACTACAAAGTGCTGGCCAAAGAGTTCGGCCTGATTCAGTGATCGTCTCTGTCTAGTCGCTGTGTCTTCTACGCGGGGACGCAGCACAGGAGCTCCCATGCTTATTCAACGCATTTTCGCCTCGGTGTTGCTGCTGGTTTGCGCCGGTCTGGCACTGATGGCGTGGCCGTACCAAGCGGCTTTTTCCTACGAACCGGTGGGCCCGCGCGCCTTCCCGCTGTTGATGCTCGGCCTGATGGGCCTGGCGCTGCTGTACATGGTGTTCCGTCCGGCGCCGATCAAGCACAGTGAAGAGGAGCCACCGCTGGACCGTGAAACCCTGACCAAGATCGGTCTGTGCGTGGTGCTGTTGCTGGTATTCGCCGGCACCTTCGAACCCCTTGGTTTCATCGTTGCCAGCATCCTCACCGGCGTACCGATGGCCCGTCTCTACGGCGGTCGCTGGCTGCCGAGCGTGGTGATCATCAGCCTGATGGCGATCGGTCTTTACCTGCTGTTCGACCGTTTGATGGACGTTCCGCTGCCCCTCGGCCTGCTCAGCGTTCTGGAGAACTGATATGGATACTCTTGGCTATTTGGGTCAGGGTTTTGGCGTCGCGCTGAGCCCGTACAACCTGGTGACCGCACTGTGCGGTACGCTGATCGGCACCGTCGTCGGCCTGTTGCCGGGCCTGGGCCCGATCAACGGCGTGGCGTTGCTGATTCCGATCGCATTTGCTCTCGGCCTGCCACCGGAGTCGGCGCTGATTCTGCTCGCAGCGGTATACCTGGGTTGCGAATACGGCGGCCGGATCAGTTCGATTCTGTTGAACATTCCTGGCGAAGCCTCCACCGTGATGACCACCCTCGACGGCTACCCGATGGCCCGCAAAGGCCTGGCCGGTGTAGCGCTGTCGCTGTCGGCGTGGAGCTCGTTCATCGGCGCGTTCATCGCCACCTGCGGCATGGTGCTGTTCGCGCCGCTGCTGGCGAAATGGGCGATTGCCTTCGGCCCGGCGGAATATTTCGTATTGATGGTCTTCGCGATTGTCTGTCTCGGCGGCATGGCCGGCGACCGACCGCTGAAAACCTTTATCGCAGCGCTGATCGGCCTGTTCCTTTCCACTGTCGGCATCGACGCCAACAGCGGCGTGTACCGCTTCACCGGCGACAACATTCACCTGACCGACGGCATTCAGTTCGTCGTGCTGGTGCTGGGTCTGTTCTCGATCAGCGAAATCCTCCTGCTGCTGGAGAAAACCCACCACGGCCAGGAAGCGGTGAAAGCCACCGGGCGCATGATGTTCAACTTCAAGGAAGCGGCGTCAGTATTCACGGTCAACCTGCGCTGCGGCGTGCTCGGCTTCATCATGGGCGTTTTGCCCGGTGCCGGCGCGACCCTTGCCAGTGCCGTGGCCTACATGACCGAGAAGCGCATCGCTGGCACCAGCGGCAAATTCGGTGAAGGCGATGCCCGTGGCCTCGCGGCGCCAGAAACCGCCATCGGTGGCGCGGCATGCGGTGCATTGGTGCCGATGCTGACCCTCGGCGTTCCGGGCTCGGGCACCACCGCAGTGATGATCGGCGCGCTGTCGCTGTACAACATCACCCCGGGGCCGCTGCTGTTCCAACAGCAACCGGACATCGTCTGGGGCCTGATCGCGTCGTTGTTCATCGCCAACGTCATGCTGGTGATCCTCAACATCCCGATGATTCGTGTGTTCACCCGCATCCTCGCGGTGCCGAACTGGGCTCTGGTGCCGGTCATCGCGATCATTACCGGGATCGGCGTTTACGCAGTGCATGCGACCACCTTCGACCTGTTCCTGATGATCGGTATCGGTATCTTCGGCTACATCCTGCGCAAGCTGGACTTCCCGTTGTCGCCGCTGTTGCTCGGTTTCATCCTCGGCGGTCTGATGGAGCAGAACCTGCGTCGCGCCCTGTCGATTTCCAACGGTGCGCTGGAAATCCTCTGGTCGAGCCCGATCACCTTCGGCTGCTGGATCCTGACGGCGATCATGCTGCTGATGCCGCTGATCCGCATCTGGCGCAAACGTTCGGCGGCACGGCGCGTCATTGCCGATGTTTGATCGCTCTGCCCTGAAATCCTGGTGGGGAACCCCGCTGGTCGGTCTGCTTGGCGGTTACCTCGCCAGCCAGATCGGCTGGCCGTTGCCGTGGATGGTCGGCTCGTTACTGGCGATCATCCTCGTGCGCTGCCTGACCCCCTGGCAACTCACGGAAATCCCTGGCGGACGCAAGTGCGGCCAGTGGATCGTCGGCATCGGCATTGGCCTGCACTTCACCCCGCTGGTGATGGAGCAGGTGCTCAGTCATTTCGGTCTGATTTTCTTCGGTGCGCTGGTCACCAGCCTGTCGGCGGTGGTCGGCGTGTGGTTGATGCGGCGTACCGGCGAAGATCGCGCCACCGCATTCTTTTCCAGCATGCCCGGCGGCTCGGGCGAGATGGTCAACCTCGGCGCGCGCAACGGCGCTTTGCTCAGCCACGTCGCGGCGGGGCAGAGTCTGCGGGTGTTGGTGGTGGTGTTGTGTGTGCCGGCGGCGTTCAAATACCTGCTCGGTGACGGCACGCCGATTTCTCATGCGGGCAGCGTCGACTGGCGCTGGCTGGCGATTCTGTTTCCGGCGGGCGCCCTGCTCGCCTGGCTCTGGCAACGTTTGCGCCAACCCAATCCGTGGTTGTTCGGGCCGTTGCTGGTGAGTGCGGCGGTGAGCATCGCTTGGGATCTGCACATCGGTTTACCCAATGGCGGCAGCCAGATTGGCCAATGGCTGATCGGCAGTGGTTTGGGCTGTCATTTCAACCGGGAATTCTTCCGCCGTGCGCCGTCATTCATGGGGCGGACATTGATCGGCACGGCGCTGACCATGTTGATTGCTTCGCTGGCAGCCCTGGGACTGAGCGCGCTGACCCATCTGGATCTGCGCTCGCTGACCCTGGGCATGATGCCCGGCGGGATTGCCGAGATGAGCCTGACCGCGGAGACCCTGCAACTGTCGGTGCCGCTGGTGACGGCGATGCAGGTGATGCGGCTGTTGTTCGTGCTGTTTCTGGCGGAGCCGTTGTTCAAGTACTGGAATCGTCAGCCCGAGTCCTGACTAACTGATCGTTCCCACGCTCTGCGTGGGAATGCCTCAATGGACGCTCCGCGTCCGCTTTGGGACGCAGAGCGTTCCGGGCTGCATTCCCACGCGGAGCGTGGGAACGATCTCATGCGAGAGGCGGGAGCCGCCACTCGATCGGCGTCTCGCCATTCTGCTCGAGAAACTTGTTCGCCCGGCCAAAGTGCCCGCACCCGAGAAACCCGCGATAAGCCGACAACGGCGACGGATGCACCGAGGTCAGCACCAGATGCTTGGTGGCGTCGATGAGCTTCTGCTTGCTCTGCGCATGTGCGCCCCAGAGCATGAACACCAGGTGCGGCTGCCGCTCGCTGACCACTTCGATGATGCGGTCGGTGAAGAACTGCCAGCCCTTGTCCTTGTGCGCATTGGCGTTGGCGCGCTCGACGGTCATGGTGGTGTTGAGCATCAACACGCCCTGATCGGCCCAGCTCTGCAAATAGCCGTGGTTGGGAATGTCGATATTGAGGTCGCGCTTCAACTCTTTATAGATGTTGACCAGCGATGGCGGCGCCGGCACGCCCGGTTGCACCGAAAAGCACAAGCCATGGGCCTGACCGGGGCCGTGGTACGGGTCCTGGCCGAGGATTACCACTTTGACTTTATCCAGCGGCGTCGAATTCAGTGCGTTGAAAATCATCGGTCCCGGCGGATAGATCTCCTTGCCCGCCGCCCGCTCCTGCTGCAGAAACTGGCGCAACTCTGCCATGTACGGCTGGTCGAACTCAGCACGCAGTGCCTCCTTCCAGCTCGGTTCGAGTTTGATACGGTCATCAGCAGTCATGGTCATACCCGGCAAAAACAATGGGGCGAACCCTAGGAAAGCCGACCACGCTTGTCAATTGATCTGACGCAGATCCGGCACTTTCCCCCACAACGATCATACTGATCGTTCAATTTCTCGATCGAGGTCACGATGAATCTGCACTTCGAAGAACTCACCGGCACCGACGGCGCGCGTATTGGCATCGCCAGCCTGGATGCCGAAAAGTCGCTGAACGCACTGTCCCTGCCAATGATCAACGCCCTCGGCGACAAACTCAGCGCTTGGGCCAATGACCCGCAAATCGTCTGCGTGCTGTTGCGTGGCAACGGCGCCAAGGCGTTCTGTGCCGGCGGCGAAGTTCGCAGCCTGGTCGAAGCCTGCCGCGCCCATCCCGGCGAAGTACCACCGCTGGCGGCGCAGTTTTTCAGTGCTGAATATCGTCTCGACTACCAACTGCACACCTACCCGAAACCGCTGATTTGCTGGGGCCACGGTTACGTGCTCGGCGGTGGCATGGGCTTGTTGCAAGGTGCGAGCACGCGGATCGTCACGCCGACCAGCCGTCTGGCCATGCCGGAAATCACCATCGGTCTGTACCCGGATGTCGGCGCGAGTTGGTTTCTCGCCCGTTTGCCGGGCAAGCTCGGGCTGTTTCTCGGTTTGACCGGTGCGCACATCAATGGCCGTGACGCGCTCGATCTGGGCCTGGCTGACCGTTTTCTGCTCGACGAACAACAACCGGAATTGATCAAGGGCCTGTTGCAGCTCAATTGGCAGGAGCAGACCGGCATGCAACTGAACAGCCTGCTGAAGGCGCTGCAACAGGAAGCACTGGCGCAGATGCCCGAAGCCCAGTGGTTGCCGCGCCGCCAGCAGATCGACGAGTTGCTCGACGTCAGCGATGTCGCGTGTGCCTGGACCGCCATCAGCCTGCAACGCGATAGCAGCGATCCACTGATCGCCCGCGCAGCAAAGACCCTGAGCGAAGGCTCGCCGCTGACTGCGCATCTGGTCTGGCAGCAGATCATTCGCGCGCGGCATATGTCACTGGCCGAAGTTTTCCAGATGGAATACACCCTGAGCCTCAATTGCTGCCGGCATCCGGAATTCAGCGAAGGGGTGCGAGCGCGGTTGATCGATAAGGATCAGAAACCGCACTGGCACTGGCCGGATATTCATCATGTGCCGGAAGCGGTGGTCGACGCGCATTTTCACAAGGCTTGGGAGGGGCGGCATCCGTTGGCGGATTTGACCCAGTACTAGCTTTTGGAAAAATCGCAGGCAAAAAAAGCGGCGCTCGATGCGCCGCTTTTCATTTGCGGGTGATTACCAGCGATTGCCACGGCCGTTGTAATCACGGCGACCGCTGTGGCGATCGTAGTTGCCGCGACCGCGGTGGTCATTGTCCCAACCGCCGCGACGGTGGCCTTCCCAGCGTCCGCGATCATTGCCGTGCCAGCGGCGGCTTTCGTAATAACGCGGGGCCGGTTGGTAGTAGCGCGGCGCCTGGTAGTAACGCGGTTGCTGGTAATAACGTGGTGCGGGCTGATAGGAACGCGGCGCCGAATAATATGTGCTGCCGCCCCGGTAATACGTGCCACCTGTGTTGTAGTAGGCCGGCGCGGGTGATGTGTACACCTCGGAGTAATACGAGTCCGCGTAGGAGTACGGGACGCAACCGGCAACGGAAAACATCAACGCAGCAAGCAGAAGAATTCGTCTATACATGGCGGCCTCCTGGACCGCGGGTGGGCCACACCAGCGACGCTGGCAGGCATCAGTCGTTTATCGGTGACTGACGAAAAATCAGACAGCGATTTCGGCATCTGGTGCGTTCCCGCAACAAGTTGAAACAAGTGATCGATGAAAGGTTTAATTTTAAAAGGTCGCCGTTGGCTGATCCGAGCCGATCACAAACGTTGCCATCACCACAATGAGCTCCCTCTCCTTCCGGGAGAGGGCTGGGGTGAGGGGCTGCGATTTTTCCTGTCACTTCGCTGAGTCAGATCCCCCGCCCTTTCCGGCACAAATCCCGCAGTCTTTTCCTGGCCATCCCACTAAAATGCTTGCCATCGGGCCACTGCCAACGGATCTGCCATGCCGCTTCGTTCACCGCTGTACTCGCAACGCTCACTGGTGCTGACCCTGGTCGCGCTGCTCGGCGCCGGTTTCCTCGCCACGTCGTTGCTCAGCTACTTCGCTTCGCGGGCGTCGATTCGCGACAACATCGTCAACACCGAACTGCCACTGACCTCCGACACGGTCTATTCGGAAATCCAGAAGGATCTGGTCCGGCCGATCCTGATTTCTTCGATGATGTCCCGCGACACCTTCATGCGCGACTGGGTGGTCAACGGTGAGCAGAACCCGGAGCAGATGACCCGCTACCTCGACGAGGTCATGACCCATTACGGCGCCTATACGGCGTTTTTCGTCTCCGACAGCACGCACACTTATTACCACGCCAAGGGCGTGCTCAAGCAGGTCAAGGTCGACGAGCCGCGAGATGCCTGGTACTTCCGCGTGCGCGACATGAAAGACCCGTACGAGATCAACGTCGACCCGGATCTGGCCAACAAGGACAACCTGACGTTTTTCATCAACTACAAGGTTTACGACTACCACGATCGGTTCATCGGCGCGGCGGGTGTCGGGCTGACCGTCGACGCAGTGATCAAGCTGATCGACAAATATCAGCAGCGCTATCAACGCAGCGTGTACTTCGTTGACACCTTCGGGCGCCTGGTCCTCACCGGCGCCGAGGGCGGGCCGCAAGGTGCGCACATCGGCCAGAGCCTCGGCGAGCTGGACAGCATGAAGAGCCTGATCAGCCAGCTGCCAAAACCGCACAGCGGCAGTTATGAATATTCCACCCACGGGCAGGGGCATTTCCTCAACGTGCGGTTTATTCCAGAGCTGAACTGGTACCTGTTCGTAGATAAACGTGAAGACGGCGCCTTGAGCGAAATCCGCCAGTCGCTGTACCTCAATCTGCTGATCTGCCTGCTGGTGACGGTGATCGTGCTGGTGCTGCTCAACCGGGTGATCGAACGCTACCAGAACAAAATCCAGGCGTTGGCCACGCTCGACAGCCTCACCGGCCTGCCCAACCGCCGCGGCTTCGATATTCTCGCTGCGCAGGCGTTGCACGAAGCCCAGCGCGAGACCAGACCGCTGACTGCGCTGCTGCTCGATCTCGATCACTTCAAGGCGTTGAACGACACCCATGGTCACATGGCTGGCGATCAGGTGTTGCTCGGCTTCGCCCGCGATCTGCAAAGCTGTCTGCGCCACGCCGACATCGTCTGCCGCTGGGGCGGTGAGGAGTTTATCGTGTTGTTAAAGGACACCGACGGCGACACCGGTCAGAAAATTGCCGAGAAGATCCGCCAACACGCCGAGCAACACGAATATGCCTACAACGGCCACAGCCTGAATCTGACCGTGAGCATCGGCGCGACCACCGTGCAACGCGATGACACCTTGCACAGTCTGCTGTCGCGGGCCGATCATGCGATGTACCGGGCCAAGCACACCGGCCGCAACCGCACTTGCGTGGAAATGCCTCACTCGACTTATGCCTGACGATATTGCAAAACCCGACCATTGCCCGGCCTGCGGCGCCCGTAACGACTGCAGCCTGGCTGACCCGCGCACGGCCGACCGCGCATGCTGGTGCTACGGCGTGACGATCGACCCGGCGGTGCTCGAGGCATTGCCGCCAGCGCTGCGCAACCAGTCCTGCCTGTGTCCACGTTGCGCGCAGGTCGAGGCGCAACTGCAAGCAGGCCGGCGCCCGATCCCGTAAGATGCGCGGCCGTTTATCAGTTGAATACTGACCATGCGCGTCGACCGTTTCCTCAGTAACCTGCCCCGCTATAACCGTCAGCAGGTTCGCCTGTTGCTGGTGGAAAAGCGCGTGCGTGTTGACGGAAAAGTCGTTAGCGACCCGCACAGCGAGGTGCTGGAATTCAGCCGCATCGAAGTCGACGACGAAATCCTGCAACGCGGTAAACCGGCGCGCTACTTCATGCTGCACAAGCCACCGGGCTGCGTCAGCGCCACCCGCGACCCGCAACACCCGACCGTGCTCGACTTGCTCGACGAACCGGACAAGGCCGACTTGCACATCGCCGGGCGCCTGGACTTCAACACCACCGGGCTGATACTGATCACCAACGACGGCGCCTGGTCGCGGCGCCTGACCCAACCGCAAACCAAGCTGCCAAAAGTCTATTACGTCGAAACCGAGCAAGAGATTGACGCACGCTACGCGCCGACCTTTGCCGAGGGCATCTATTTCGCCTTTGAAAACCTGACCACGCAACCGGCACACCTGCAACTGCTCGGGCCGCATTCGGCGCGGCTGAGCATTGTCGAGGGCCGCTATCATCAGGTGAAGCGCATGTTTGGTTTTTTCAACAACAAGGTCCTGCGCCTGCACCGCGAATCGATGGGCGAACTGGCCCTGGACAGCGCGCTAAAACCGGGCGAGTACCGCGCTTTGCGCACCGAAGAGATTCATTTGTTCCAGGCCTGCGACCGCCCAGCCGAAGTTGTCGAACAATTTACCAACGGCACTTGCGCGATTCAGACTCCCCTGCTTGAATCAGGTCGTCGGCCGAAATGTGACCGATGAGTCACCCCATACTTCCAAGAAACTTTTTGTCGGTCGCAAGCCCGCGGGGCTGCACTGCAACCGGCAGACTGCCCGCCAATAACAATACCCGTCGACCTGCCTTACCGGATCGACATGGGCCCACACATTCCAGGCGTATGCCTACCTGTCACAAAGCTCGTGCAATCTTCGTTGCGCGCATACCCGCTTGCTTGCCAGGAGTCTTACGACATGAGGCCAGAAATCGCTGTGCTGGATATACAGGGTCAGTATCGGGTTTACACGGAGTTCTATCGCGCAGACGCCGCAGAAAAGACCATCATCCTGGTCAACGGCTCGATGGCCACGACTGCGTCGTTTGCCCAGACGGTGAAAAACCTGCACCCGCAATTCAACGTGGTCTGCTACGACCAGCCCTACGCCGGTCGCTCGAAAGCCCACAACCGCCATGAGAAACATCTGACCAAGGAAGTCGAAGGGCAGATCCTGCTGGAGCTGATCGACCACTTTGCCGCCGAACACGTGCTGTCGTTTTCATGGGGCGGTGCCGCCACGCTGGTCGCCCTCGCCCAGCAGCCACGACGCATCGAAAGGGCCGTGATCAGCTCGTTCTCGCCGGTGATCAACGCACACATGCTCGATTACCTTGAGCGCGGCGTCGATTACCTCGGCAATCTGGATCGCGACCGCGTCGGCCATCTGGTCAACAACACCATCGGCAAACATTTGCCGTCGCTGTTCAAGCGCTTCAATTATCGCCACGTCAGCAGCCTGGCCGAGCATGAATACGGGCAGATGCATTTCCACATCAACGATGTGCTGCACAGCGACCGCCAGTGCTACTTGAACGCAGCGAAGAAGATCACCGTCCCGGTGCTGTTTCTGAACGGCGAATGGGACGAATACACCGCCGCCGAAGACGCACGCCTGTTCGGCAACCATGTGGCGCAGAGCACGTTCACCACCTTGCAAGCCACCGGGCATTTTCTCGACATGGAACACAAAGCCGCGTGCCGCGACAGCCAGAACGCCTTGCTCGGCTTTCTGAAACCGGCGCAGCAGACCAGCCGAACGCGTTACTCGTATGTGCAGGGCCAACATGCATTGGCTATTTGAAAGGACGTCAGCGCGGGCAAGGCTGCAGGCGGGAGGCGTTCGTCTGACCTTTGCAGCCCTTGCTCGCGACTGACCGGTTTCTACGTAAAAAGCCGCTGAAAAGAAAAGAAAACTTCAAATCCGTGGCCGAGTCTGGTACAAAGTCAGCCGCTCTGAGCGGGTATAGTTTAGTGGTAGAACGAAAGCTTCCCAAGCTTTAGATGAGGGTTCGATTCCCTCTACCCGCTCCAACCGAATCTTGTCTCACGTCATGCTTTTTGACGGGGGACGCAGGAATGAAAAAACCGGCCTACAGGGGCCGGTTTTTTTGTGTCCGGGATTTGGTGAAGACACTTTCAAGAATCCCCCTCAATCTCGGCGAAACATCCTGCTTCATATAAATCCATTATTCTGTGTTTTATACCGTTTATTACCGGATAAAATCCGTTAAAAGGGATTTACGCTACACTTCAGAAATCAGACGTCATCGAGAGACCTCGCCATGCTGGAGCTTAATCTCAGCACGCCCGCCGAAATCGTCAAACGCCTATGCGGTCGGCTTCGTATAGAACGGCTCGCTCTGGAAATGACCCAGGCTGATGTGGCCGCACGGGCCGGTATCGGAATCAACACCGTGTCCAATCTGGAGTCTGGACGCAACGTCGGGTTCGAGAATCTGGTGCGCGTTGCGATGGTGCTTGGCCGAGGAAAAGAACTCGAAGACTTGTTCCAGCCCAAGATCGAAACCCTGGACGATATCCTGCGTTACGAAAACAGCGCCAAGCGTCAGCGCATCAAAAGGAAACCTGACAATGCTTGAGAAAGTGGACGTTTATTACGAGGGTTGGGGTGAGCGCTGGCTTTGGGGCTCGCTTGTTTCTACTACAGCCTTGAACGGGCGCCCGCTGATCGTGTTTGAGTACAGCGATGAGGCGAAGACAAAAGGCCTGGAACTGTCCTCGCTTCGCCTGCCGTTAGCGGGTGGGAAGCTGAGGCGAGATTTTCCATCGCATCAAATGGGTCTCCCCGGCCCGGTCTATGACGCGTTGCCGGATGGTTGGGGCATGCTTCTGATGGATCGCTTGTTCAAGCGTCGCGGCCTCAATGCCGCACGCATCGGCCCCCTGGAGCGTTTGGCCTATGTCGGCGCGAACGCGATGGGCGCCATGTCGTTCGAGCCTGTCGCTCCTGAGTTAATGGTACCGGCCACCCATGACTCGATTGAGCTGCTGGCGGCTGAAGTACGCGAAGTGCTCGACGGCGACGGTGCCCAGTTGCTGCAGAAATTATTGTTGGTGGGTGGCTCGCCGCAAGGTGCCAGACCCAAGGCGTTGATCTATCGCGATCGCGAAACCGGGACATTTACCACGGCGGCTGTTTCTGGATTCGAAGCCTGGCTGGTGAAATTCCCCGGTCAGGGCGAGCATCCCGAAGTCTGCGCAGTCGAAATGGCCTATTCAGAATGCCTGCGTTTGTGTGGCATCGAGACGCCTGACAGCCAGCACTTCCGCCTGCCTGATGGAATGGCCGCTTTCGCCAGCAGACGCTTCGACCGACAAGACGGTCTGCGCATCCCCATGCAGAGCTTGGCAGCCTTGACGGGAGCCGACTTTCGTTCCCCTGGCGCATTGGATTACGTGAATTTTCTCCGCGCTACCCATTACTGCACTAATGACGTGCGCGAGAAAGCGCTGGCCTTCGAACGAGCGGTATTCAACGTCGCGTTCAACAACCGGGATGATCATCCGAAGAATTTTGCCTATCTCATGGCGTCTTCCGGCGAGTGGAAGTTGTCACCTGCCTTCGACGTGACCTTTTGCGAAGGGCCCGGCGGTTATCACCAAATGGATGTCATGGGTGAAGCTTTGGAAATTGGCCGCAAAGAGATCCTGAGGCTTTCGCAGGAAGCGGAAATATCAATCGATAAAGCGGAGGATGCGATAGATCGAATATGCGCCGTTGCCAGCCGGTTTTCGGCAATCGCTGCCGAGCTGCTTCCTAACGAGATAACCCCGGAGACTTTGCAAGTCATCCAGGGCAGGATCGATACCAACATCGCCCTCCTTCGTTGAACCGGCCGATTCCTCCGGCCAGCAAACTGAGCCTGCATGCAGGACATAAAAA
Source organism: Pseudomonas granadensis (assembly GCF_900105485.1). GTDB lineage: Bacteria > Pseudomonadota > Gammaproteobacteria > Pseudomonadales > Pseudomonadaceae > Aquipseudomonas > Aquipseudomonas granadensis. The sequence goes on along the minus strand of NZ_LT629778.1, from coordinate 1,158,782 downwards.
CGAGCCTGCTGAGGGGGTGTTTCAGCGGGTCGCAACAATGAACAAGCGTGGAAACGGCAACAGCACCGAGCCGTCGGCCAATGCTGGATAAGCCTCTTCAACCGCTGCCAGATATTGCTGCAGATACTGCGCCCGTTCCTCTTCGGTCAACGGGCTCAGAAACGGAATCAACCCGCTCCCCTTGAACCACTCCACGACGCCGGCCGCCCCGCCAGACAACTGATGGTGATAAGTCGTACGCCACACATCGACCCGCGCACAGTACGGACGCAGCATTGAAAAGTACTGGCTGGCGCTGGCCATGTCGGTACGTTGCTCTGCCGCGCCAGTGAGCCTGCTCGCCCACGGGCCATTGGTGGCGACTTCGCGCATCAGTCGATGTGAGGGTTCGTTGAGGTTGTCGGGCATCTGGATCGCCATACTGCCACCCGCTGACAGCTTGCTTGCCAGCGCAGGCAGCAACGTCGCGTGATCCGGTACCCATTGCAGCACGGCGTTGGCGAAGATCACATCGAACGGACCTGCCTCCGCCCATTGATCAATCTCGGCCACCTCGAACTGCAACTGCGGCAAGCGCTGGCGTGCCGCATCGATCATGTCCGCCGAGCTATCGAGCCCACTGACCTTGGCTGCAGGAAACCGCTGCACCAGCAACTCCGTGGAGTTACCGGGACCGCAACCGATATCGACCACGGTTCGCGCATCAGCCGTGGGAATCGCCGCCAGCAGATCACGGGCCGGGCGGGTGCGTTCATCTTCGAAAGCGACGTATTGCTTGGCAGACCAGCTCATTGCGTTCTCCTGGCGGTGTGTTCAAATTGCTTTTCACGATACAGGCAGCGTGAAATGCAATTCCAGTGCGAACGTTGCAAGAGATGTCCGACTAAACGACAAGCCGCAGAGCGACTCTCCATCAATCGTAATAGCCGACAGTTTTTTTCAGGTGATCAGAGAACTCATAGATGTCATCCACCGAATTGATCGCATGACGCGTTTCGTTTTTTTCTTCATCGAATATGCCGAGATACTTTTGGGACCGATTGAAATGCAAACGGCAGATCGGTTTGCGATTGTTGTCATCCAGCAAAATACCGAAATAGCTCTGCGTATCGCGCTGAACAATGCGCTTGGCATCAACGACTGATCGGACCAGCGCTCGAACGATGTGGTAACCCTCCAATTCTTCCAAGGTTGTCAGAACTTTGTCATCCGACTCATCGCGCGGATCTACCGGATCAGTTCCGACAGGAACCGAAGGCAAGGACGCCAGCGCGGGCTGAATAGCGCCGCTCATGGCCGATTTGAGCCGATCATTGATCTGGTCATTCAAGAATTGCACGACAGCTTTTCTGGTCAATTCGTGAAACTGATCTCGCACTTTCTGCGTGATCACGCCGTCATAAACCCGGGAAGCGAATACCTTTACAAAGTCATCATCTGGCTTGCTGACCTGCGCGGCGAGAACCTTTTTGATTTGGCTGACATATTTCAACTCACCCGCTGCATTGATGATGGAATCAACGTCAAAGGCCGACTTGGTCAGTTTCACCAACTCGGGGACTGAATATTCATCAATGTCCAACAGATCCAATTCAAGGAACGGTTTCTCATCCATTTTGTTCGGCGCATCCAGATCGGTGAAGAATTTATAGACCTGGCCGTTGGTGAGGATGGAGATTCGAGCACTGGTGACATGGAAATAGCGGAACAACTGTGAGGCATGATTGATATGCAACGACTCACCGATTTTTTTGCACTCAATCAGAATCTGCACCTCACCCTCTTTCATGATCGCGTAGTCGATCTTTTCGCCCTTCTTGGTGCCGATATCGCAGACGAATTCGGGCGTCACTTCGGTCGGATCAAAAACGTCGTAACCCAGAACCGTACTGATAAAGGGCATGACGAACGCATTTTTCGTCGCCTCTTCCGTCTGGATAGCTGCGCTCTGCAAGCGGACTTTGGCGGCTAGGCTGGCTAACTTTTCGAAGAATTCCATGAGTGGCCTCTTGCGGGTTTCGATCCGTGGAACAAGCTGATGGCAGTTTGACTGCCATTTGATACTAGACCCAAACCTCCACAATGAAAGGCCAGCTAATAAACGAACTGAATTGGCGAGTCCTGACGAGGCATCAAGTGCATGGGAGAAGTTGTAAACAGAATTTTCAGCGCAACGCCGGTGTCTGAATTTCAAGCTCCCAACAAAAGGACTTCCATCATGAAATTTGCAAAAATCGCCCAAAAACTGGCCCTGTGGGCCGGTAGCCCGAAGACCTTTATGGGCGCATTGATTCTGATCGGGTTATGGGGTTTGAGCGGACCGATTTTTGGTTACAACGATACCTGGCAACTGATCATCAACACCTCGACCACGATCATCACGTTCCTGATGGTTTTCCTGATCCAGAACACGCAAAACCGTGACACCGACATCCTGCACCTAAAGCTCGATGAGCTGCTGCGGGTCAACAAGGAAGCGCAGAACGCAATGCTCGGGCTGGAAGCGCTGGACCTCAAGCAACTGGAGGAATTGCGCAAGCACTATCGCTCGCTGGGGGAGAACCAAGTGTTCGAGCTTGAGGGGCTCGGTGACAAGAGCAAGCCAAAGCAGGATTTGAATGAGTGCTGAGCAATCTGCATATAACCCCTTCCACACGGGACGCGTCGCAGGCGTAAAAAAACCTTCGGCAGTGCCTGCATCAAGCAGGCGCTGCGAAGGTTTGGGGATGCTGGGATCAGCTTGAGAATTTAGCGACTGGCCTGTAGAGCCCGGGCCTTCTCCAGGTGGCTTTGCAGTTTTGGCAAAGTCTCATCGGCAAACGCTTTGATTTCCGGCACGTCGGTGGTCTGTGCCTGTTGCTGGATCTGGGTGATGGCTTCTTCGGTGGCTTTGACCTGACTGGCCGCGTAGGCCTGCTCGAAGGTCGCGCCATCCTTCACTTCCGGCATCAATTCCTTGGCCTTGTCGGCGAGCTCTTCGCGGGGCGCGACCGGCAAGTCGAGCTTCCTGGCGATTTTCGCCAGGTGCTGGTTGGCCGTGGTGCGGTCGTTGATGACGACGATGGTGTAATCCTTGACCTCTTTGGATTCGGTCTTGCCGTGGGCCTGACGGCTGGCTTCGATGTCGGCCATGCCTTTGGCGGAAGCATCATTGATGAATTCGGCAGGCGACTGGGCGAACGCACTGCTGGCGCACAGGCCCAGCAGGGTTGCAAAACTGACGGTACGTAAACGGGTGGCCATCCGGCTCATGGTCGCGCCCTCCTTCGTTGAAAATACTCAAGCGGGCAGTGATTCGCCCGCTGCTTAAATACACGTGGCGGACAAACGTCCGCCTCAGTTAGGAATGTTTTAACGGTCAAAGGTTTAGAAAAACTGGCCCAGGCACGACGAACGGTGCGTCCGGCAGATCCCGCATCAACCCTTGTTCGGCATCAAACCCGGCAGCGCATGCATCAGCGCGTTGATGGCGAAACCGATGAACATCACCCCGCACAGGCGAGTGATCAACAGTTCGTGACGCTGATAAACCTTGCGCACGCGATGGGCGCCGACCACGCCCACCAGAATCGCGTAAGCCAGCGCGCCGCCAACGAAACTCAGGGCAATCAGCGCCGGCAGCATCGACCAGTTGAGCAGTTCGGCGCGGCTCGACAGCAGCGCAGTGAACGTCGCCACGGCCACCGGGTAGGCCTTGGGATTGGTCAGACCGAAGACAATGCCGTGCCAGAACGGCTGACGCGCGGCGCCTTGCGCTTCGTCGCCATTGCGCCGTTGCGCACGCACCGCACGCCAGCCGAGCCAGAACAGATACAGCGCGCTAAGCACACCGAGCACATCGAACGCCGTGCTGCCGATTTCACGGGCGCCGACAATCGCGATCAACGCCGTGCTGCACCAGACCACATCACCGAGCAAATGCCCACACAAAAACCCCGCCCCGGCCCGCCGCCCATGCGCCGCACCGATGCCAAACACCGCCAGCACGCCGGGCCCTGGGGTAATGCCATAGATGAAACCCGAGGCCAGCACGGCCATAAGCAACGATGGAGTCATGGGGAACCTGCAAGCGCCAGAACACGTGGCGGCCAGTCTATATCAGCCGCTTGGGCGAGATCACGACTCGTCGTGAAAACCGATGCCGGCTCAGGGCTTTTGTCGGCACGCCGCCAAGCGTGCAGCGACGTCGCCGACCGGTTGGAGAGCATGCATCAATAACCCCTGTAGTCCTCGGGGACGACATATTGCTCGCCGTCGTAAGTCAGTGTGATACGGGTCTGTTTCAGTTGGGTCACGCTGGATACACATTGCTGACCTGACCGGGTGTTTTTCGTCTTGCTGCCACGGGTGGTGACGATGAGGTCGGCCAGACCATGGTGGCTGGTGGGGCCCACTTCGACGCTACGGCGAATCTTCTTCTCGTAGCCTTCGCAATCTACGAACTCACCGTTGCTCTTGGCAATCACCAACCCCTCCAGCACCGGGCGCAGCGCATTGCCTTCGCGCACATACAGGGCCAGATCGGTTTTTTCGTAGGGGTTGGCCTGGGAGCTGTGCGAAAACCTCGATCGCAAGCCAAAAGCCCGAGTCTCCGGCGCCAGTCGATACCGGGCCGTGTCGATCCGCAGGTCGTCAAAGCGCACGGCATCGGAGTTGTACGCCCCTGGTTTACGGTAGGTGGCGATGGGTTTGGCGCTGCTCGCATCGACGATTGCCAGATCCAGATCGAACACACCGGCCTCCTCGTCACCGGGGTCGGCCAGATACGTCGAGGTCACCGCAATCGCCTGGTTCTGCACCGCAGGCCAGACCTTGCAGCGTGACAGGGACTTGCCGTCGAAGGCCTTGATGTCGCAAGCGGCCTGGGCCTGGAAGGCACAGGCGAGAAAACCAATGGCAATCAGCAATCTGGTGGGTGGGAGCATGGTTCTTCCTTGATGACAGTCGTGTGAATGCAGGTCGATTACAGACCTTTGAGACCTTGTGGCACAACGTAAGACTTGCCGTCATAACGCAAGGTTGTCGAAACGGGTTTGGACTCGGTGATCTTATCTTTGCAAGCGTCGCCCTTGCCCACACTTGAAGTACCTGTTTCCCTCGTTCTCACGATAAGGTCCGCGTAGCCATGGGAGCTGGTTTTGGCGATCTCAACGGTTCGGGTAATTTCACTGCGCTCGCCCTCGCAATTTCCGTCCCATTCGCCGCCATACTGATAGACCAATAACTGCTGCAGCACAGGGCGCAGCGTTTCACCTTCTCTGACGTAGAGGGTGAGCTGTGTCTCATCCAATGGATTGAGTCGAGAGCTATTGGTAAAACGGCTGCGAACACCAAAGGCGCGGATATCGGGAGCGACCGAATAGCGAGCGGTATCCAGCGTCAGCTCGTGCAAAGCGACGCCGTTTGATTCGAAGGCGCTGTCCTGGTGAAAGGTCGCGATCGGCCCGGCTTGCACGTCCTGCGCAATAGACAGGTCGAGATCATAAAAGCCGCTCGTCCCCCCATCAGGGCCGGCTGCGCGCTCAAACGTGGCTTTGGCGCTGATGGACTGCCCCGGATGAGCCGGCCAGTCCTTGCATACAGAAAAATCCGCATCCCCGCTGACGGCAGGAGGCGTGCAATCAGACCAAGCCTGGCCAGCCATCAACCACCCGCCGAACGCTGCTGCGCTGATCCACATGGACTTCATTGTCACTTCCCGCTCCCTGATGACATTTCCAGTCGCGCACTATCCCCTTCTGAACCGGACGATTCAACAAAAGCAGACCAAATTGCCATTACGTAAACAGTCGCTGCTGTACCGTTCTCAGAAAGCGTTGCGAAAGATCTCCTCGATCTGGCGCTGATCCGCCGCCCGTGGATTGGTCAATCCGCAAGCGTCCTTCAAGGCGTTGGCGGCGAGCAGCGGAATGTCGCTGAGTTTGGCGCCCAGCTCGCGCAGGCCGCCGGGAATCTCGACGTCCCTGGCCAGGCTACGGATCGCGTTGATCGCGGCTTGCGCGCCCTGCTCCGCGCTGAAGCCGCGAATGTCTGCGCCCATCGCATGGGCGACGTCTCTCAGTCGCTCAGCACACACCTGCGCATTGAACGCCTGCACATGAGGCAGCAACACTGCGTTGCAAACACCGTGGGGCAAATCATAGAAGCCGCCCAACTGGTGCGCCATCGCATGGACGAACCCCAGCGAGGCATTGTTGAAGGCCATGCCGGCGAGAAATTGCGCATAGGCCATGTTTTCCCGTGCGGCGAGGTCGCTACCGTCGCGCACGGCCAGGCGCAGGTTGTTGCTGATCAGGGTCATGGCTTTGAGTGCGCAGGCATCGGTGATCGGGTTGGCGGCGGTCGAGACATAAGCTTCGATGGCGTGGGTCAGCGCGTCCATGCCGGTTGCCGCGGTCAGGCCTTTGGGCATGGCGACCATCAGTTGCGGGTCGTTGACCGACAACAGCGGCGTGACGTTGCGGTCGACGATGGCCATTTTCACGTGGCGCGATTCGTCGGTGATGATGCAGAACCGGGTCATCTCGCTGGCGGTGCCGGCGGTGGTGTTGATCGCGACCAGCGGCAGTTGCGGCTTTTGCGATCGATCGACGCCTTCGTAGTCGCGAATGTGCCCGCCATTGGTTGCGCAGAGAGCGATGCCTTTGGCGCAGTCGTGGGGCGAACCGCCGCCCAGCGAGACGATGAAATCGCAGCCGCTGTCCTGCAACAGCGCCAGCCCGGCCTCGACATTGGCGATGCTCGGGTTGGGTTTGGCGCCGTCGAAAATCACTGAGTCGATGTCCTGCATCGCCAGTTTCTCGGCCACCAGAGTGGCGACGCCAGCCTTGGCCAAACCGCTGTCGGTGACGATCAACGCCTTGCCAAAGCCATAGTTGCGGATCGCGTCCATGGCTTCGTCGAGGCAGCCGCTGCCCATGATGTTGACCGCCGGAATGAAGAAGGTGCTGCTCATCGTGTGTCTCCTGACTAGGGCCGGCTCGAGCGCTGCGCTCCGGCGGATGCACACAGGATCGACCGATCGGTCACGACGGATGTTGATCTGGCTCAATGCCCGCTCGTGATAAAGTCGCCGCCCATCTGCCCCTTTGTTTTGAGACGCCTGCGCAATGACTGATTTTCTGAATGTCGACGCCACCCTCGAAGACTGGAACGCTCTGCGCGCCGCGACCGATTTCAACGGTTTGCTGGTGGGCAATGGCGCCAGCCGCGCGGTATGGGACGACTTCGGCTACGACTCGCTGTTCGAAAATGCCCGCACCGTGGAAGAAAAACCTTTGAGCGCCTCGGAGCTGGCGGTGTTCGATGCGCTGCAAACGCGCAGCTTCGAGCAGGTACTCGGCGCACTGAAAACCACCAGCCGGGTCAACAAGGCGCTAGCCGTCAGCTCGGCGGCGCCGCGCAATCGCTACTACGCGATCAAGGAAGCGCTGATCAACACCGTGCACGCCATGCACATCCCGTGGCGGCTGGTGCAGCCGTCAACGCTGGCGACGCTGAGTGAAGAACTGGCGCGCTATCGCACGGTGTTCACCACCAATTACGACCTGCTCAACTACTGGGCGCTGCAACACGACAGCACAGTGATCGACGATCTGTTCAACGGCCCGAACGCCAGTTTCGACCTGAGCGAAAGCACCACTGACAAACCGCGCTTGCTGTACTTGCACGGCGGTCTGCATCTGGTGCGTAACCAGGACGGCACGGCGCGCAAACTGACCTCGACCGAGGGCACGCTGCTCGGCAGTTTCGCCATCAACAACACCCTGAAAACCCTTGATGACGTGCCGCTGTTCGTCAGCGAAGGGCCAAGCGCGGACAAGCTAAAGACCATCCGCAGCTCGGATTATCTGTCGTTCTGTTATCAGCAGTTATTGGGACACGACGGCAGCCTGTGCATCTTCGGCCATGCCTTGGGCGAACAGGATGCGCACATCATCCGCGCGCTGCGCCTGGCGAAACCGACAAGCGTGGCGATCTCGATTTACCCGCGCAGTGCGGCGTTCGTCCAGCATCAGAAGCGCCATTACACCAGGGTGTTCGACGGCACCGGGGTCGAGTTGCGGTTCTTTGATGCCAAGAGCCATGCGCTGGGCAATCCGAAATTGTCGGTGCCGGTCGAGGTTTGATGTAAGCCGAACTGACGCCTTCGCGAGCAGGCTCGCTCCAACAGGGGATCGCATTTCAACTGTAGGAGTGAGCCTGCTCGCGATAGCGGTCTATTGTTCGGCATCTCTATCGAAGCCGATGGCCTCATCGCGGGCAGGCTCGCTCCAGGGAAGGTGGTGTGTTCAGAGGACCGGCAAGGTCTTGTCCTTGATCACCCTGGTCGCGCCGTTGCTTTTGACGCTGGCGATGCCTTTATCGCAAGCGGCGTCCGAGGAGTACGCCTCGCTGCTGCCGATGACCTGATGGTTGGCCGCTTTCAGATTGAAATAGGGATGGCCGTCCTTGGTCGACTTTTTTTCGTAGCGCTCGTCCACCGCGCTGTTGCTCTGCACGGCGGCGATGCCACCGTCGGCGTCGGCGCGTGTGGTGTACAGCTCGCTGGTCAGAATCGTTTCGGCATTCGCCGCTTTGAGCACGAACCTGAATTGGCCGTTGCTGCTCTTGCTGACTTCGTACCATCCGGACATGCGTATTGCTCCTTGGCGAGTTAGGCAGAGTGCGCTTCAAAGTAAAGACCAGCGCGAGCTATCTGTCGCCTGTTGCGGCCCCATCGCCAGCAGGCTGGCTCCCACACTGGAATGCATTCTCGTGGGAGCCTGCTTGCGAACGGGCATGACCACTCATTACAAGATGATTTGGGTGCCGAGCAACCCGAGGAACCCGGCCAGCCATTTCGGGTGCGCGGGCCATGCCGGTGCCGTGGCCAGATTGCCCTGGACGTGGCCGTCGGTGACTGCGATGTCGATGTAGATACCGCCGGCCAGCCGCACTTCCGGCGCACAGGCCGGGTAGGCGCTGCATTCGCGTCCTTCGAGCACGCCCGCCGCCGCCAGCAGTTGCGCACCGTGGCAGACCGCGGCGATCGGTTTGCCGGCGTTGTCGAAGGCGCGCACCAGTTCAAGGACTTTCTCGTTCAGCCGCAGATACTCCGGCGCGCGCCCGCCGGGGATCAGCAGCGCGTCGTAATCGGCTTCGCTGACCTTGGCGAAGTCGAAATTCAGGGCAAACAGATGCCCGGGTTTTTCGCTGTAGGTCTGATCGCCTTCGAAGTCATGAATCGCGGTGCGCACGGTTTGCCCGGCGGCTTTATCCGGGCACACGGCGTGCACGCTGTGACCGACCATTTGCAGGGCCTGGAACGGCACCATTACTTCGTAGTCTTCGACGTAATCGCCGACCAGCATGAGGATTTTTTTGGCGGGCATGGGGAGGTCTCCTGTGAGAAAGATCCGGGAGTATTCAAGGTAGACCGAGTCATCGTTCATCGCGAGCAGGCTCACGCCTACATCTGGAATGCATTCCCCTGTAGGAGTGAGCCTGCTCGCGATGGCGTCGGCAAACTGTACGCCTCAATTTGTGTCTGTCTGTAACAGCCTGAAGCGTGCGGTTTATGGCTAGATGGAGGACTCCCAGCCACCCTCAATTCCGGTCTTCCTCATGTCCTCGCGCGAAAACACCGGCATGGCCCTCGGCCTGCTCGGTGTAGTGATTTTCAGCCTGACTCTGCCCTTCACCCGCATCGTGGTGCAGGAACTGCATCCGCTGCTCAACGGCTTGGGGCGTGCGCTGTTCGCGGCGATTCCGGCGGCGCTGCTGCTGTTGTGGCGCCGCGAGAAGTGGCCGAGCTGGCAGCAAGTCAAAGGCCTGAGCCTGGTGATCGCCGGGGTGATCCTGGGTTTTCCGGTGTTGTCGGCGTGGGCCATGCAAACGTTGCCGGCGTCCCACGGTGCGCTGGTCAATGGTTTGCAACCGCTGTGCGTGGCGCTGTACGCGGCGTGGCTGTCCCATGAGCGCCCGTCGAAAGCTTTCTGGGCTTGCGCCGCGTTGGGCAGTGCGCTGGTGCTCGGTTATGCCTTGTACACCGGGGCGGGCAGCATTCAGGCCGGGGATTTGTTGATGCTCGGCGCGATTGCTGTCGGCGGGCTGGGTTACGCCGAGGGCGGCCGCCTGGCCAGAGAGATGGGCGGCTGGCAGGTGATCTGCTGGGCGCTGGTGCTGTCGACGCCGCTGCTGATCGGGCCGGTTGTGTACCTGGCGTTGCAGCATCAGGGCGCAGTGTCGGCCAGGGCCTGGTGGGCGTTTGGGTATGTTGCGCTGTTCTCGCAGTTTCTCGGATTTTTCGCCTGGTACGCCGGGCTGGCCATGGGCGGCATCGCCCGGGTCAGTCAGATCCAGTTGCTGCAGATTTTCTTCACTATCGCTTTTTCTGCGATGTTCTTCGGCGAACACGTCGAGCCGATCACCTGGGTGTTTGCCTGCGGCGTGATTGCCACGGTGATGCTCGGGCGCAAGACCGCAGTGAGAGCCAATGTGGGAGCGAATCTGCTCGCGAAGGGGTCTTAGCAAGCGACTTTATTGTCGCCTGTCAGTCAGTTTTCGCGAGCAGGCTCGCTCCAGGGTCAGCGTCAGGCCAGGTAGCCGTCGGCGCGCAGCAGGGTTTCCAGGCAGTGTTCGCTGATGTGGTAGAACGCTTTCAGTTCCTCAATTTTCGCCAACAGCTGCGCTGGGTCGACCGGCTCGGCGCGTTTCACCGCCAGGATCATCTTGTTCTTGTTGGTGTGTTCCAGCGAGATGAACTCGAACACTTTGGTCTCATAGCCGCAGGCTTCGAGGAACAGCGCACGCAGGCTGTCGGTGACCATTTCCGCTTGCTGGCCCAGGTGCAAACCGTATTGCAGCATCGGTTTGAGCAGCGCCGGGCTCTGGATCTGCAGGCGGATCTGCTTGTGGCAGCACGGCGAGCACATGATGATCGACGCGCCCGAGCGGATGCCGGTGTGGATCGCGTAATCGGTGGCAACGTCGCAGGCATGCAGGGCGATCATCACGTCCAGCTCGCTCGGCGCGACGCTGCGCACGTCGCCGCACTTGAACACCAACCCCGGATGCTCGAGTTTGGCCGCTGCTGTGTTGCACAGATTGACCATCTCCTCACGCAGTTCAACGCCGGTGACTTCGCCTTCGGCCTTGAGAGTGTTGCGCAGGTAGTCGTGGATCGCGAACGTCAGATAGCCCTTGCCCGAGCCGAAATCCGCCACCCGCACCGGCTTGTCCAGCGCCAGCGGTGACGAGGTCAGGGCGTGGCTGAACACTTCGATGAACTTGTTGATCTGCTTCCACTTGCGCGACATCGCCGGGATCAGCTCGTGCTGGGCATTGGTCACGCCAAGGTCTTGGAGAAACGGCCGCCTCAACTCGAGAAAGCGGTTTTTCTCACGGTTATGCTCGGCAGACGGCGCCTCGCGCAATTGCTGAGGTTTGCTCTTGAACAGCGAAGACTTGCCCTTTTTGCTGTATTCCAGCTGGGCTTCGTCGCTCAGCGCCAGCAAATGCGCATTCTTGAACGAGGTCGGCAGCAGCCCGGCAATCGCCGCTACGCCTTCAGCCAGGGGCAGGTTCTTGGTGATGTCGCGGGTCTTGTAGCGGTAGACGAAGGACAGGTGCGGCTGGGCCTTGACCGTCACCGGTTTGATGATCACCCGCTGCAGATCCGCCTCGTCACCGACGTACTTGGCCAGCACCAGTTTGATGAAGCCATTCTGTTCGAGGCTGGTTTGCAGCAGCTCGATGAATTGGGCGTGGTGGTCGGGCGCAGACTTTGTGGACGGCGCGGAGGGGGCGGTGACGGACATGAAAAAGCGGCCTCGGACGGGCGAAATCGGAAATGGCGGGTATTTTAGGGGGGATGGGGATTGGGGACACGTGCTTATTTGCTGAACGGTTGGTTTGAGTACTTTAAAAGCTACCCTCACCCCAGCCCTCTCCCGGAGGGAGAGGGGGCCGACCGCGTTGTTCTGTCGAGCTGCACCGACCTGAAATACCGAGTCGAACTCAGGTTTTGAACAGCTCACCCCAGCCCTCTCCAAGGGGAGAGGGCTGGGGTGAGGGGCGAATCCACCGAAGATCTCAAACTATCTCAGCCCAACACCACCAACCGATTCGGCAACTCATTCCTCACCTGCGTCACCGGCACATGCACCTTCAACAACTCGCCACACGCCTCGATACAGGTAACAAACCCCTCCAGCGTGCGCCCCTGCCGCACCTGCTCGGTAAACGCCGCAACAATCACATCCCAGTTCTTATTGTCCAGTCGCCGCGAAATGCCCTCGTCCACCAGAATTTCCACATACCGCTCAGCCTCGCAGACAAAAATCAGCATGCCGGTGCTGCCAACGGTGTGGTGCAGGTTCTGCTCAAGAAACTGCCGCCGCGCCAGGTTCGAGGCGCGCCAGTGCCGCACGCGGCGCGGGACCAGATGGGTGGTGATTTTCGGCAGGCGGAACAGCAGGCACAGCACGATGAACAAGCCCCACTGCACCATCAGCAGGCTGCGCAAGGTCAGCCAGCCGGTCAGGTAATGCACAACGCCCGGCAGCACCAGCGCCAGCAGACTGGCCCAAAGCAGCGGGATGTAGGCATAGTCGTCTGCGCGCGCAGCCAGCACCGTGACCAGTTCAGCGTCGGTGTCGCGTTCGACCCGGGCGATCGCCTCGGCGACTTTGCGTTGTTCGTGTTCAGTCAGTAATGCCATGTCGAAAGATGCCTGCTCGTTATTGTTCTGTGCTCACCAGCCGCCGGACGAACCACCGCCGCCGAAACTGCCCCCGCCGCCGCTGAAGCCGCCTCCACCGCCACCGCCCCCGCCGAATCCACCGCCACCAAAACCGCCCCCGCCTCCGGAGCCGCCACGGCCGGCGGGCAGGATACCGAGCATCTGGCAGACAAACACCGTCAGGATGAACAACATCACCAAAAACATGAACAGCGCCGGATGCCGCGAGATGAAATCATCGGCTGGGTCGCCACTGGATTCGTACACCGTCGACGGCTCGTCCAGCGGATTGCCACCGAGCACCACCAGCATCGCCGCGACGCCGTCGCTGATGCCTTTGCTAAAATTCCCGGCCTTGAATGCGGGCGTGATGACCTGATGGATGATCACCGACGCCTGCGCATCGGTCAGCCGGTCTTCCAGGCCGTAACCGACCTCGATGCGCAGCTTGCGCTCGTCACGGGCGACGATCAGCAGTGCGCCGTTATTCTTGTCCTTTTGGCCGATGCCCCAGTGCCGGCCCAGTTGAACGCCGAAATCTTCGATGGTGGTGCCCTGCAGATCGGGCAGCGTGACCACCACCACTTGTTCGCCGGTCGCCTGTTCGTGGGCCTGCAATTGCTGGCTCAGCTGCGCACGCAGCGACGGCTCGAGCATCTGCGCCTGATCGACGACGCGCCCGCTCAGCGCCGGGAACGTCAATTCGGCCTGGGCGCTGACGGCGAACAGCCAGAGCATCAGCACCAGGCCCGTTTTCAACACGCGCATGCATAACCTCATCGCCAACATCGGATCAGAACTTCACTTCCGGGGCCTTTTCCGCGCCGGGCGTGGTGGCTTCGAAGGTTTCGCGCATCGGCAGATCGCTGTACATCACGCTGTGCCACAGACGCCCGGGGAAGGTGCGGATCTCGGTGTTGTATTTCTGCACCGCCAGAATGAAATCGCGGCGCGCCACGGCGATGCGGTTTTCCGTGCCCTCGAGCTGCGATTGCAGAGCGAGGAAATTCTGGTTGGCCTTCAGGTCCGGATAGCGCTCGGAGACCACCATCAGGCGGCTCAACGCGCCGGTCAGTTGATCCTGCGCCTGCTGGAACTGCTTGAGTTTCGCTGGATCGTCGAGGGTGCTGGCATCGACCTGGATCGACGTCGCCTTGGCCCGCGCTTCGATCACGGCGGTCAGGGTCTCCTGTTCATGGGCTGCATAGCCCTTCACGGTTTCCACCAGGTTGGGGATCAGATCGGCGCGGCGCTGGTACTGGTTCTGCACCTGGCCCCAGGCGGCTTTGGCCTGTTCGTCGAGGGTCGGGATATTATTGATGCCGCACGCGGTCAGAAACGCAGCCAGCACCAGCAGCGTGGCCACTTGCAAACGTGAGCGATAGGTCGGGCTGATCGTCATTGCGGTGATGCTCCTTTGATTAAAAAACCGCGCGCTGAATATTCCGGCACGGCGGTTGGGGCATAATCGGCCCCGCCACTGGATTGCGACGGGCTTATGGGCTAAAAAGTGCCCTTCGCGTTCACGCTGCCGCTGTCGGCTGTGGTTTTTTGGCTCTGAATATTCGAGCCGGCACCCGAACAACAATAGTCGCTCCTTACATTTTGGCTGGCCGGTGTTTCGTCACCGCTTGGGCCCTTGAGAAAAATATTCATGAAGAAGCTGTGTTTGCTGGGCCTGTTCGTCAGCCTGGCCAGTCACCAGGTACTGGCCGCCACGGTCCCGGTTCCCTTGGAAAACAAGGACGCGTTCATCAGCAACCTGATGGGCCAGATGACCCTCGATGAGAAGATCGGCCAGTTGCGCCTGATCAGCATCGGCCCGGAAATGCCTCGCGAGCTGATCCGCAAAGAGATCGCCGCCGGCAACATCGGCGGCACCTTCAATTCGATCACTCGCGCGGAAAACCGTCCGATGCAGGACGCTGCCATGCGCAGCCGCCTGAAGATTCCGATGTTTTTCGCGTACGACGTGATCCACGGTCACCGTACGATTTTCCCGATTCCGCTGGCCCTCGCCTCGAGCTGGGACATGGACGCCATCGGCCAGTCCGGGCGCGTGGCGGCGAAAGAAGCCGCCGCCGACAGCCTCGACATCACTTTCGCGCCGATGGTCGACATTTCCCGCGACCCACGCTGGGGCCGCAGCTCCGAAGGTTTCGGTGAAGACACCTACCTGACTTCGCGCATTGCCGGGGTCATGGTCCGCGCTTATCAGGGGGCAACCCCGAGCGCCGCCGACAGCATCATGGCCAGCGTCAAGCACTTCGCCCTGTACGGCGCGGTCGAGGGCGGTCGCGACTACAACACGGTCGACATGAGCCCGGTGAAGATGTACCAGGATTACCTGCCGCCGTACCGCGCCGCGATCGATGCCGGCGCCGGTGGGGTGATGGTCGCGTTGAACTCGATCAATGGTATTCCGGCCACGGCCAATACCTGGCTGATGAACGATCTGCTGCGCAGAGATTGGGGCTTCAAGGGCCTGGCAGTCAGCGACCACGGGGCGATTTTCGAGCTGATCAAACACGGCGTCGCTCGCGACGGTCGTGAAGCAGCGAAGCTGGCGATCAAGGCCGGCATCGACATGAGCATGAACGACACGCTGTACGGCAAGGAACTGCCGGGGCTGCTCAAATCCGGCGAAATCGAACAGAAAGACATCGACAACGCGGTGCGCGAAGTGCTCGCCGCCAAGTACGACATGGGCCTGTTCAAGGACCCGTACCTGCGCATCGGCAAGGCCGAGGATGATCCGGCCGACACCTACGCCGAAAGCCGTTTGCACCGTGCCGAGGCCCGCGAAGTGGCGCGGCGCAGCCTGGTGTTGCTGAAGAATCAGAATGAAACCCTGCCGCTGAAGAAAACCGCGAAAGTCGCGCTGGTCGGCCCGCTGGCCAAAGCGCCAATCGACATGATGGGCAGTTGGGCCGCCGCCGGTCGCCCTACACAATCGGTGACGCTGTTTGACGGCATGAGCGCAGTGATCGGCGACAAATCGAAGCTGATCTACGCCCGTGGCGCCAATATCACTGGCGACAAGAAGGTCCTCGACTACCTGAACTTCCTCAACTTCGATGCGCCGGAAGTGGTCGATGATCCGCGCCCTGCCAGTGTATTGATCGACGAAGCGGTCAAGGCCGCCAAGGATGCCGACGTGGTGGTTGCGGCAGTGGGCGAATCCCGTGGCATGTCCCACGAATCCTCCAGCCGTACCGACCTGAACATCCCGGAAACCCAGCGCGAGCTGATCCGCGCGCTGAAAGCCACGGGAAAACCGCTGGTGCTGGTGCTGATGAACGGCCGCCCGCTGACGATTCTCGAAGAGAACCAGTCGGCTGACGCGATTCTGGAAACCTGGTTCAGCGGCACCGAGGGTGGCAACGCGATTGCCGACGTGCTGTTCGGTGACTACAACCCGTCGGGCAAACTGCCGGTGACCTTCCCGCGCTCCGTCGGGCAGATCCCGACCTACTACAACCACCTGAGCATTGGCCGGCCATTCACGCCGGGCAAACCGGGCAACTACACCTCGCAGTATTTCGATGACACCACCGGGCCGCTGTTTCCGTTCGGTTATGGCCTGAGCTACACCACGTTTGCCTTGAGCGACATGGCCTTGTCGTCGACCACGTTGAATGCCACCGGCAAGCTCGACGCCAGCGTGATGGTCAAGAACACCGGCAAGCGTGACGGCGAAACCGTGGTGCAGCTGTACATTCAGGACGTCACCGGCTCGATGATCCGCCCGGTGAAAGAACTGAAGAACTTCCAGAAGATCATGCTCAAGGCCGGCGAACAGAAAGTCGTGCACTTCACCATCACTGAGGATGACCTGAAGTTCTACAACGCCCAACTGAAATACGCGGCCGAGCCGGGCAAGTTCAATGTGCAGATCGGCCTGGATTCGCAGAGCGTGACGCAGCAGAGTTTCGAATTGCTCTAACAAACACCGAGTCCACTTGTAGGAGTGAGCCTGCTCGCGATAGCGGTCATTCAGTTACTTCAAAGTTGACTGACACACCGCTATCGCGAGCAGGCTCACTCCTACAATGATTTGTGGGAGGCCGACTACCCGCGTCTATCGAGGATGTTGACCACCAACCGATCCACCCAGCCCCACACCCGCTGCTTGACCCGCCGCCATAACGGCCGGCGCTGCCACTCCTCGAGGCTGACCAACTGACTCAGCCCGAAGTCCCTGACAAAACTCGCCTCCACTGCCGCCGTCAACGACGGATCCAGTGCTTCCAGGTTCGCTTCCAGATTGAAGCGCAGGTTCCAGTGATCGAAGTTGCACGAACCGATGCTCACCCATTCGTCCACCAGCACCATTTTCAGGTGCAGGAAGCACGGCTGGTATTCGAAGATCTGCACCCCGGCCTTGAGCAGTCGCGGATAGTAACGATGCCCGGCGTAACGCACTGACGGGTGATCGGTGCGCGGCCCGGTCAGCAGCAAACGCACGTCGACACCGCGCGCCGCGGCTTTGCGCAGCGAGCGGCGGATTTTCCACGTCGGCAGGAAATACGGCGTGGCCATCCAGATGCGTTTCTGCCCGCTGTTCAGCGCGCGAAACAGTGATTGCAGAATGTCGCGATGCTGCCGCGCATCGGCATAAGCCACGCGGCCCATGCCCTCGCCCTTGTCCGGCACACGCGGTAAACGCGGCAGACCGAAATGCGCCGCCGGACGCCAGGCGCGGCGGTAGCGGTTGGCGATCCATTGGCGGTCGAACAGCAATTGCCAGTCGATCACCAGCGGGCCGCTGATTTGCACCATCACTTCGTGCCACTCGCTGGTGTCCTCGCCCGGGGTCCAGAATTCATCAGTGACACCGGTGCCGCCGACCACCGCCAGACATTGATCAATCAGCAGCAGTTTGCGGTGATCACGATAGAAATTGCCGACCCAGCGCCGCCAGCTCAAGCGATTATAGAAACGCAGTTCCACCCCGGCAGCGGTCAGGCGCTGACGCAAGTGCAAGGTAAACGCGAGGCTGCCGTAATCATCGAACAGGCAGCGCACACGCACACCGCGCTCGGCCGCCGCCGCCAGCGCCTGGACGATGGTGTCGGCGCAGGCGCCGGCCTCGACCAGATACAGTTCCAGTTCGATCTGTTCTTTGGCGGCGGCGATGTGCTCGAGCATCCGCGGAAAGAATTGCGGGCCATCGATCAGCAGCTCGAAGCGGTTGCCGTTGCGCCAGGGAAACACTGCGCCGCGCATGTCAGCGCGCCGTGAAGATCAGCACCGCACCCACCGGTACCGACAGGCTGATGGCCGATAGATCGGCAAGCTTGCGCAGGCTTTCCAGCCCCGGCGCGAGGTCGAAATCCTCGGCGTTGATCACCAGCGGCTCGAGGGTCACCACCTGAAAGCGCCGATCATCCAGGCGCGTCGCCAGCAGTTCAGCGGGATATTCGTGTTGCTTGCCATGCAGATTGACGGTCAATGGCAGGCGCAATTCCAGCTGCGCGCCGGGGGCCAGATCGTTGATCGGGCGCAGGTCGATCTGCGTGGTGATCGTCGCTTCCGGGAACTGCTCGATCTGGAACAACTCCTTGCGCATCCGCTCATCGCGAAGCGGAATGCCGCTGTTGATCGACTCCAGCTCGACCTCGACTTCGGCACGCCCATTGGGATCGACCTTGCCGTGCAGCACCAGAAAGCGCTGCACTTCGGAGACACTGGCGTTTTTCGTGCTGACGAACGACAGCCGCGACGACTCGCCGTCCAGATACCAATTGGCTTGAGCCGGCAATGCGGCGGCGGCCAGCAGCAGGCAGGAAAGGGTTGTGTACAGGGAGCGGTTGAACATTGAGCACTCGTGGGGGCGATAAACCTGCACGAACCTTAACCGCCCGCCACGTTATTGCAAACTGAAGATCAGCATAGATTGATTGGCTAACGAAATCCTGTAGGAGTGAGCCTGCTCGCGATAGCGGAATATCAGGCGACATCTTTTAGAATGTCAGACCGCTATCGCGAGCAGGCTTACTCCTACAAAGGGATTGGGTGTAGTCACGGAATGAGGCGGCAACCGTGGCGTTCGTTCTGCCACTGCGCGCTATTGCTGCGGCCCATGCCGCTGACCGTGATGGTTTTGCTGGCGGGGTCATCGGTGAATTGGTTGGTGGGTAGCCACTGCTTTACATAGCCACGGCAATATTCTGCATCGTTGTTCATCACATACCGGCACGAGCAATATTCCTTGGCGGTGTAGGCGCTGATGATGTCCGGAAAGGCCCAAAGATTTTCACGCTCGTAAGCGATCCAGCCGAGCAGCAGGACCAGCAGCAACAGCAATAATCGCTTCATGGCTGCACCGCCTTGAGTACGCGCGCGAGCAATTCGTTGTGGCGATAACTGCCATCGCGATCATCGGCATAGCGCACAACCACCAGGTTATGGCCGGGAATCACGTACAGCGCCTGTCCCCAATGGCCGAGCGCGGCGAAGGTGTCGGGTGGCGCGGCGGGCCACGGCGATGACGCGCCGTCCACCGCGCGATTGAGCCACCAATGACCGCCGGGCACGGCTTCGTCCTGACCCGCCTTGTAGCTGGCGAAGGGTTCGCGGTTGAACGCGACCCAATCCTGGGGCAGCAATTGCCGATCCTGCCAGCGCCCGTCGCGCGCCATCAGCAGCCCGACCCGCGCCAGATCCCGCGCGGTGAGGTAGGCGTAAGACGAGGCGACGAACGTGCCGCTGGCATCGTTTTCCCAAACCGCGCGGCGAATCCCCAGCGGTTCGAACAATGCCGTCCACGGGTAATCGGCATAACGCTGCGGGCCGAGCATGCCTTTCAACGCAGCGGCGAGCAGGTTGCTGTCGCCGCTGGAATAACGAAACGCCCGACCCGGTTCAGCGTAGGTCGGATGATCAGCGGCGAACGCGGCCATGTCACGATGACCACGGGTGTAAAGCATCGCCACCACGGAGGATTTCAGCGGCGCGTATTCGTAGTCTTCCTGCCAGTCGATGCCCGAGGCCCAGTGCAGCAGGTCGGCGATTTTCATTTCCGGGTGGTTTGCCAATGGCGGGTAAAACTGCGCGGCCGGGTCTTCGAGCTTGAAGCGGCTCTCGCCATAGGCCACGCCGAGCACGGTGGCCATCAGGCTTTTGCTGATCGACCAGGTCAGGTGCGCGGTTTGCGCGGTGGTCGGACCGGCGTAGCGTTCGTAGATGATCTGGCCGTCGCGGATGATCAACAAGGCGTCGGTGCGGATGCCTTGGCGGGTGCTGTCGTCGCGGGGCGGGAAGGCGTAGGTTTCCAGCGCCTCGACGGCTGGGCCGGTGATTTTCGGGCCGGTCGGCCATTGCTCGCCGGGCCATTGTTCGGCGTGAGCGGTGAGGCTGATGAGCAGCAGGAACAGGGACAGACCTTTGAACATGGTCGAGGCTCTGGGAAATGAACCTGCTGAGACTAGTCGGGGTTTATGACAGGGCGGTGGCGTTTCGTGAATTGCTATCGCGAGCAGGCTCACTCCTACCGTTTGATCGCATTCCAATTGAAGAATCACGGTCCCCTGCAGGAGTGAGCCTGCTCGCGATGAGGCCCTTTAATTCGCCGCCAAAGCCTTGGCCAACCGCTTGCCCCTCGCCCCCGCCGCCAATTGCATCACGGCCTTGTCCCGCTGCCACATCTGCGCCCACGCCACCGGGCCTGCGGCCAACGCTTGATCCACCTCCCCCGACAGCGCCTCGAACTGCGCAAACAACCCACCCAGCAACACATGCCCGGCCGGATTATCCGGCGCTTGCCGGCTCGCTTCGGCACACCCGGCCAACAGCGCCAGCAAACGTAATTGCAGGGTCTGCGGCCAGTCACTGTCCTGGCCGACGCCGTAAAGCCACGCAGTCATCGCGCTCAGCACGTACATGTCTTCAAGGGTGCGAAAGGGTTTGACGTACGCATCCCAGCCATCGCCGGCGAGCAATTCGCACAGCGCGCCATCCAGACGCAGACGACCGTGGCTGATGTCCGGCATCAACGGCAGCGCCGGCAGTGTTTCCACGGTCACGCCGGGCTCACCGGGATAGACCACCGCCAATGTCAGTCGCGGTGTTTCGCCGTCTGATTCGCTGCGCGCGGCCACCAGCAGCCAGTCCGCCGCATCGCCGGCCGTGACGAAATCCTTGCGCCCGCTCAGGCGCAAGCTGTGCAGGCGCGTTTGCATATCCGCCGGGCGCAGGCTGCGCTGTTCGGTGGCGCACAACGCGCCGAGGCTCAATGGCGCGCTCGGCCAGAGCATGCGCAACGCCGCCTGATAGCCGACGAGAAAGGCCAGCCCCGGCGTGGCCATGCGCCGCCCGCCGGCGACTGCCAGTTCGAATGGCGAAACCGTGCCCAGCGTCTGCAACAGCGCCGCGAAACCCTCAGCGAGGTCGGCGCCGACGGGCAAGCGCTCACTACGTTGCAACAGATCTGACCAGGGCACGGGCGGCTCCTTCTGGGCTGTCATATAAGCATCACCGAACGTTCATGGCGATGACACCGGGGCTACATAGCCTGACTTTGCACAACACGGCTGCATAAAGAAAGTCGATCGGCTGCAACCCATGACGGGTTCAAGGCCCGTACGGAGATTCACATGACGCAAATCGCCCGCATCAGCGACACCGGCAATGAACGCCGCCTGCAAGCCGAACGCCTGATCGGCGCCGAAGCCTTGCAGCAAGCCCAGGCCCTGCGCTTCGCCGTTTTCAGCGGCGAGTTCAACGCCAAACTCAAAGGCGCGGACCTGGGTCTGGACATGGATGACTATGATGTTCACTGCAGCCACATCGGCGTGCGTGACCTGAACACCGGGCGCCTGGTGGCGACGACCCGTTTGCTCGATCACACCGCTGCCAGCAGCCTGGGCAAGTTTTACAGCGAAGAAGAATTCTGCCTGCATGGCCTTGCGCACCTGCAAGGCCCGATCCTGGAAATCGGCCGCACTTGCGTCGATCCGGCCTACCGCAACGGCGGGACCATCGCTGTGCTCTGGGGCGAACTGGCCGAAGTGCTGAATCAGGGCGGCTACAGCTACCTGATGGGTTGCGCGAGCATTCCGATGCAGGACGGCGGCATTCAGGCCCATGCGATCATGCAGCGCCTGCGCGAACGTTATCTGTGCACCGAACACCTGCGCGCCGAGCCGAAAAATCCGCTGCCGACGCTGGATATCCCTTCCAACGTGATCGCCGAAATGCCGCCGTTGCTCAAGGCCTACATGCGTCTGGGCGCGAAGATTTGCGGCGAGCCGTGCTGGGACGAAGATTTCCAGGTCGCCGACGTGTTCATCCTGCTCAAGCGCGACGAACTCTGCCCGCGCTACGCCAAACACTTCAAGGCGGCCGTGTGATGAGCCGGTTGCGGGTGTACGCGCGAATCGCGCGGGTGCTGCTGGTGGTCTCGCTGGGCCTGAGCATGGCCAGCGTGTTCGGGGTGTTCGAGCGCATTGGCCTGGCGCATTCGATGGAACGGCGCCAGCGCTGGTCGCGCTTTTTCATGGCGCGCCTGAGCAACGCCCTGCCCTTTCGCGTGAGCGTACATGGCGAGCTGCCGAAACAGCCGATGCTGTGGGTCAGCAATCATGTGTCCTGGACCGACATTCCGCTGCTGGGCATGCTCACGCCGCTGTCGTTCCTGTCCAAGGCCGAAGTGCGCACCTGGCCGGTAGCCGGCTGGCTCGCGGCCAAGGCCGGCAGCCTGTTCATCCGCCGCGGCTCGGGCGACAGCCAGTTGATCCGCAAGCAGATGACCCGCCATCTGCAAAGCGAACACGCCTTGCTGATGTTCCCCGAAGGCACCACCACCGACGGCCGCTCGCTGCGCACTTTTCATGGTCGCTTGTTGGCGGCGGCGATTGATTCACAAGTGATGCTGCAACCGGTGGCGATTCGTTATCTGCGCCATGGCGAAATCGATACCTTGGCGCCGTTCATTGGCGACGACGATTTGCTCTCGCACCTGATGCGCCTGTTCAGCAATGACTGCGGCGATGTCGAAGTGCATTTGCTCCAACCGATTGCCTGTGAAGGCCGCGAGCGCGCGGCACTGGCGTTCGAAGCGCAGCAGGCGGTGCAGAAGGCGTTGTTTGGCTCGATTCCTGAGACCCGACAATCCCCAATGCGCCCGGCAATCGCTGCCTGAACACAAATCCCCTGTAGGAGTGAGCCTGCTCGCGATAGCGGTCTGTCAGTTGATGCAATAGTGACTGACAGACCGCTATCGCGAGCAGGCTCACTCCTACATTAGATCTTCATGGGTTCGGAGTTTTGGGCAAAGTCTTGGAGTTGTGGGTAAAACAGACTGAAGTCTTCACTCAGCGGTTCATATAATCGCCGCAACTCCTGCATTG
This sequence comes from Pseudomonas granadensis, assembly GCF_900105485.1. Classification (GTDB taxonomy): domain Bacteria; phylum Pseudomonadota; class Gammaproteobacteria; order Pseudomonadales; family Pseudomonadaceae; genus Aquipseudomonas; species Aquipseudomonas granadensis. The sequence goes on along the minus strand of NZ_LT629778.1, from coordinate 1,135,706 downwards.
CCCCGGCCAACTCTTCGGGCCTGCTCAGCCGTCGCGAGATCCCACGCAACACCTGCTCCAGCACCTCAAACTCGCGATACGAGCCCAGCCAGTCATTGGCGACCATGTGCGGTGCAATCTTCGCCAGCCGTTCCGGCAATTGCCGTTCGCGAGACAGCACCTGATAGACGTCTGCGGTGAACTGCTCCAGCGGCCGGTCGGCATATAGCCCCCAGTCCCGCGCCAGGCAATGATCGAAAAACACATCAAGGACGATTCCGGCATAACGCCGGCGGGTTTCGGTGAAGCGGCCCAAGGCGATGTCCACCAGCGGATGGCGATCTGTGAATACGTCAATGCGGCGATGCAGTTGAATGGCTGCTTCGACCTCCGGCGCAAACTGCCCCTGCAACCGGCCTTTGACGAAATCGCCGTAGAGGCTGCCGAGTAACTGGCCGGGGCGCTGACCGCCCAGATGCAAATGTGCGAGATAGTTCATGCGCGCAGCTTAGCACTGCCCCAGGCGAGCCGGCAGCCCTATATCGTTATAACCCGATATAGCGATTCATGCGCTGATCAGAACCAATTCATATTGGTATATCGCGATCCAACGATTTAAAGTTCGCCACATCGCGATATATCGCCACTGCCAACACGAGCCCTGCCATGAACCTCGACCTCGACGAAATAATAAAAGCCCTGGCGCACCCAGTACGGCGAGACATCCTCAACTGGCTAAAAGACCCCAAGAACGAATTCCCCGAGCAGTTGCACAACCACGAGTACGGCATCTGCGCGGGGCAGATCGATCAGCGTTGCGGCCTGTCGCAGTCGACGGTCTCTGCGCATCTGGCGACGTTGCAACGCGCCGGTCTGATCAGCAGCCAGAAGGCCGGTCAATGGCACTTTTTCAAACGTAACGAGGACGTGATCCAGGCGTTCCTCAGCACCCTCAGTAAAGAGCTCTGACCCTTGACGTCAGTCAGCCGCAAGGAAACCCGCATGCCCCTTTCGCTCCTCATCCTCGCCTTGAGCGCCTTCGCCATCGGCACCACCGAGTTCGTCATCATGGGCCTGTTGCCCGATGTCGCAGCTGATCTCGGTGTGTCGATTCCCGGTGCTGGCTGGCTGGTGACCGGTTACGCCCTCGGTGTGGCCATCGGCGCACCCTTCATGGCGATGGCCACGGCGAAACTGCCACGCAAGGCGGCACTGGTCGCACTGATGGGCATCTTCATCGTCGGCAATCTGCTTTGCGCCATCGCCAGTGATTACAACGTGCTGATGTTCGCCCGCGTGATCACCGCGCTGTGCCACGGCGCGTTCTTCGGCATCGGCTCGGTGGTGGCGGCCAATCTGGTTGCGCCGAACAAACGCGCTTCTGCCGTAGCGCTGATGTTCACCGGCCTGACCCTGGCCAACGTGCTCGGCGTGCCGCTGGGTACCGCGCTGGGTCAGCAAGCGGGCTGGCGCTCGACCTTCTGGGCGGTGACGGTGATCGGCGTGATTGCACTGATCGGTCTGATCCGCTTCCTGCCGGCCAAGCGTGACGAAGAAAAACTCGACATGCGCGCCGAACTCGCGGCTCTCAAAGGCGCCGGTATCTGGCTGTCGCTGAGCATGACCGCGCTGTTCGCCGCCTCGGTCTTCACCCTGTTCACCTACGTGGCGCCGCTGCTCGGCGAAGTCACCGGCGTCTCGCCCCGTGGCGTGACCTGGACGCTGATGCTGATCGGCCTCGGTCTGACCGTCGGCAACATTATCGGCGGCAAACTGGCCGACAAAGGCATGGCCGCCACGCTGATCGGCGTGTTCATTGCCATGGCCGTGATCTCCACGGTGCTGAGCTGGACCAGCGTCGCGCTGATCCCGAGCGAAATCACCCTGTTTCTCTGGGCCACCGCGTGTTTCGCCGCGGTGCCTGCGCTGCAGGTCAACGTGGTGACCTTCGGCAAGGCGGCACCGAACCTGGTGTCGACCCTGAACATCGGCGCGTTCAACGTCGGCAACGCCCTCGGCGCCTGGGTCGGTGGCACGGTCATCGCCCACGGTTACGGCCTGACCAGCGTACCGCTGGCCGCCGCTGCACTGGCGGTGCTCGCCCTGCTGGTGACCCTGATCACTTTCCGCCAGAACGGCAACGCCGAGCTGGCCGCTGCATCCAACTGATCAACTTCCTTAATTAAGAGAGGCTTGTAGACATGGCGACTATTTTTGACCCGATCAAACTCGGCGACATCGAGCTGAGCAACCGCATCATCATGGCCCCGCTGACCCGCTGCCGCGCCGACGAAGGCCGCGTGCCGAATGCGCTGATGGCCGAGTACTACGTACAGCGCGCCTCGGCCGGCCTGATCCTCAGCGAAGCCACCTCGGTGACGCCGATGGGCGTCGGCTACCCGGATACCCCAGGCATCTGGTCCAACGACCAGGTACGTGGCTGGGCCAACGTGACCAAAGCCATTCACGGCGCCGGCGGCAAGATTTTCCTGCAACTGTGGCACGTCGGCCGTATCTCTCACCCTTCTTACCTCAACGGTGAAGCGCCGGTGGCGCCGAGCGCTATTCAACCAAAAGGCCACGTCAGCCTGGTGCGTCCACTGGCCGATTACCCGACGCCGCGTGCGCTGGAAACCGCCGAAATCGCCGACATCGTCGACGCCTACCGCACCGGTACCGAGAACGCCAAGGCCGCCGGCTTCGACGGCGTGGAAATCCACGGAGCCAACGGCTACCTGCTCGATCAGTTCCTGCAGAGCAGTACCAACCAGCGCACTGACCAATACGGTGGCTCGCTGGAGAACCGTGCACGTCTGCTGCTGGAAGTGACCGACGCCGCGATCGAAGTCTGGGGCGCCGGCCGTGTCGGTGTGCACCTGGCACCGCGCGCTGACTCCCATGACATGGGCGACGACAACCTCGCAGAAACCTTCACCTACGTGGCGCGGGAGCTGGGCAAGCGTGGCATCGCGTTCATCTGCTCGCGTGAAAAAGAAGGCGCCGACAGCCTTGGCCCTCAACTGAAAGAAGCGTTTGGCGGCCCGTACATCGCCAACGAGAAGTTCACCAAGGACAGCGCCAACGAGTGGCTGGCGGCTGGCAAGGCGGATGCGGTGGCGTTCGGCGTGCCGTTCATTGCCAACCCGGACCTGCCGGCGCGTTTGAAGGCTGATGCGCCGTTGAATGAGCCGCATCCTGAAACCTTCTATGGCAAGGGGCCGGTGGGTTATATCGATTACCCGACGCTGTAAGCGGTCGTATAGAAATGAAGAAGCCCCTGACTTGTGAGAGTTGGGGGCTTTTTTGTGTTCGGCTGGAGAGTGATTGCGCAGCTGAGTGCGTAGCCCCTCATCGGAACGCCGCCCGCCCAGCCCTCTCCCGAGGGAGAGGGAGCCGATCAGCGTGTACCCTTAATCCTGAGTTCGGCTGGATATTTCAGGTCGGCGTAGATTGAGTCAACAACGCGGTCAGTTCCCTCTCCCGAGGGAGAGGGAGCCGATCAGCGTGTATCCTTAATCCTGAGTTCGGCTCGATATTTCAGGTCGGCGTAGATTGAGTCAACAACGCGGTCAGTTCCCTCTCCCTCCGGGAGAGGGCTAGGGTGAGGGCAAACGGGCAACCAAATTTTACAAGAGCGACACAATTTCCCTACAAAATGCGCAGCTTGCTACGTATAAACTCCCCCGCTGCCAACCTGTATAAAGGCCGGCCAATTGACATAAGCTGGGTCAATTACGCATTTTGTTTCATTTGCGCAGGCTGGGGCTCAGGCGCAGCATGTCCAGCCCGGTGTCGACCCAACGCTCGGCCTCGGCGTGCAGTTCGAAGCTGTCCGGTGCGAGCAGCCAGCCATACAGCAAGCCGTCGATATAGGCGTGAATGCTGACAGCCGCACGGGCGGTGTCGAGATCTTCCGGCAACTGGCCGCGATTCACCGCATTACGCAGGGTCAGGCCGATGCGCACGTTGCATTCGAGACTGGCCGTCCGGCGCTGCTGGCGCAGATCGCACATTTCATCGGTGAATTCGCACTTATGAAACAGAACTTCGTTGATGCGCCGGGTTTTCGGGTCCAGCGCAACTTGATGAAACAAATGAATCAGCAACTGCCGCATGCAGCCCAGTGGGTCCGGTTCGTCCTCGCTTTCGCTGGCCTTGGCCAGTTCTTCCAGCGGCTCGTGCAGGCTGTCGAGCATCGCCTGGACCAGATCGGCCTTGTTGCTGAAATGCCAGTAGATGGCACCGCGCGTCACGCCGGCCAGGGTCGCGATGTCCGCGAGGGTCGTGCGGGCAACCCCCCTTTCATAGAAGGCTTTCTCGGCCGCTTCCAGAATCTGGCTGCGGGTTTCCTGAGCTTCTTCTTTGGTACGACGGACCATGGCAGTAAAACCTCAAACAGGATGTTTCAGGGATGGCTGAATATCCGCTGAATAAAGAGGGGGCGATCTCTCGTGAATCGTCTCCCCGGCCTACAATTTCGAACCTTGCGACGACTTTTGTAACAGGGTGGGTACACGCCGAAGGTATTTACAAACAACCATGAACGTAAGTATATTCCTTAGCAAGCTACTTATCCACCCGGTACGCATTTTTTACCCTTTCACATTTCTTGTGCGCTTTGTGCGCGCCTGACCCGAGGATCTTCATGCAATTCAAGCCAGCTGTTACCGCTCTGGTCACTGCCGTCGCCCTGGCATCGCTGCTCAGCGGATGTAAAAAGGAAGAAGCGGCTCCGGCCGCTCCGCCCCCTCAGGTCGGCGTCGTCACCCTGCAACCCCAAGCCTTTACCCTGACTTCCGAACTGCCGGGCCGCACCAGCGCGTTCCGCATCGCCGAAGTGCGTCCACAGGTCAACGGCATCATTCTCAAGCGCCTGTTCAAGGAAGGTGCCGACGTCAAAGCCGGCCAGCAGCTGTACCAGATCGATCCGTCGGTCTATGAAGCGACCCTGAAAAGCGCCGAAGCCAACCTGCGTTCGACCAAGTCGATCTCCGACCGCTACAAGCAACTGGTCGATGAACAGGCGGTCAGCCGTCAGGAATACGACACCGCTGTGGCCAACCGCATGGAATCGGAAGCGTCGTTGCAGACTGCGCAGATCAATGTGCGTTACACCAAGGTCTACGCGCCGATCTCCGGCCGTATCGGTCGTTCCGCAGTCACCGAAGGTGCGCTGGTCAGCAATGGCCAGGCCGATGCGATGGCAACGATCCAGCAACTGGACCCGATCTACGTCGACGTGACCCAGTCGTCGGTCGAACTGCTGCAACTGCGCCGCGAGCTGGAAAGCGGTCGCCTGCAGAAGTCCGGCGACAACGCCGCTGCTGTGAAGCTGACCCTCGAGGACGGCACCCAGTACAAGCTGGACGGCAAGCTGGAGTTCTCCGAAGTGACGGTCGACCCGACCACCGGCTCGGTGACCCTGCGCGCCGTGTTCCCGAACCCGGATCACACCCTGTTGCCGGGCATGTTCGTACGCGCCCAGTTGCAGGCCGGTGTCAACGCCGCGGCCATTCTGGCACCGCAGCAAGGCGTGACCCGCGACCTCAAAGGCACGCCAACCGCACTGGTCGTCGGCCCGGACAACAAGGTCGAACTGCGTCAGCTCAAGGCCAGCCGCACCGTCGGCAGCCAGTGGCTGATCGAAGACGGCCTGAAGGCTGGCGATCGTCTGATCACCGAGGGTCTGCAGTACGTTAAACCAGGTGTGGAGGTCAAACCGACCGAAGCGACCAACGTCGGCACCAAGAACCCGGCCCCCGCACAGGCAGCTGACAAAGCCGCCGGCGGCAAAGGGGAGTAATCCATGTCAAAATTCTTTATCGACCGTCCGATTTTCGCCTGGGTAATTGCCTTGGTGATCATGCTGGTCGGGGCACTTTCGATCCTGAAATTGCCGATCAACCAATACCCAAGCATTGCGCCACCGGCCATTGCGATCTCCGTGACCTACCCGGGCGCTTCGGCGCAAACCGTGCAGGACACCGTGGTCCAGGTGATCGAGCAACAGCTCAACGGTATCGACAACCTGCGTTATGTGTCCTCGGAAAGTAACTCCGACGGCAGCATGACCATCACCGCGACCTTCGAGCAAGGCACCAACTCCGATACCGCGCAGGTTCAGGTCCAGAACAAGCTGAACCTGGCCACCCCGCTGTTGCCGCAGGAAGTGCAGCAACAAGGTATCCGCGTGACCAAGGCAGTGAAAAACTTCCTGCTGGTGATCGGTGTGGTCTCGCGTGACGGCAGCATGACCAAGGACGACTTGTCCAACTACATCGTGTCGAACATGCAGGACCCGATCTCGCGGACCGCCGGTGTCGGTGACTTCCAGGTCTTCGGTGCCCAGTACGCGATGCGCATCTGGCTCGACCCGGCCAAGTTGAACAAGTACAACCTGACCCCGGCCGACGTCAGCACGGCGATTTCGGCGCAGAACGTTCAGGTCTCCTCCGGTCAGCTCGGCGGTCTGCCGGCGCTGCCAGGCCAGCAGCTCAACGCAACGATCATCGGCAAGACCCGTCTGCAGACTGCCGAGCAGTTCAAGGCGATTCTGCTGAAGGTCAACCAGGACGGCTCGCAAGTACGCGTCGGCGATGTTGCCGATGTCGGTCTGGGCGGTGAGAACTCGACCATTTCCGCACAGTTCAACGGCAAACCGTCTTCCGGTCTGGCGGTAAAACTGGCCAACGGCGCCAACGCCCTGGATACCGCCAAGGCGTTGCGCAAGACGATTGACGAGCTCAAGCCGTTCTTCCCGCAGGGCATGGAAGTGGTGTTCCCGTACGACACCACGCCAGTGGTGACCGAGTCGATCAAGGGTGTGGTTGAAACCCTGGTCGAAGCGATCGTGCTGGTGTTCCTGGTGATGTTCCTGTTCCTGCAGAACTTCCGCGCCACCGTCATCACCACGATGACCGTGCCGGTGGTATTGCTGGGTACGTTCGGCATCCTCGCGGCGTTCGGTTTCAGCATCAACACCCTGACCATGTTCGGTATGGTGCTGGCCATCGGTTTGCTGGTGGACGATGCCATCGTCGTGGTGGAAAACGTCGAGCGGGTGATGAGCGAAGAAGGCTTGTCACCGAAGGAAGCGACCAAGAAATCCATGGGCCAGATTCAGGGCGCCCTGGTCGGTATCGCCCTGGTACTGTCGGCGGTACTGCTGCCGATGGCGTTCTTCAGCGGCTCTACCGGTGTGATCTACAAGCAATTCTCGATCACCATCGTTTCGGCCATGGCCCTGTCGGTGCTGGTGGCGTTGATCTTCACCCCGGCGCTGTGCGCGACCATGCTCAAGGCGATTCCGAAAGGTGAGCACGGCACGCCGAAGAAAGGCTTCTTCGGCTGGTTCAACCGCACGTTCGACAGCGGTGTGAGAAGCTACGAGCGCGGCGTTGGCAACATGCTGCAGCGCAAAATCCCGTATCTGTTGGCTTACCTGCTGATCGTCGTCGGCATGATCTGGCTGTTCACCCGCATTCCGACCGCGTTCCTGCCGGAAGAAGATCAGGGCGTACTGTTCGCCCAAGTGCAGACTCCGGCCGGTTCCAGTGCCGAGCGTACTCAAGTCGTGATCGACGAAATGCGTACCTACCTGCTGGAGAAAGAATCCGGTGCGGTGTCCTCGGTGTTCACCGTCAACGGCTTCAACTTTGCCGGTCGCGGTCAGAGCTCGGGTCTGGCGTTCATCATGCTCAAGCCGTGGGAAGAGCGTGACGCTGACAACAGTGTGTTCGCCCTCGCCCAGCGTGCGCAGCAACACTTCTTCAGCTTCCGCGACGCGATGGTGTTTGCCTTTGCCCCGCCAGCGGTACTGGAATTGGGTAACGCCACCGGTTTCGACGTGTTCCTGCAGGACCGCGCCGGTATTGGTCACGAAAAACTGATGGAAGCGCGCAACCAGTTCCTCGGTATGGCCGCGCAGAGCAAAGTGCTTTACCAGGTGCGTCCGAACGGCTTGAACGACGAGCCGCAATACCACCTGGAAATCGATGATCAGAAAGCCAGTGCGCTGGGCGTGTCGATTGCCGACATCAACAGCACCCTGTCGATCTCCTTCGGTAGTAGCTACGTCAACGACTTCATCGACCGTGGTCGGGTGAAGAAGGTGTACGTGCAAGGTCAGGCTGGTGCGCGCATGAGCCCTGAAGACCTGAACAAGTGGTACGTGCGCAACAGCGCCGGGACCATGGTGCCGTTCTCCGCATTCGCCAAGGGCGAGTGGATTTACGGTTCGCCGAAACTGGCGCGTTACAACGGTGTGGAAGCGATGGAGATCCTCGGTTCTCCAGCGCCGGGTTACTCCACCGGTGAAGCGATGGCCGAAGTCGAAGCGATCGCCAAGAAGCTGCCGACCGGTGTCGGTATCTCCTGGACCGGTCTGTCCTACGAGGAACGTCTGTCGGGTTCGCAAGCGCCGGCGCTGTACGCCCTGTCGCTGCTGATGGTGTTCCTGTGTCTGGCGGCGTTGTACGAGAGCTGGTCGATTCCGATCGCCGTTATGCTCGTGGTACCGCTGGGGATCATCGGTGCGCTGCTGGCCACCAGCCTGCGCGGTCTGTCCAACGACGTGTACTTCCAGGTAGGCCTGTTGACGACAATCGGTCTGGCGGCTAAAAACGCCATTCTGATCGTCGAGTTCGCCAAGGAACTGCATGAGCAAGGGCGCAGCCTGCGTGACGCGGCGATCGAAGCCTGCCGCATGCGTCTGCGACCGATCATCATGACGTCGCTGGCTTTCGTCCTCGGTGTTGTACCGTTGGCGATCTCTACGGGCGCAGGCTCGGGCAGTCAGCATGCGATCGGTACGGGCGTGATTGGCGGTATGCTCACGGCCACGATCCTGGCGATCTTCTGGGTCCCACTGTTCTTCGTTACGGTTTCGTCCATGGGCCAGCGCAAAAACGCTGACGCGGATGAAACGTCTGAAACTCCTAAAGAGGCTGGCCAATGAGCAAGTCGCTACTCTCCATCGCAGTCGCCGCCTTCGTGCTGAGCGGTTGCTCGCTGATACCTGACTATCAGCAGCCTGAGGCTCCGGTCGCAGGCCAGTACCCGCAGGGGCCGGCGTATTCGCCGGCCCAGGCACCGGCGCAGACCGCTGCCGAGCAGGGCTGGAAGCAGTTTTTCCATGACCCGGCGCTGCAACAGCTGATCCAGGTAGCTCTGGAAAACAACCGCGACCTGCGTGTCGCGGCACTGAACATCGACGCGTACGCGGCTCAATACCGCATCCAGCGCGCCGATCTTTTCCCGGCGGTGTCGGCCAATGGTGCCGGCAGTCGCCAGCGTCTGCCGGCCCGTGCCTCGCAGATCGGTGAAGCCGGTATCACCAGTTCGTACTCGGCCACGGTCGGCATCAGCGCCTACGAACTCGACCTGTTCGGTCGGGTGCGCAGCCTGAGCGAGCAAGCGCTGCAACAATACTTCGCCACCGAAGAAGCACGGCGCAGCACGCAGATCAGTCTGGTCGCCAACGTCGCCAATGCCTACCTGACCTGGCAAGCGGACAAGGAACTGCTCAAGCTGACCCAGGACACCCTCGGTGCCTTCGAAGAAAGCTACAAGCTGACCAGCCGCAGCAACGAGGTCGGTGTGGCCTCGGCGCTGGATCTGGCGCAGTCACGCACTTCCGTGGAAAACGCCCGGGCACAACTGGCGCGTTATACCCGCCAGGTTGCGCAGGATGAAAACAGCCTGACCCTGCTGCTTGGCACCGGTATTCCGGCCAATCTGCAGACGGCCAAGCCGCTGTCCGATGACCTGCTCAGCGATGTGCCGGCCGGTCTGCCTTCGGACCTGCTGCAGCGGCGTCCGGACATTCTTCAGGCCGAATACAACCTGAAGGCCGCCAACGCCAACATCGGCGCGGCGCGTGCAGCGTTCTTCCCGAGCATCAGCCTGACCGCCAACGCAGGCAGCCTGAGCCCGGACCTGTCCGGCCTGTTCAAGGGCGGTTCGGGAACGTGGCTGTTCCAGCCGCAGATCAACCTGCCGATCTTCAACGCCGGCAGCCTGCGCGCCAGCCTCGACTACGCCAGGATCCAGAAGGACATTGGCGTGGCGAACTACGAGAAGTCCATTCAGACGGCCTTCCAGGAAGTCGCCGACGGCCTCGCCGCCCGCCAGACCTACACCGAGCAACTGCAAGCGCAGCGTGACTTCGTGCAGGCCAACCAGGATTACTACCGCCTGGCCGAGCGTCGCTACCGCATCGGCGTCGACAGCAACCTGACCTTCCTCGACGCCCAGCGTCAGTTGTTCAGCGCGCAACAGGCGCTGATCACCGACCGACTCGCGCAGCTGACCAGTGCGGTCAACCTGTACAAGGCCTTGGGCGGCGGCTGGAATGCGCAGACCGCGCAGAACGAACCGCTGAAAGAAGAAGCACCGAAGATGAAGCTGTTCTGATCATCATCCGGTAAATACAAGGAGCCCACCGGTTGGTGGGCTTTTTGTTGCCTGCAGAAAAGTTGATGTTGTCTGGGCTGACGTTATCGCGAGCAGGCTCACTCCTACATTTGAAATGCGTTCCCCCTGTAGGAGTGAGCCTGCTCGCGATGAGGCCCTGATATACGCTACAAATTCTGGCTCAATCTTGCGTTCGATAATCGCCCAAAACCCGCTTTAACCAATTGAATCCAGCCCCGCGCCCCCCGCACCATTCACTCAACAAAACCAATAACATCAGGTCCGACACCATGCTCCCGCCCCCTGCCCCGCCCGGCTGATCAATCCGTTTCATCCTCCAATGTGTTTCCCGTCTGCGCCCTGAAAAACCGGCGCCAGCGCCCTCGTTCGCCCCAAAAAAACAAGAGAGACCCATGCCCATGAAAGCTTCCTCTGCGCCCTGCGCACTTCCTGGTCTGATCGCTTTGGCCCTGGCCGGCGCGGCCCTGCCCGCCGCAGCCGAAGAAGCCGGTTTCGTCGAAGGCGCCAAGGTCAACCTGAACCTGCGCAATTTCTACATCAACCGCAACTTCACCAACCCGACCAAGGCCCAGGGCAAGGCTGAAGAGTGGACGCAAAGTTTCATCCTCGACGCCAAATCCGGTTTCACCCAAGGCACCGTCGGCTTCGGCATGGACGTGCTGGGTCTGTACTCGGTCAAGCTTGATGGCGGTAAAGGCACGGGCGGCACGCAACTGTTGCCGCTGGATCGCGACGGTCGCCCGGCCGATAACTTCGGCCGCACCAACGTGGCGTTCAAAGCGAAGTTTTCCCAGACTGAAGCGAAGGTCGGCGAGTGGATGCCGGTGCTGCCGATCCTGCGTTCGGACGACGGCCGTTCGCTGCCACAGACCTTTCGCGGCGGTCAGATAACCTCAAAGGAAATCGACGGCCTGACTCTGTATGGCGGCCAGTTCCGCGCCAACAGCCCGCGTGATGACAGCAGCATGAGCGACCTGTCGATGACCGGCAAAGCCGCGTTCACTTCCGACCGATTCAACTTCCAGGGCGGCGAATACCTGTTCAACGACAAGCGGACGCAGATCGGTTTATGGAACGCCCAGCTCAAGGACATCTACAGCCAGCAGTACCTCAATGTGCTGCACAGCCAGCCGCTCGGCGACTGGACCCTGGGCGCCAATCTCGGCTTCTTTTATGGCAAGGAGGACGGCAGCGCCCGCGCTGGTGATCTGGATAACAAGACCTGGTACGCAATGTTCTCGGCCAAATTCGGCGGCAGCACCTTCTACGTCGGCCTGCAGAAACTCACCGGCGACAGCGCTTGGATGCGCGTCAACGGCACCAGCGGCGGCACCCTGGCCAACGACAGCTACAACGCCAGTTACGACAATGCCCAGGAACGCTCCTGGCAGTTGCGTCACGACTACAACTTCGCCGCTGCCGGCATCCCCGGCCTGACCCTGATGAACCGCTACATCAGCGGTGACAACGTGCACACCGGCACCATCACCGACGGCAAGGAATGGGGCCGCGAATCGGAACTGGGCTACACCGTGCAGAGCGGCACGCTCAAGGATTTGAACGTCAGATGGCGCAACTCGACCATGCGCCGGGATTTCAGCAACAACGAGTTCGACGAGAACCGCTTGATCGTCAGCTACCCGATCAGCCTGCTGTAAACACGATCCAATTGTAGGAGTGAGCCTGCTCGCGATGGCGTCAGTTCAGTTGAATCATTGTTGACTGACACACCGCTTCGCGAGCAGGCTCGCTCCCATAGGGGTATTGCGTTTTGCCCATACCCTGCGGCCAACATTCAACCCTGTGGGAGCCAGCCTGCTGGCGATGGCGTCAGGTCAGTCGACCCAGCTTTGACTGACACACCGCTTCGCGAGCAGGCTCACTCCTACAAGGGTTTGGTGTTGTACCCATAGCCTGCGGCGAACATTCAACCCTGTGGGATCCAGCCTGCTCGCGATGGCGTCAGGTCAGTCGAATTTCATGTGACTGATGCACCGCTATCGCTGGCAAGCCAGCTCCCACATGGGTTTGGTGCTGTACCCATATGCTGCGGCCAACATTCAACCCTGTGGGAGCCAGCCTGCTGGCGATGGCGTCAGGTCAGTCGAATCAGCTTTGACTGACACACCGCTTCGCGAGCAGGCTCGCTCCCATAGGGGTATTGCGTTTTGCCCATACCCTGCGGCCAACATTCAACCCTGTGGGAGCCAGCCTGCTGGCGATGGCGGCAGGTCAGTCGACCCAGCTTTGACTGACACACCGCTTCGCGAGCAGGCTCACTCCTACAAGGGTTTGGCGTTGTACCCATAGCCTGCGGCCAACATTCAACCCTGTGGGAGCCAGCCTGCTGGCGATGGCGTCAGGTCAGTCGAATCAGCTTTGACTGACACACCGCTTCGCGAGCAGGCTCACTCCTGCAAGGGTTTGGCGTTGTACCCATAGCCTGCGGCCAACATTCAACCCTGTGGGAGCCAGCCTGCTGGCGATGGCGTCAGGCCGGTCGAATCAGCTTTGACTGACACACCGCTTCGCGAGCAGGCTCACTCCTGCAAGGGTTTGGCGTTGTACCCATAGCCTGCGGCCAACATTCAACCCTGTGGGAGTGAGCCTGCTCGCGATGGCGGCAGGTCAGTCGACCCAGCTTTGACTGACACACCGCTTCGCGAGCAGGCTCGCTCCTGCAAGGGTTTCGTGTTGTACCCATACCCTGCGGCCAACATTTAACCCTGTGGGAGCCAGCCTGCTGGCGATGGCGTCAGGTCAGTCGAATTTAATGTGACTGATGCACCGCTATCGCTGGCAAGCCAGCTCCCACAGGGATGGTCATTGAACACAAAATCTTGCGCACAACATAAAACCTGTGGGAGCCAGCTTGCCAGCGATGGCGGCAGCTCAGGCGTCATTTCTCCCGGGATTCAACCCCGAGTTCATCCCACACCGATTCGGCCAGATGAAACGTCGCGTTCGCCGCCGGGATCCCGCAGTAGATCGCGCTCTGCATGATCACTTCCTTGATCTCGCCGCGGCTCACGCCGTTGTTGGCGGCGGCGCGCAGGTGCAGTTTCAGTTCGCCTTCGCGGTTCATACCGATCAGCATGGCGATGGTGATCAGGCTGCGGGTGTGGCGCGGCAAGCCTGGGCGTGTCCAGATATCGCCCCAGGCGTGGCGGGTGATCATCTCCTGGAATTCGCAGTTGAACTCGGTCAGCGTGGTCAGGCTGCGGTCGACATGGGCATCGCCCAACACCGCGCGGCGGACCTGCATGCCTTCGTCGTAACGTTGTTTCTCGTCCACGAAAAATCCCCTTATCGAGCGTTCAGAAACGCCAGAACTCGATCACTGAAATCAGCGCCAGCCTGTACGTTGGACAGGTGCGCCGCGTAGAACTCGGCGTACTGCGCACCGCGTACGTTGTCGCGAATGAAATGCCCACCGGACGGCGGCGTCACCGCATCTTCGCTGCCGGCGATTACCAGCAACGGCACGTTGATCGAAGCCAGTTGTTCACGGAAATCGGCATCGCGCACCGCTGCGCAGTTGGCCGCATAACCTTGTGGATTTGTCGCGGCGAGCATGTCGGTAATGTTCTTCGCCGCCTCGGGATGCGCTGCTGAAAAGTCAGGCGTGAACCAGCGCGCAATCGACGCATCACGCAGCGCGACCATCGCTGCCGCACCGTCACGCAGTACGGTTTCGATACGTGGATTCCATACCGACGGGTCGCCGATTTTTGCTGCGGTGTTGCAGACGATCAGCTTGTGCAAACGATGCCCGGCATTGATCCCCAGCCACTGACCGATCAGCCCGCCCATCGACAAGCCGCAGAAGTGCGCGCGCTCGATGTGCAGCGCATCCAGCAACCCGAGCACGTCGTGGCCGAGCTGCTCGATGCTGTACGGCCCTTCGGTCACCAGCGATTGACCGTGGCCGCGGGTGTCGAAACGCAGCACGCGAAAATGCTCGGTGAACGCCGGCATCTGCGCGTCCCACATATGCAGGTCGGTGCCCAGCGAGTTCGACAGCACCAGCACCGGCGCCTGCGCCGGCCCTTGAATCTGGTAATGCAGTTCGCCATCGGCGAGTTGAACGAAAGCCACAGCCCTCTCCTTCAGACAGTCAAAGCGTTGTGTTCGGCCACCGCGCGCTCGACCCAGACGTGGGCCTGACCGAGGTAATGCGCGGGGTTCAGAAGCTCATCGAGTTCAGCATCGCTCAGCTCGGCGGTGACCTGCGGTTCGTCACCGAGCACCGCGCGCAGATGCCGTTGCTCGGCCACCGCGCGCTTGCAGCATTGTTCGAGCAGATGATGCGCCGTGTCGCGGCCGACCCGTTGTGCAAGCACGATGCTCACCGCTTCGGCCAGCACCAGCCCTTGGGTCAATTCGAGGTTGCGGCCCATGCGCTCGGCATCGACTTCCAGGCCGTCAGCCAGCAAGCGTGCCTGTTGCAGCGAACCGGACACCAGGCAGCAGATCTCCGGCAGGGTTTCCCATTCGGCGTGCCACAAACCGAGGCTGCGTTCATGTTCCTGGGGCATGGCGCTGAACAATGTCGAGACCAGCCCCGGCACCCGCGTCGCCGCACCGATCAGCACCGCCGCGCCGACCGGGTTGCGTTTGTGCGGCATGGTCGAAGAACCGCCCTTGCCCGGCGCTGCGGGTTCGAAGACCTCAGCGGCCTCGGTCTGCATCAACAGGCTGATGTCGCGGCCGAATTTGCCAAGGCTACCGGCGATCAATCCCAGCACAGCGCCGAACTCGACGATGCGATCACGTTGGGTGTGCCACGGTTGTTCCGGCAGGCGCAGTTGCAGCTCTTCGGCCAGGGCTTCGGCGATTGGCAGAGCGTGTTGCCCCAGCGCCGCCAGTGTCCCCGACGCACCGCCAAATTGCAGGACCAGCAAGCGCGGTTTCAGTTCTTGCAGACGTTGACGACTGCGCGTCACCGCGCCGAGCCAGCCAGCGATCTTCATGCCGAGAGTCACCGGCGTCGCGTGCTGCAGCCAGGTGCGCCCGGCCAGCGGCGTCGTGGCAAACCGTTGGGCCTGACCGGCGAGCGAATCGGCCAGTTGCGCCAGTTCGTTTTCGATCAGCAGCAGCGCCTGACGCAGTTGCAGGACCAGCCCGGAATCCATCACGTCCTGACTGGTCGCGCCCAGATGCACGTAGCGCTCGGCTTCGGCGTCTGTCGCGGCTATCCGCTTGCCCAGCGCCTTGACCAGCGGAATCGCCGAATTGCCAGCCGTGGCAATCGCCTCGCCGAGTGCGGCGAAGTCATACAGCCGCGCATCACATGCCGCCGCAATCGGTGCCACGGCAGACGCCGGAACCAGTCCGACGCGCGCCTCGGCCCGGGCCAGCGCGGCCTCGAAATCGAGCATCGCCTGCACCCGGCCCTGATCGCAGAACACCTCACGCATATTGCGGGCGGTGAAATAGGCATCGAACAATTGATTGCCCGGTCGCTGAGTCATAAAAGTCCTTGCCGGCGCGGGCCATGGCAGCCCGCGCATTTCGGGTTAGAGATCGTGGTGCAAATACGCCGCCTGTTTCGGCAAGCGCAAACTGAACAGGAACGCGATCGCCATCATCGCCGTCACGTACCAGTAAAACGAGTTTTCCATGCCGATGTTTTTCAGGCTCAGGGCGACGAATTCCGCCGAGCCACCGAAGATCGCGTTGGCCACCGCGTAGGCCAGCCCGACGCCGAGGGCGCGAACTTCCGGCGGGAACATTTCGGCTTTCACCAGACCGCTGATCGAGGTGTAGAAGCTGACGATCGCCAGCGCCACGGTTATCAACACGAAGGCGAGGAACGGGCTGCTGACGCTTTTCAGACTGAGCAGAATCGGCACGGTGAACAGCGTACCGAGGGCGCCGAACCAGAGCATCGAGTTGCGTCGGCCGATCCGGTCGGCGAGCATGCCGAACAGCGGCTGCATGTACATATACAAGAACAGCGCGCCGGTCATGATGTAGCTGGCGGTCTTGGCGTGCATGCCCGCGGTATTCACCAGGTACTTTTGCATGTAAGTGGTGAAGGTGTAGAAAATCAGCGAGCCACCGGCGGTGTAACCGAGCACGGTGATGAACGCGGCCTTGTGATCGCGGAACAGTGCGCTGATGCTGCCGGCATCTTTGTGCGCGCGGGTTTCTTCGTTGGTGGTTTCCTTCAACGAGCGCCGCAGGAACAGCGAAATCAGCGCCGCCACTGCACCGACCACAAATGGAATCCTCCAGCCGTAGGCACGCAGTTCGTCTTCGTTGAGAAACTGCTGCAACACCACCACCAGCGACACCGCCAGCAATTGCCCGCCGATCAAGGTCACGTACTGGAACGAGGCGAAAAATCCGCGCTGGCCCTTGAGCGCGACTTCGCTCATGTAAGTCGCGGTAGTGCCGTACTCGCCGCCGACCGATAGACCTTGCAGCAGCCGTGCGAACAGCAACAGGATCGGCGCCCAGACGCCGATGGAGTTATAGGTCGGCAGGCACGCGATCAGCAGCGAGCCGAAGCACATCATCAGAATCGAGATGAGCATCGATTTCTTGCGCCCGTGCTTGTCGGCGACCCGGCCGAAAATCCAGCCGCCGATCGGGCGCATCAGGAAGCCAGCGGCGAACACGCCAGCGGTGTTGACCAGTTGCACCGTCGGGTTGTCGGAAGGGAAAAACGCCGGGGCGAAATAGATCGCGCAGAAGGCGTAGACGTAGAAGTCGAACCATTCGACGAGGTTGCCGGACGAGGCGCCGACAATGGCAAAGATGCGCTTGCTGCGCTCCTCGCCGGTGTAATGGGAAGTGGTGGTGGTCATTGTTTTTCACTCGAAAGGGACGGTGAGAGTCTAGACATACTTTGCAACAGTCCCGTTCCACATCTGGTGTCTATTGATCATTCGCACGCAGAGCGTGGGAACAATCATGCACTCGACTACACAGTTTCCCTTGTAGGAGTGAGCCTGCTCGCGATTGCGGTGTGTCATTAAGACAATTCAAACCTGACACACCGCAATCGCGAGCAGGCTCACTCCTACAGGGGTTGGCGGTGTTGTTCAGTAATCGAAGAACACTGTCTCGGCCTCGGTGCCTTGCAGTATCACATTCCATTGATAAACGCCTGACGCATCCGGCTTGGCCAGCAAGGTTTGGCGGCGTTCGGCGGGTACGCATTCGAGCAGCGGGTCATCGACGTTGGCCGGTTCGCCTTCGAAGTAGATCCGCGTCAGCAAGTGCTTGACCAGGCCACGGGCAAATACCAGCACCACCAAGTGCGGCGCCTGGGTCGTGCCTTTCAGACCCGGCACGGTGCCCGGTTTGATCGTGGTGAAGCGGAATCGCCCTTCGCCGTCCACCGGCACTCGGCCGAAGCCTTCGAAGTGGGGGTCCAGCGGTTTGTCCTGATGATCTTCCGGGTGGTCGTATTTGCCCGCGGCGTTGGCCTGCCAGACTTCGAGCATGGCGTCGTTGACGACGTCGCCGTTGCCATCCACCACCTGCCCAGTGATCGCCACGCGTTCGCCGAGGGTCTGCTCATTGGCAAGGTCTTCGCGGTTCAGCCACGTCAGGCCGATGTGGTAATACGGCCCGACGGTGTGGGACGTGGTCGCATTGAGCGTCATCTTATTTCTCCATCGGCGTGGCTTCACGCCCGCGCAGCACGATGTCCCAACGGTAAGCGAGGGCGTAGGACGGAATGGTTTTTTCCAGATCGAAAGCAGCGATCAGGCGTTCCTTGGCCGAGGTGTCCGGCACGCAGTTGTAGATCGGGTCGTACGCCAGCAGCGGGTCGCCGGGGAAGTACATCTGCGTGACCAGGCGGGTGAGAATGCTCGGCCCGAACAGCGAAAAGTGGATATGCGCCGGACGCCACGCATTGTGGTGGTTGCCCCATGGATAGGCGCCGGGCTTGATGGTCTGGAACTGGTACCAGCCATCGGCGTCGGTGACCGTGCGCCCGGTGCCGGTGAAGTTCGGGTCCAGCGGCGCGTCGTGCAGGTCGCGAGCATGGTTGTAGCGACCGGCGGCATTGGCCTGCCAGATCTCCACCAGAATCCCTGGCACCGGCAGACCGTCTTCATCGAGCACACGGCCGTGAACGATGATGCGCTCGCCCAACGGCTCGCCTTCGTGCTGCGCGGTCAGGTCGTGGTCATTCTCCACCAGGCGCTCGGCGCCAATGGTCGGCCCGGTGATTTCCGACAGCGAGTGCGGCAGATGCACCAATGGCTTGGACGGCGAGCGCAGGTTGGTGGATTGGTAGGTCGGGTGCAGGTAATCAGGCTGGGTGCCTGCCTGCGGGCGACGGTAACCAGGCTTGTCAGTCATTTCGCTTTCCTCAGTTCTTATAGATGCCGCAACGCGTCAGACGCGTTCGATGGCCAGGGCCAGACCTTGGCCAACACCGACGCACATGGTCGCCAGACCTTTCTTGCCGCCGGTCTTTTCCAGATGGTGCAGAGCGGTCAACACCAATCGCGCACCGCTCATGCCCAACGGGTGGCCGAGGGCAATTGCGCCGCCGTTCGGGTTGACCTGCGCCGCGTCATCCGCCAGCCCCAGTCCACGCAACACCGCCAGACCCTGGCTGGCAAACGCTTCGTTGAGTTCGATCACGTCGAAATCGCTGACCGCCACACCGAGGCGCTCAGTGAGTTTGCGCACCGCCGGCACCGGGCCGATACCCATAACCCGCGGCGCGACGCCGGCGCTGGCCATGCCGAGCACTTTTGCGCGGGCGGTGAGGCCGTGTTTTTTCACCGCTTCGGCAGAAGCCAGAATCATTGCAGCGGCGCCATCGTTGACCCCGGAAGCATTGCCGGCGGTAACGGTTTTGTCCGCACCGTTGACCGGTTTCAGCCTGGCCAGCGCTTCAATCGTAGTGTCGGCGCGCGGGTGTTCGTCCTGGCTGACCACGGTTTCGCCCTTCTTGTGAGCGATGCGCACCTCGACGATTTCTTCAGCGAAGTAGCCGGCGGCCTGCGCGGCGGCGGTACGTTGCTGACTGCGCAGGGCGAACGCGTCCTGATCTTCGCGCGAGACTTTATGGTCGTCGGCGACGTTGTCAGCGGTTTGCGGCATCGCGTCGACGCCATATTGCGCTTTCATCAACGGGTTGATGAAACGCCAGCCAATGGTGGTGTCTTCCAGTTTCATGTTGCGCGAGAACGCCGCGTCAGCCTTGCCCATCACGAACGGCGCGCGCGACATCGACTCGACGCCGCCGGCAATCGCCAGCTCCATCTCGCCGCTGGCAATTGCCCGGAAAGCCGTACCAATCGCGTCCATGCCCGAAGCGCAGAGGCGATTGAGCGTCACGCCCGGCACGCTGTCCGGCAGACCTGCCAACAACAGGGCCATGCGCGCGACGTTGCGGTTGTCTTCGCCGGCCTGGTTGGCGCAGCCGAGGAACACCTCGTCGACCGCGTTCCAGTCGACCGAGGGGTTGCGCTCCATGAGCGCCTTGATCGGTATGGCGGCCAGATCGTCGGCGCGCACGGCGGACAAGCCACCGCCGAAACGGCCGATGGGGGTGCGAATCGCGTCGCAGATATACACGTCACGCATCATGCTTCTCCCGGTGCCTGACCGTGGGCGGCGGCGGTGCGCGCTTCGAGATCGCGCAGCGCGGTCAGCTCGACTTCGGTCGGCTCAGCGGTGGTTTCAACAGAGTCGGCAAAACGGATCGCCCAACCGGTGGCGGCGACCACTTGCTCGCGGGTCACGCCCGGATGCAGCGCGGTCACCACAAATTCATGGGTGCCCTGCTCCGGCTCCATGATGCACAGGTCGGTGATGATTCCCACCGGTCCGGCGCCCGGCAGGCCCAGACGCTTGCGTGAATCGCCGCCCTCGCCATGGCCGACCGAAGTGATGAAATCGAGCTTGTCGACAAACGAACGCGCCGACTGTTTAAGGATGATCAACACGCTTTTCGCCGAACCGGCGATCTCCGGCGCGCCACCGGCACCCGGCAGGCGCACTTTCGGCGAGAAGTAATCGCCGACCACGGTGGTGTTGATGTTGCCGAAACGGTCGACCTGCGCGGCACCGAGAAAACCGACATCGATGCGTCCGCCCTGCAGCCAGTAGCGAAAAATCTCACCGGTCGGGACCACGGTGTCTGCAGTCTCGGCCAGCTCGCCGTCACCGATGGACAGCGGCAACACGCTCGGCTTGGCACCAATCGGGCCCGACTCGTAGATCAGCACCACATCCGGCGACGAAGTCAGACGCGCAAGGTTGGCGGCTTTCGATGGCAGACCGATGCCGACGAAGCACACCGAGCCGTTCTTCAGGCGCCGCGCCGCGGCAACGGTCATCATTTCATTGGTGGTGTAAGTCATTACTTGGCCTCCGAAGCAGCGGCCAACCTGGCCTGGAATTCGCTGAAATCAGCGCAGCCATGGATGTATTCGTCGATCCACGCGGTAAACGTCTCACGGTCCCGAGCGATCGGGTCCCACGCCTGATAGAACCGATTGTCACGCTCGGTGTAACCGTGAGCGTAGGACGGATGCGCGCCGCCGGGCACATGGCAGACCGCGCTCAGCGCCCAGGTCGGCAGCACGCAGGCGTTCATCGGTGCGTTGAGATCGTCGACGACTTCTTCGACGGTGACGATGCAGCGCTTGGCCGCCAACGCGGCTTCTTTCTGCACGCCAAGAATGCCCCACAGCAGCACGTTGCCTTTGCGGTCGGCTTTCTGCGCATGGATCACGGTGACGTCCGGGCGCACCGACGGCACGGCCGCGAGCACTTCGCCGGTGAACGGGCAGGTGACGGTTTTGATCAGCGGGTTGACCTTCGGCAGGTCGGAGCCAGCGTAGGCGCGCAGCACCGCGAACGGCAGGCCGGACGCGCCCGCGACGTAGGCGTTGGCCAGGTCGGCGTGGCTGTGTTCTTCGATTTCCAGCGCATGCGGCCACTGTTTCTCGACCGCATCGCGCAGACGGTGCAGCGAACCGACGCCCGGGTTACCGCCCCAGGAAAAAATCAGCTTGCGTGCGCAACCGGCGCCGATCAGTTGGTCGTAGATCAGGTCGGGGGTCATCCGCACCAGCGTCAGATCTTTCTTGCCCTGACGAATGATTTCATGACCCGCTGCGGTAGGGATCAGGTGGGTGAAGCCTTCGAGCGCGACGGTGTCGCCATCGTTGACGAATTGCTTCACCGCGTCGTGCAGCGAAAGGATCTCAGCCATGGAGCGGGCTCCCGTTTTTATAGTGAATCGCCAGTGATAAAAAGGCGCGAGGTTCAGCGCCGAAGTCACTGAAGATTAAGCCTGGGGAAATGGCCAAACAATCCGATAATCGACTGAGTGTTCGTTTATCGAACGGATTGTTGCTTCCCTAACAATCGAATCAAAAGCATCGCGAGCAGGCTCACTCCTACAGGGGAACGCATTCCAAAATGTGGGAGTGAGCCTGCTCGCGATGAGGCCAGAACATTCACAAAAATGCGGACCTTAAGACTCAGGTGGCATCCGCATGGCTGACCATGCCCTTGATCACCACCGCCGCGGTTGCCAACCCGGCCGGAATCACCAGCGCGGTCAGCACCTGCTCGAAATTCCAGCCCAGGCCCAGCAGCGTCGCGCCCATCCACGCGCCAAGAATCGCGCCGAAGCGGCCAATCCCGAGCATCCACGAAACCCCGGTGGCTCGGCCTTGCGTCGGGTAGAAGCGTGCCGCCAGCGACGGCATCGCCGATTGCGCGCCGTTGACGCACATCCCCGCCACCAGCACCAAAGTCGCGAGCAAGGTGATGTTGTCCAGGCTCTGCCCTACCGCGTAGGCAAACACCCCGGCCAGCAGGTAGAACGTGCCAATGACCTTGTGCGGGTTGAAGCGGTCCATGGCCCAGCCCACTCCCACCGCGCTCAACACCCCACCGAACTGGAACAACGCGCCGATGAAGGCGGCCTGTTCCATGCTCGCGCCGCTGTCACGCATCAGCGTCGGCAGCCAACTGGTCAGCAGGTAAACGATGACCAGACCCATGAAATAGGTCAGCCACAACAGCAAGGTACCGGTGCTGTAGGTGCCGGAGAAAATTACCGCGAAGACGTTGCGCGCCTTGACGGTTTTCTGTTCCGGCACGCTGAAGCTCGAGGCTTGGGCCACGGTCACCGGGTCGATCGGCGCCAACGTCTTGCGCACCTTGTCGGTGCCACGGTTGCGCACTACCAGGTAACGCGCCGATTCCGGCAGCCAGAACAACAGGACCACAGCAAGGATCAGCGGCAGCACCCCACCGATCAGCAGCAGGCTGTGCCAGCCAAAAGCCGGAATCAGTTTGGCGGAAATGAACCCGCCGCCAGCCATGCCCAGGTTGAAGCCGCAGAACATGCTGGTCACCAGCAGTGATTTCTTGCGCTCCGGGGTGTATTCAGAGAGCAAGGTGGTGGCGTTCGGCATCCCCGCACCCAGACCGAGCCCGGTCAGGAAGCGCAACACCAGCAGCTGTTCGACATTGGTGCTGTAAGCCGAGGCCAGGCTGAAAGCGCCGAACAGCAGCACAGCGCCGACCAGCACCACTTTGCGGCCGAAGCGGTCAGCCAGCGGGCCGGAACCGAGGGCACCGAAGACCATGCCGATCAGCGCGGCGCTCATTACCGGGCCGAGACTGGCGCGGTCGATACCCCAGTCCTGCGACAACGCCGGGGCGATGAAACCCATGGCGGCGGTGTCGAGGCCATCGAGAAAGACAATCAGGAAACACAGGATCACCACTCGCCACTGGTAGCGCGAGATCGGTTGGGCATTGATGAAGGTCTGCACATCGAGGCAGTTACCCACAGCGGACTGAGGCTGGTTCATTATTTTTATTCCACGCAAAAAACGCAGTCGAACGATGGCCGGCCAACGGGCGGCACGGTCATGAGAATAGAGGGTTTGAATCAGGCGTCGCGTTGCATCCGGCAACAGAGTCGGCAAGGCAGACAGTCGGGGAACATGCGCATGGGGAGGTGCCTCTTGTCATTATTATCGGAGTCGGCAGTCCGGGCTGACTCTGCGGGTCAGCGCCGGATGACGCTGCCGCGACATTAATGATCCGAGGGTTTTAGCGTCAATTCGATAAACGCAACACTGTGCGTTTATCGAACAGCTTCATCAGGCAAACAACTGCGCACTGAGGTCGCGACTGGCGCTGAGCAGGCCCGGCAAAAAGCGCTGCTCCAGTTCGCTGCGGCTGACTCGTCCAGCGTGGGTGCTGACATTGAGCGCCGCAACCACCTGGCCGGACGCGTCGTAGACCGGCACCGCAATCGAGCGCAGGCCCTGCTCCAGTTCCTGATCGACGATGCACCAGCCCTGCTGCCGCACCTCTTGCAGGCAGGCGAGCAAGGCGTCAGGGGTATGGATCGTGCGGCTGGTCTTGGCCACCAGTTCGGCGTGATCGAGGTATTCGCCCAGCGACGTATCGTCGAGTGCCGCCAACAGAATCCGCCCCATCGAGGTGCAGTACGCCGGCAGCCGCCCGCCCACCGACAGGTCAACCGAAATCAGCCGCTGGGTCGTAGCCGAACGGGCGATGTACAGAATGTCGTCGCCCTCGAGCGTGGCCATGTTGCAGGCTTCGTGCAGTTGTTCGCTCATGCGATCGAGGTACGGCTGGGCAGAAACGGCCAGCGGCGTCGATGACAAATAGGCGTGGCCGAGGGTCAACACTTTCGGCAGCAATGAATAGGTGCGACCGTCGGTGGTGGCGTAGCCGAGCTTGATCAGCGTGTGCAGGCAACGGCGCACCGCCGCGCGAGGGATCTCGGTGCGGTGGCTGATCTGGGCGATGGTCAGGTGGCGCTTGCGCTCCTGAAAAGCCTGCACCACCGCCAGACCGCGGGCCAATGAGGTCATGAAATCCGGATCGCCGGTCAGGGCCTGGATACGCTTGGCCGGCGAAGCGACGATCGGCGGCGCCACGGAAGTGAAGGAATTGCGCATTTGATCGTTCATTCAAGGTCCTTGGTCCGGCTCGGATCAGTGGCTATACAAACGGCTCACAGGCGAATGCACAAGCGCTGGGAAGGCAACATTGGGCGATTATCGAACCGTCGACCGATAATCGCAATCCGTCATCTCGCACCGAGTCAACGTGCCCGTTTCGACCACACCCGTTTTAGATGGATGCGTTAGTTGTTCATTTAATGGCGCCAAAAACTGATCATCCGGCAAATAGTCCCCAGCACGCAGTGCAACTAAATAAACTTGCGCGCAACCAGGCCCCCACACATTCAGAACCGTTTTTAACTTGGCAAAGATAGTCATTCCTGAATCGATGGCTATAATGCACCTCAGTGGCGCCCCGTCTTCATTGACCCGGATCGCCACCCGCTGAGGTGATGTCCATCACCGACAGCCCGGCCAGCGCCAGACGCCATTTTTCATGCAACGCCTGCGTTCGCCGAAACAGGAAACTGATGCTGCGTCAGTTTTATCGGGTGCCGTAGCCGCCTGACAGACGAAAGTCCCGTTCGCTCGCCGATTCAACTAATGCCTGTTCAGGCATTGAAATGGGGGGGCGCTCGAGCGATTCGTTGCCATGCGTTTCACCAGACTTACAACTCAACTCATACAGGTATCACTGTGACGAAAGACGAACTGCGCGCGGAACTTGAGCGCCAGGAACAACGTTACAAGGAAGTTTACGGCGGGGAAGTCACCACCTACGCCGCACAGCCCGAACCGGAACGCAAAGCCTGGCGCAAGCGCCCTACCGTTCAGGATCAGGTGTTCAAGCAGGAAATCGAAAAAATCGAAAAGGAACTCAAAGCCGAGGAGCCTTGAACACAGGCGGCGGTTTTTGAAGGTTTGCGTCCGCACCGTTTACAAGCGCGGTGAAACGACGATGCCTTGCGCGCCCGCTACCCGCGGGCAGCGGCAATCCTCGCGTCTGACAGGCCGATGACAGACGTCCTACAGGTTTCACAGATATTTCAGACAAGCGTTTGAGCCTTCGCCCAGTCTTTGAAAATGCCGGCAAATCGCGGGTTTTATTAATAGAATCAACGACTTGAAAAACCCTGCGCACCGCTTGGTTTTAACGCGCTGCAACAAATTAACTTGAAGAAGAGTGTGACCAGTGAGCAGACAGGGCATCGATTTCCTGTCTTTTCTGGCATAATCGCGCCCCCTTACGACCGGGTCAGAAAACCTTCATGATCGATTTATTCAGCGGACTGGATGCTTGGGTGCTTGTGAGCCTCTTGCTCGCCCTGACGTTTGTCCTCGCCTTCGAGTTCATCAATGGATTTCATGACACCGCTAACGCGGTAGCCACTGTTATCTACACCAAAGCCATGCCGCCGCATCTGGCAGTGTTCTTTTCCGGCGTGTTCAATTTCCTCGGCGTGCTGCTGGGCGGCGTTGGCGTGGCGTATGCCATCGTCCACCTGCTGCCGGTGGAACTGCTGATCAATGTGAACACCGGCCATGGCCTGGCAATGGTCTTCTCGCTGCTCGCCGCGGCCATCGCCTGGAATCTGGGCACCTGGTACTTCGGTATCCCGGCTTCCAGCTCGCACACCCTGATCGGCTCAATCCTCGGTGTTGGCCTGGCCAACGCGCTGATCAACGACATCCCGTTGAGAGATGGGGTGAACTGGCAGAAAGCGATCGACATTGGCGCCTCGCTGGTGTTCTCGCCGATGGCCGGCTTCCTGATCGCCGCGCTGGTGCTGATCGGCCTGAAGTGGTGGCGCCCGCTGTCGAAGATGCACAAGACGCCGGAACAGCGCCGCAAGATCGACGACAAGAAACACCCGCCATTCTGGAACCGTCTGGTCCTGGTGATCTCGGCCATGGCCGTGAGCTTCGTGCACGGTTCCAACGATGGCCAGAAAGGCATCGGCCTGATCATGCTGGTACTGATCGGCATCGTGCCTGCGCAGTTCGTGCTCGACCTGAACAGCACCACCTACCAGATCGAACGCACTCGCGACGCGACCCTGCACCTGAGCCAGTTCTACCAGCGCAACGCCGATTCGCTGGGTGAATTCCTGGCCTTGGGCAAAAGCGTGGAAGGTGACCTGCCGGAGAAATTCCGCTGCAACCCGCAGCAGACCGAACCGACCATTTCCGCCCTTCTGCACACTCTTAAAGGTGTAGCGGACTACCACTCGCTGCCGTCGGAAAGCCGCATCGAAGTCCGTCGCTACCTGCTGTGCCTCGACGACACGGCGAAGAAAGTCGGCAAACTGCCAGGCCTCGAAGCCCGTGAAAAGGCTGATCTGGACAAGCTGCGCAAAGACCTGACCACCACCACCGAATACGCCCCGTTCTGGGTGATTCTGGCGGTCGCCCTGGCCTTGGGCCTGGGCACCATGGTGGGCTGGAAGCGCGTGGTACTGACCATTGGCGAGAAGATCGGCAAGCAAGGCATGACCTATTCCCAGGGCATGTCCGCGCAGATCACGACGGCCAGTTTGATCGGCATGGCCAACATTTTCAGCCTGCCGGTATCGACCACTCATGTGCTGTCTTCGGGTGTGGCCGGGACCATGGTTGCCAACAAGAGCGGCTTGCAGGGTGGCACGGTCAAGACCATTTTGCTGGCTTGGGTGTTGACCTTGCCAGCGACGGTGGCGCTGTCGGCCGGGTTGTTCTGGTTGGCTTCCAAGGCGTTGGGTAGTTGATATTCAGCTGCTTGTGAAGGAGGCGCGATTCTTTGGAATCGCGCCTTTTTTTGGAGTTGGGATTGGGGGCATATCCGTTGCTGCGGGGGCTGCCGCTGGCGGTTTCGCTCTTACAGCGACTCACTTTTTCAAACGCCAAAAAGTAAGCAAAAGGCTTTGCCCCGGCGTTCGGCCCCTCGCTGGGGCTCGGGGTTCCTTCGTTACGGAATCGCTCCGGGCGCAGCGGCTACGGTTTGCTTCGCTGCACCTACTTCCGCTGTGTACGACTTCGTCGTACGGTCGCTACGCTCCCACACCCGGATCGATCCCTTCACTCAGCCTGCCGAAGGGGCAAAAGATCAAATACCAGATCAAAATCAAAAGCCGGATCAAAATCAAAAGCCAGGTCAAAATCAAAAGCCCCTCACCCTAGCCCTCTCCCGGAGGGAGAGGGGACTGACCGTGGGGGATGCGAGAGATACGCTGACCTGGGATATCGAGTTGAATGCAGATTTTGAAAAACCCACAAATCGGCCCCCTCTCCTCGGGGAGAGGGCTGGGGTGAGGGGCAAATCCACCGCAAATCCCAAGCCATACGTCGCTTCTCACCACTCAACAATGAGCGCCAGCTCGAGTGCTCTTGATCTTGCCTAACCGGCGACATCGGAAGGCTGAGTGGAGGGATTGATCCGGGCGTGGGAGCGCAGCGACCGTCTGGCGCAGCCAGACACAGCGGAAGGAGGTGCAGCGCAGCAAACCGTAGCCGCTGCGCCCGGATCAGTCCCGGAGCGAAGGGACCCGAGCCTGCGAGGGCCGTACGTAGGAGCAAAGCCTTTTGGTTCCTTTTTGCTGGGCCGGCACTCCGGCGTCTGAAAAAGGGACTCGCCGTAAGGGCGAAACCGCCAGTAGCCACACCCAAAAAAACGGATATACACCCAAAACAACCAGAGCCTGGTCGGCCCAAAGGCCGCCACGGCCAAAAAAAAAAGGGGCAACCGAAGTCGCCCCAAAATGCCTTGCGTGCCCATCAACCCAGAAGAACTCACTTGCGCCGCTTATGCGCATCCTTCCAGATAAAAAATCCAAACCCTGCAAAAAACAGCACCATCAGCCCAACCGTCAGGACCCCGGCAAACACCACGTTATCGAAAAACATGACTGGCCTCCTGGCCCCTGCTTTGCTGCGATGAGTGCAAATTAGCAGACACACGGACACGCACATTGACCAGGATCAATGTCCGCAACAAAGAGAGAAAAGAGGGAAAATTAAATGACCTGCATCAAAGGACGCAGAGGGAGATCAGCGCTTTTTCGGCTTGTTCTTCGACTTTTTCCTGGCTTTCCCCAACGGCATCGCCTGCTCGAACGCCTGGCGGACTTCGTTCAGGCGCTTCTCGTTGAGGTCATGCACACGCTTGGCGCGCTCGCTGCTGAGGTCGATCAGTTTGTCGTCTTGGCTCATGGCATCAGTACATCGAAGAAAAAGAACACAACTGCCACATCACCGGCAGGACTGCGCCCATCATGCCGCCTGACGCCGGCGCTGACCAGTCACACCGGCACCGCAATCAAATCTCGATATCGACCCACAACCCCTGACGCGGCTGATCGTCCATCAGCGGTACCACTGGCACGGTGTTGTCGGCATTGAGTTCGGTACCGGGTACAGCCAGATGTTCTTCCGGGTCTTCATCGGCCTCGCGACGCCGACGCTCGCGCTCCTGCTGGCGGCGCTGTTCCTCGCGCAGCAACAGGCCATCCTCTTCGGGATTGCGTTTTTGCAGATCGATCGTGCTTTCGTTGGAGCTTTCCTGCACCGGCACCACCGGAGGGATGTCCGGCCGCTGGCGGATCGGATCCTGCTGGGAAGTGATCGGCACGGCGCTCAAGGGGAGCATCGGTGGCAACATATATAGGTCTCCTGTGTGCAGGCTATCGGCTGCGGTACAGGCGCCTTGAGCCGCCCGTCGCAAACTTGTGACCCGGTTGGCACCCACAGGTGCCCCGCCGCTGGAAAAAACCGACGCCTGACGCTCCGGTACCCGCTTGCAGCTTGCAGCTAAAAGCTCGCCACTGCTCCTATTCCTTTGGCCCTGAAGCCGTCATTCCGTTAAGATAGCCCGCTTTTTCAAGGTGGGAGTCAGGCAGCATGGCGCAGCAGTATCAACCGGGGCAACGCTGGATCAGTGACAGCGAAGCAGAGCTTGGTTTAGGCACCGTTCTGGCACAGGACGGCCGCTTGTTGACCGTGCTTTACCCGGCCACTGGCGAAACCCGCCAGTACGCGCTACGGAATGCGCCCCTGACCCGCGTGCGGTTCTCGCCGGGTGATAGCATCACCCACTTCGAAGGCTGGAAGATGACCGTGCAGCAAGTCGACGACGTCGACGGGCTGATGGTCTATCACGGTCTCAACGCGCAGAACGAAGCCGTCACCCTGCCGGAAACCCAGCTGTCGAACTTCATTCAGTTCCGTCTGGCCAGCGACCGTCTGTTCGCCGGCCAGATCGATCCTCTGCCGTGGTTCTCCCTGCGCTACAACACCCTGGAACACACCAGCCGCCAGTTGCAATCCTCGCTCTGGGGCCTGGGTGGCGTTCGCGCACAACCGATTGCGCACCAGTTGCACATCGCCCGGGAAGTCGCCGACCGCATCGCGCCGCGGGTACTGCTGGCGGACGAAGTGGGTCTGGGCAAAACCATCGAAGCCGGCCTGGTGATCCATCGCCAACTGCTGTCCGGCCGCGCCAACCGCGTGCTGATCCTCGTTCCGGAAAACCTCCAGCACCAATGGCTGGTGGAGATGCGCCGCCGTTTCAACCTGCAGGTCGCGCTGTTCGACGAAGAACGCTTCATTGAAAGCGATGCCACCAACCCGTTCGAAGACACGCAATTGGCGCTGGTCGCGCTGGAATGGCTGGTCGACGATGAAAAGGCGCAGGACGCACTGTTCGCCGCCGGGTGGGATCTGCTGGTGGTCGACGAAGCCCACCACCTGGTCTGGCACGAAGAAAAAGCCAGCCCGGAATACTCGCTGGTTGAGCAACTGGCTGAGGTCATTCCCGGCGTGCTGCTGCTCACCGCCACCCCGGAACAACTCGGTCAGGACAGCCACTTCGCCCGTCTGCGCCTGCTCGACCCGAACCGTTTCCACGACCTGGCGGCGTTCCGCGCCGAAAGCGACAACTATCGCCCGGTCGCCGAAGCGGTTCAGGAACTGCTCGACAAGGGCCGTCTCTCGCCCGCAGCGCACAAGACCATTCACGGTTTCCTCGGCAACGAAGGCGAAGCCTTGCTGACCGCGGTCAACGATGGCGACACCGAAGCCAGCGCGCGTCTGGTGCGTGAACTGCTCGATCGCCACGGCACTGGCCGCGTGCTGTTCCGTAACACTCGTGCTGCCGTGCAGGGTTTCCCGGAGCGCAAGCTGCACCCGTATCCGCTGCCATGCCCCGACGAATACCTCGAATTGCCGTTGGGCGAGCATGCCGAGCTGTACCCGGAAGTCAGCTTCCAGTCCCAGCCGGAGGCCAGCGAAGAAGAACGCTGGTGGAAATTCGACCCGCGCGTCGAGTGGCTGATCGATCAGCTGAAAATGCTCAAGCGCACCAAAGTGCTGGTGATCTGCGCCCACGCCGAAACCGCGATGGATCTGGAAGACGCCCTGCGCGTGCGTTCCGGCATCCCGGCCACGGTGTTCCACGAAGGCATGAACATCCTTGAACGTGACCGCGCCGCGGCCTACTTCGCCGACGAAGAGTTCGGCGCGCAGGTGCTGATCTGCTCGGAAATCGGCAGTGAAGGTCGCAACTTCCAGTTTGCTCACCACTTGGTGCTGTTTGATCTGCCGTCGCACCCGGACCTGCTCGAGCAGCGCATCGGTCGTCTCGACCGGATCGGCCAGAAGCACATCATCGAACTGCACGTGCCGTATCTGGAAACCAGTCCGCAAGAGCGCCTGTTCCAGTGGTACCACGAAGCGCTGAACGCATTCCTCAATACCTGCCCGACCGGCAACGCCTTGCAGCATCAGTTCGGCCCGCGCCTGCTGCCGCTGCTCGAAGAGGCCGACGACGGTGAGTGGCAAGCGCTGATCGACGAAGCACGCGCCGAGCGTGAGCGTCTGGAAGCCGAGCTGCACACTGGTCGCGACCGTCTGCTGGAGCTCAACTCCGGTGGCGCTGGCGAAGGTGAAGCGCTGGTCGAGGCGATCCTTGAGCAGGACGACCAGTTCGCCCTGCCGATCTACATGGAAACCCTGTTCGACGCGTTTGGCATCGACAGCGAAGACCATTCGGAAAACGCCCTGATCCTCAAGCCGAGCGAGAAGATGCTCGACGCCAGCTTCCCGCTGGGCGACGACGAAGGCGTGACCATCACCTACGACCGTAACCAGGCGCTGTCGCGTGAGGACATGCAGTTCATCACCTGGGAACACCCGATGGTGCAGGGCGGCATGGACCTGGTGTTGTCCGGTTCGATGGGCAACACCGCCGTCGCGCTGATCAAGAACAAGGCGTTGAAACCGGGCACCGTGTTGCTGGAACTGCTGTATGTCAGCGAAGTGGTCGCACCGCGTTCGCTGCAACTGGGCCGCTACCTGCCGCCGGCGGCGCTGCGCTGCCTGCTCGATGCCAACGGTAACGACCTGTCGCCACGGGTGTCCTTCGAAACCCTTAACGATCAGCTGGAAAGCGTGCCGCGCGCCAGCGCCAACAAGTTCATCCAGGCCCAGCGCGATCAGCTGACGCCGCGGATCAACGCCGGCGAAGACAAGATCGCCCCGCGTCACGCCGAGCGCGTGGCCGAGGCGCGTCGTCGTCTGGCCGCCGACACCGACGAAGAACTGGCGCGCCTGACCGCGTTGCAAGCGGTCAACCCGACCGTGCGTGACAGCGAACTGGAAGCGTTGCGCACTCAGCGTGAGCAGGGTCTGGCGATGCTGGATAAAGCGGCGCTGCGTCTGGAAGCGATTCGGGTGTTGGTGGCGGGCTAACCGCCCCGCTCCACCGCTGAAAACAACAAGGCCCGCAGTGATGCGGGCCTTTTTTTTTACTGTGATTTATCAAGTGATGCTGATGGCCTCATCGCTAGCAGGCTAGCTCCCACACTGGATCTCCAGCGTTTACATAATCCCTGTGGGAGCCAGCCCTGCTGGCGATAGCGGTTAAGCAGTCGCCGCTGCAACCTCTGGCTCAACCACCGCCACCAACCCCTCCTTCATCCGCTGCGCATCCCGCACAAAACACCGCGAGGCCAGAAACAGAAACACCATGGTCAGAAACAGCGCCACCGGAATCAGGTACATCGCGTCATGCAAGCCGACCGCCTTGAACGCTTCGGTCATCTGTTCCGCCCCCGCCGACAGCATCGCCGTGTGCGCAAAATGGTCCGACAAACCACCGACCACCACCGGCCCCAAACCACCGCCGAGCAGATACAGCCCGGCAAAGAACAACGCCATCGCCGTCGCGCGCAGGCGCGGTTCGACTACGTCCTGAATCGCCGTGTACACGCAGGTGTAGAAGTTATAGGCGAACAGCCAGCCAACACTGAACACTGCGACGAACACGCCGATCTCGATTCGCCCGGCATGCAGCGCCCACGCCGTGCACAGGGTCGAGATGATCAGACTGAACGCCGCAAACAGCAGTCGCCCGCTGGCCACGCGCTGGTGGATCTTGTCAGCGATCCAGCCGCCCAACGTCAGCCCGACCAGCCCGGTCACGCCGACAATGATCCCGGTGGCCACCGCCGCTTCCTGCAACGGCATAAGGAAATAGCGTTGCAGCATCGGCACCAGAAAGGAGTTGCAGGCATAGGTCGCGAAGTTGAAGCACAGCCCGGCCATCACCAGCCACAGGAACGTCGGCACCGCCAGCACGCGACGGATTGGCTTGTCGACTTTTTCCTGTGAGACCTGCACGGTTTCCGCCGCGCCGCGCTTGGGTTCCTTGATGAAGAACATGAACACCGCCAGGATCAGCCCCGGCACCGCGGCAATAAAGAATGGCGCGCGCCAACTGTCGAAGGCCTTGACCATCGCGCCGATGGTGAAGAACGCCAGCAGCAGCCCCAGCGGCAGGCCGAGCATGAAAATGCCCATGGCCCGCGCCCGACGGTGCGCCGGAAACAGATCGCCGATCAGCGAGTTCGCCGCCGGTGCATAACTGGCTTCGCCGATGCCAATGCCCATGCGCACGATCAGAAAGCTCCAGAAACTGCCGACCATACCGTTGACCGCAGTCAGTGCACTCCAGGTCGCCAAACCCCAGCCCATCAGTTTGCTGCGTGAACCGGTGTCGGCCATGCGCCCGAGTGGCAGGCCGGCAATGGCGTAAACGATGGTGAACGCAGTGCCGATGATGCCCAGCTGAAAGTCGCTGAGGTGCCATTCCATGCGGATAGGTTCGATGATGATCGCCGGAATGGTACGGTCGAAGAAATTGAACAGGTTGGCGAGGAACAGTAAAAACAGAATGCGCCAGGCATTCGCCGCTTGGGTCGAGTTCTGCATGGGTCCGTCTCTTTATTGTTATGGGGCTTCACTGCCAGCGCGTTCGAGCCCGGAACCTGCAATCTAGTCAGCCGCGCGAGGGCTGTCTGTGATCATTCGTCAGCCTGATATCGGCCCATTGCACTGTAACGAAACGTAAGCCCTTGATAACGCTGAAATCCCCTGCCATACGGGGCTTTCACGGCAAAATCCGGGCACAAAAAAATACTTTCGCGCCCCCCTTCCCAAGTCCATGACAAAGCCTAGAATGGCCGCCGGATCCGTCCGGATCTGCCGATCAATCCCTTTGATACCCTCGCCCATGTCTGAAGTCAGTCCGTGTCTGAATTGCGGTGCCTGCTGTTCCCATTTTCGCGTGTCTTTTTTCTGGGGTGAATGCGCATCCTCCGGCGGTACGGTACCTGATGAACTGGTCGAGCAAATCACCCCGAGCCGTGTGGCAATGATCGGCACTGATCGCAAACCCACGCGCTGCATCTCGCTGGCAGGGGAAGTCGGCAGCAAAGTAGCGTGCACGATCTATGAAAATCGCTCGAGCCCTTGCCGCGAATTCGAAGCGTCGTGGGAGAACGGTGAACACAACCCCGACTGCGACAAGGCCCGCGCCGCGCATGGTCTGCCGCCGCTTGACCCGCACTGGAACGATCTGCCACTTGAGCGTATTGCCTGAGTATTAGCGCGAATCGCTATGACGCTAATGCCAAAATCATTAGCGCCAATGTGCCACTACCGCTTGCGCACAGAAATCGGCCTCTATACTCCAGTCATTCGCCTGCGTTGATCACGCAGTCAGGACGACTTCAGAGACGGGGCACGCTATGGAGTGGCTTGGTTTGCATTTTGTTACCGAGCTGCCGGCGCGCGGGCAGATCATTCTCGATTGCACGCACAATCCGTTGCTGGTGCTGGCAGCCTATCTGGTCGCCTGCGCGGCGAGTTTCGCGACGCTCGATATGGCCGAGCGTGTGGTGCATGCCGAGGATCTTGCCTCGCGGCGGCTCTGGCGCTGGATCGGCGCGACCTGTCTGGCCGGCGGCATCTGGGCCATGCACTTCATCAGCATGTTGGCTTTTCAGACGCCCATCGATATCGAGTATGACCTCGGCATCACCCTCTTCTCGTTACTGATCGCCCTGCTCGCCTCGTGGCTGGCCATGCAGACCCTGAGCGAGGTGCAGCCCAGTGCGCAGCGCTGCCTGAAAACGGCGTCGGTCATTGGCCTGGGTATCGCCGGCATGCATTACGTGGGCATGGCGGCGATGAAATCGAGCGCCAGCGCCTACTACCATCCGGGGCTGTTTGCGCTGTCAGTGCTGATCGCCATCGGCGCCAGTTTCGCCGCGCTGTGGGTCGCCCGCTATCTGAGCGAAGGCAGCGGCGTGGCCCATCAGTTGCTCAAATACAGCGCTGCGCTGATTCTCGGCGCAGGCATCATCAGCATGCATTTTACCGGCATGGCCGCGCTGGATCTGGTCATTGCCGAGGGTGGCCTGGCAGCGAGCGGCGGCGCAACCGGACATCTGCAACTGGGCCTGACCGTGGCGTTGATCATCCTGTTGATATTGGGCAGTGCAATCAGCGCCGCCCTCGCCGACAAGAAGCTGCAAAACAAGGAGCAAGACCTGCGCCGGGTCAACGCCCTGCTCAGCCAGCTCGATCAGGCGCGCATGTCGTTACAGCAAGCGGCCAATTACGACGCGCTGACCAATTTGATCAACCGCCGTGGCTTCAACCAGATGTTCGCGGAAAAACTCAGCCAGAAAACCAGCGAAGGCGGCATGCTCGCGGTGATGTTTCTCGACATCGATCACTTCAAACGGATCAACGACAGCCTCGGGCATGACGCCGGCGACGCGCTGCTCAAAGTCATCGCCCAGCACATCAAAAGCTCGGTGCGCAGCCACGAAGACGTGGTCGCGCGGTTCGGCGGTGACGAGTTCTGCATCCTGATCAGCCTGCACGACCGCGAAGAGGCACGCGGCATGGCGCAGCGCATCATGCTCAAGATGAAAGAGCCGATCGAACTGGCCGGCCGGCGCATGGTGATGACCACCAGCATCGGCATCAGCCTGTTTCCTGAAGACGGCACGACTTGCGAAGAACTGCTAAAACACGCCGACCTGGCGCTGTACCAGTCCAAAGGCGCGGGGCGCAACGGCCTGCACTTTTTCAATTCAAGCCTGAAAAATCGCGCCACCCTGGAATTGCAACTCGAAGAAGAACTGCGCCAGGCCCTGCGCGAAGAAAACGGCCTGACGCTGTACTACCAGCCGATCTTCGAGCTGAAAACCGGCCGTGTCACCAAGCTCGAGGCGCTGATTCGCTGGCAGCACCCACTGCACGGTTTGCTGACCCCGGATCGTTTCATCGCCATCGCCGAGAGCAACGGCCTGATCGCCGAGCTGGACAACTGGGTGTTGCGGCGCGCCTGTCGCGATCTCGGCGAACTCTCCAGCCATGGCTGCGAGGAGCTGAAAATCGCCTGGAACTGCTCGCCGTTGAATCTGGCCCGCGAGGAACTGGCCGATGAAATCGAACACGCCCTGCGCAGCGCCGGAGTGGCGCCGGAACGACTGGAGCTGGAGGTCACCGAAAATGCGCTGATGGGCAACATCGCCAACACCCTGGTGTTGTTGCGGCAGATCCGCGCGCTTGGCGTGTCGCTGTCGATTGACGACTTCGGCACCGGTTATTCGTCGCTGGCCTACCTCAAGCGCCTGCCGCTCAACACCTTGAAAATCGACCGCTCGTTCATCTTGGATATTCCCAAGGCCACGGCGGACATGGAGATCGTCCAGGCGATCATCGTCATGGCGCACACCCTGCACCTGCAGGTGGTCACCGAAGGCGTGGAAAGCCTGGAGCAGTACGAGTTTCTCGAGCGCTCGGGCTGCGATTTCATTCAGGGCTACTTGCTTAGCCGCCCAGTGCCGCTCAACGAGTTGCGCCCGGTGCTGGCGGAAATCAACCAGCGCAAGGCGTCGCCGGCGTTCAATCCGTTGCTGCTGGCGCGCGGTACATTTGCACCAGTGTCGCTGGGTCCTGCGCCAGATAGCCCTGCGCCCCATGCAGGCGCATCAGTTGTGCGGCCAATCCGCTGAGCGGCGTGGCCGAGCCCTGTTCACGGGAAAATTTCACTGCCGTGTCGAGATCCTTGAGCAACGTGCGCACGTGCCATTTGATCGGCTCGAAACGACTCTCGGCCATTTGCGGCGCAAGAATCTGCAGCGGTTTCGAATCGGCAAAACCGCCGGCCAGCGCTTCGGCAAGCAGGCTGGCATCGACCCCGGCC
Organism: Pseudomonas granadensis; assembly: GCF_900105485.1. Taxonomy (GTDB): domain Bacteria; phylum Pseudomonadota; class Gammaproteobacteria; order Pseudomonadales; family Pseudomonadaceae; genus Aquipseudomonas; species Aquipseudomonas granadensis. The sequence continues at coordinate 1,098,872 of NZ_LT629778.1, read as the reverse complement.
TGTTCGGCCAGCGCCACCACTTCGGCGATCACCAGCGCGTTGCAGGCGACAATCATCTGATTGCAGGCCTTGGTCACCTGGCCGGCACCGACGCCGCCCATGTGCGTGACACGCTGGCCAAGACTCAGCAGCACCGGACGCACCCGCTCGAGATCCGCCGCCGCGCCGCCAACCATGATCGCCAGGCTGCCCGCCTCGGCCCCGACCACGCCGCCGGACACCGGGGCGTCCAGCCAGCCCATGCCGGCTCGCTGCGCCAGTTGCGCGGCCATCTCGCGGGTCGCCGTTGGTTCGAGACTGGAAAAATCCACCAGCAGTTGTTCGTTTTTTGCGCGCTCGGCAATGCCGCCAGCACCAAACACCACCTCGCGCACCACCGCCGTGTCAGCCAGACACAACATCACGATGTCCGCGTGCTCGCACAGTTCGGCGGGGCTCGCCACTTGCTGGGCACCCGCCTCGACCAGTGCCGCGCACTTGGCCGGGTTGCGATTCCACACGGTCAACGGGTAGCCCGCCGCCAACAGACGCTGGCACATCGGCAAGCCCATCAGGCCGATTCCAGCAAACCCCAACGAAGGTCGCGTTGACATCATTTTGCCTCTTTTCCATTAAAGATCGCCGAATAATGGCCGATTCAACAACGATCAGGAAAGGATTCCCCCCAGCGACAGTCAGGCCACCGCGCTGACGCTCGGGCTCAATTCGCGCAAAAAAGACGCGAGATCCTATTCCGTGAGGTTCGCTGACATCGGTCATCGGGCCAACCCAGTCCAGGTACATGGCGCACCATGACATCCAAAAACAATCCTGCCACTGCGATTTCCGACCTGACCTCCAGCCCCGCCGCCAACAGCCCGACCAAGCCTGCGCAACCCGCACGCCCGCTGTCGACCCAGCAATACCTGTACTTCACCGAAACCAATACCGACCGCATCCTCGACAACCTCGACGGCCTGCGTGATCTGGTGTTCCCGCGCCCGCCACACCTGGAAGGCGATAACGAACAGCACAACGATCAGGAATTCCCTTCGGTATGCCTGATCGGCCTCGGTCGCTGCGGCTCCAACATCGCTCTCGACGTCGCGGAGCTGGTGTACAACGCGCGCAAGTTTTACCTCAACGAATTCAACAACGAAGATCGTCCGGCCGACCGCCGCCTCGCCGACAAGGGTTACAGCCCGGCGCAGTGGATCAAACAGAACCTGCGTCTGGGCCCGAACAAATCGGCCAAACCGGTGTTTCTGGTCGAGCCGCTGGTGATGCTCGGCGACCTCGACAAGGACATCGCCGGGCGCATCCGCTTTTCCCGCAAGGGCGAAAAAAGCGGTTTCCTGCGCGACTACAGCAAGATGAAAATCATGGACTTGTCCGAAGTCCACGCCGGTGGCGCCGGTAACGCGCCGATCCTCGGCCAGTACCTGGCGAAGATCATCCTCAACAAGGACACCCAGCGCTTTTCCAGCCCCGACTGGAAAATGATTCACTCGTACCTGATCGACAGCTGCGGCATCAAGGCCAACCAGTCGCGCCTGTACTTTTCGATTTTCAGTGCCGGCGGCGGCACCGGTTCGGGCATGGCCTCGGAATTCGGTCTGGCCCAGCAGCACTCGTACATGAACAAGACGTTCGACACCAAGCCGATGGACGAACACGACGGCAAGAGCGGTCACTCATTTGTGTTCGAGCCGATCTTCACCAGCGGCATCTGCGTGCTGCCGAACATTTCCGATCACCGTAGCGAAATGTCCGAGGCGCTGCACATCAACGCCGGTCGCCTGCTGTGCAAATACCTTTCTGAGGAATGGGATTTCTCCTACAACTTCGCCAACGAAGACAGCAGCGAAGCCAGCGTCATGGGACGGATTCGCCCGTGGAACGCGATGATGCTGATTTCCAACGACATCATGCGTTACGCCGAAGAAAGCGACGACGGCAACATCCAGAACATTGATGTCAATGCGATGGAGAAGCACGCCAACCAGTACATCTCGCAACAGATTTTCAACATTCTCACCGCGCAGGCAGTGACCACCGACTACGACCAGAACTACTTCCGTCGCGCCGGCATCGACATCGGCGAGACCATTCGCCTGGACGCCAACGACCTGTTCATGAGCCTGGCCGGCCCGGTGGCGATCGCCTACGCCGAATCGGTGGTGCCGGAAACGCCGCCGCCGAGCAGCGACAAGTTCAAGGTCTTCGAAAAAGAGCCGCAGCGTCTGAACATCGACGATCTGTTCTTCCGCTCGATCGACCTGCCGCACTTCAACAAGGTCACCCAGGCCATCGAAGGCATCAGCCTGCTGCCGATCGAGTCCAAGCGCTATCGCGCGTCGCTGGAGCAGTACAAGAATTCCGGCTACGACGCCGCCGCCCTGCATGACCTGCACTTCTTCAAGAACTGCTCGTCGGTGGTCTCGATCGTTTCGCTGCCCAAGGACTACAAGCTGTCGTACATGGACCTGAACCGGCTGAAGACCCACCTCAACAGCCTGTTCCCCAACACCACGCTCAAGCGTTACGCACTGGTGATCGGCGCTTCGGCGAACCTGTCGCTGACCACCCTGATCGCCAAGAGCCCGTGCCTGTCGGATGACTTCCTGACGTTGATCGTAGCGTTCATCAAGCGTTGCTTCGCCAAGACTCCGTACCGTTTCGACGAGACGCTGGACAACTCGATTCTCGACTTCATCATTCAGGAAGAGTTTGATGAAGACCGCATCGATGACCTGCTCAACGAGTTCGAAAACCCGGCGAAGATTCTCGACACCAACTGGTACGCGATCAAACCGATGTACGAGAAGAAGTACCGCGAGCTGATCAACGACAAGGACAAGTTTGTCTCGATCAACGACATTCGCCTGTCGCGCGATTGTGTGAAGAAGTCGATCAAGTACCTGCGCGAGATCTACCGTCACCGGATTGGCAAGACCAAGGTCATTTCCCTGAATAACCATACCGGGAAGACTTACTCGGTCTGATCAGAAACCGAGTCGCCTCTATCGCGAGCAGGCTCACTCCTACATTTTGGAATGCGTTCCCCCTGTAGGAGTGAGCCTGCTCGCGATGAGTCCCTTCCGACCGATACAAATCCCACTGACTCAACATCCAGAAACAATTAAGCGACCCTCAGGCCGCTCAATAAACTGTTCCCGTTACGTTTACGTCACCGTGAAGTGAGACGCGCCTGTGGCATTTCTCTACGGCAACGTGCCATCACGCTACTCCGCTACACACTTTTCGCAGATGACAGCTCGCACCATTAAGGTGCGACGCTTGGAGCGCTCGCCCTTTCCTGGATCAGAATCCATGGCGACACCACCACGGCCCACAGTTGCGGATCGCGTTCAAAAATATCCAGCGCCCGTGTTTCAGACAGCTTGGCGACCTTGTCGTCGGCCAGCCAGGCCGCGACTTTCTCGCCTTCGTCAGACGCCACGGCTTCGGCAGCCGCGATCAAATCCAGCTCAGGGTCGACCCACAATAGGGCACCCTTGGCGAAGAACGGCTCCAACTCTTTCCAGGTAATAGATGCGGTTTCCCCAAGCAGCTTGGCATAGAGGGTGCTAGGTTCTTGATTCATGGGCTCTGTCCGGAAAAGAAATCGACGCGAATCATAACGTTGGTGGTCCGCCAGAAAAACCCGGTTGCAAATGGCTGCACCGAACGAAAAGAGCAGGAACGCCAGGGAATGCTGCTGATTGGGCTATATGCCCGCGAAAGCCCCGCCGCAATTCTGTCTTTTTCATTCAAAAATGCGACACCCCCAAGTTTTGCCCCTTGGCGCCCGCTTCCCAGTTGAACAAGCGGCGCTCTACACTGTACCGGTACAGTTGCCGGGGGCATTTCCGGAGGATGTCGCAAAGATATCTGACCCGGTTCTGCTGCTACGGCGCCAGAACTCTAAAAAATACAACAGTAAGAGTGGAGCACTATGACTAAGGCTACTAAGCAGATTTCCAAACTGTTTGCCGCTATGGTTCTGGCCGGGGTTGCCAGCCATTCGTTCGCAGCTGACACCATCAAAATCGGTATCGCCGGTCCTAAAACCGGTCCAGTAGCCCAATACGGCGACATGCAGTTCAGTGGCGCGAAAATGGCCATCGAGCAGATCAACGCCAAGGGCGGCGTCGACGGCAAGAAACTCGAAGCCGTTGAATACGACGATGCCTGCGATCCGAAACAAGCGGTAGCGGTAGCGAACAAGGTCGTCAACGACGGCGTCAAGTTCGTGGTCGGTCACCTGTGCTCCAGCTCCACTCAGCCAGCTTCGGACATCTATGAAGACGAAGGCGTGATCATGATCACCCCGGCTGCCACCAGCCCGGACATCACCGCCCGTGGCTACAAAATGATCTTCCGTACCATCGGTCTGGACAGCGCCCAAGGCCCTGCCGCCGGTAACTACATCGCCGATTACGTGAAACCGAAAGTGGTTGGCGTGCTGCACGACAAACAGCAGTACGGTGAAGGCATCGCCACCGCGGTGAAATCGACCCTGGAGAAGAAAGGCACCAAGGTTGCCGTGTTCGAAGGCGTCAACGCCGGCGACAAGGATTTCTCGGCGATCATCGCCAAGCTCAAGCAAGCCAACGTCGACTTCGTCTACTACGGCGGCTACCACCCAGAGCTGGGTCTGATCCTGCGCCAAGCCCAGGAAAAAGGCCTGAAAGCCAAGTTCATGGGCCCGGAAGGCGTGGGTAACGACTCGATCACCCAGATCGCCAAGGACGCGTCCGAAGGCCTGCTGGTGACCCTGCCGAAATCCTTCGACCAGGATCCGGCCAACGTTGCCTTGGCTGACGCGTTCAAAGCGAAGAAGGAAGACCCGAGCGGCCCGTTCGTGTTCCCGTCCTACTCCGCGGTTGAAGTGATTGCCGCCGGTATCACCGCTGCCAAGTCCGAAGACGCCACCAAAGTTGCCGAAGCCATCCACGCCGGTTCGTTCAAGACCCCGACCGGTGACCTGAGTTTCGACGCCAAGGGCGACCTGAAAGACTTCAAATTCGTGGTTTACGAGTGGCACAACGGCAAACCTAAAACTGAAGTTTCGCCTCAGTAAGGCGCTGCCTGACTGACTGCCAATAAAGCCCACGGCGTGCCGTGGGCTTTGTTTTACGAATGTATGGGCCGCGCTGGCGTGATCCGCCAGTCTCCCCACCTGAAAATCTCAAAACCGTCATCAGCGGTTCGCTGGCAAAACCCGGATTCGAAGTGGATAGAGATCCACGGGGCCGGGCGGGAAAATGACTCCACCAGTGAAATGCGTATCAGGTTTTTAGGAGCGCTGTAATGCCTGACCTCTATCACTTCTTCCAACAGCTGGTTAACGGCCTCAACGTTGGCAGCATGTATGCCTTGATCGCCATCGGCTACACGATGGTCTACGGCATCATTGGAATGATCAACTTCGCCCACGGCGAGGTGTACATGATCGGTTCCTACGTGGCGTTCATCGCCATCGCCGGGCTGACCATGATGGGACTCGACAGTGTCCCGCTGCTGATGACTGCGGCGTTCATTGCCAGCATCGTCGTCACCAGCTCCTACGGTTACAGCATCGAACGCATAGCCTACCGCCCCCTGCGCGGCAGCAACCGTCTGATCCCGCTGATTTCCGCCATCGGTATGTCGATCTTCCTGCAGAACACCGTTCTGCTGGCGCAAGACTCCAAGGACAAAGCAATCCCCAACCTGATCCCGGGCAACCTCGCCTTCGGTCCGGGTGGCGCACAAGAAGTGCTGATTTCCTACATGCAGATCGTGGTGTTCGTCGTCACGCTGATCGCCATGCTCGGCCTGACCCTGTTCATCTCCCGTTCTCGTCTGGGCCGCGCCTGCCGCGCCTGCGCCGAAGACATCAAGATGGCCAACCTGCTCGGCATCAACACCAACAACATCATCGCCCTGACCTTCGTCATCGGTGCTGCGCTGGCAGCCGTTGCGGCTGTGCTGCTGAGCATGCAATACGGCGTGATCAACCCGAACGCCGGTTTCCTCGTCGGCCTCAAGGCGTTCACCGCTGCGGTACTGGGCGGCATCGGCAGCATTCCCGGCGCGATGCTCGGCGGGTTGGTGCTCGGTGTAGCGGAAGCGTTCGGTGCCGATATCTTCGGCGACCAGTACAAGGACGTCGTGGCGTTCGGCTTGCTGGTTCTGGTGCTGTTGTTCCGTCCGACCGGCATTCTGGGCCGTCCGGAGGTTGAGAAAGTATGACTAGGAATCTTAAACAGGCGCTGTTCAGCGCTTTGCTGGTGTGGGCCGTGGCCTACCCGGTACTCGGTCTGAAACTGACCATCGTTGGCATCAATCTGGAAGTGCACAACACCAGCCCTGCGGTGCTTGCGACCATCGCAATCTGCTCGGTGCTGATGTTCCTGCGCGTGCTGTTCAATCAGCAGATCAGCAAAGCCTGGCGCTCCTCGCCGGGCATGCCGCTGATCCCGGCCAAAGCCAGCAACTTCCTGACCCTGCCGACCACTCAGCGTTACTTCATCATTGCGCTGATCATCATCGCCCTGGTGTGGCCGTTCTTCGGTTCACGTGGCGCGGTGGACATCGCCACGCTGATCCTGATCTACGTGATGCTCGGCCTCGGCCTGAACATCGTCGTCGGTCTGGCCGGTCTGCTCGACCTCGGTTACGTCGGTTTCTATGCCGTCGGCGCCTACAGCTACGCGCTGCTGTCGCACTACTACGGCCTGAGTTTCTGGATCTGCCTGCCGATTGCCGGCCTGATGGCGGCGACGTTCGGCTTCCTGCTGGGCTTCCCGGTGTTGCGTCTGCGCGGTGACTATCTGGCGATCGTGACCTTGGGTTTCGGTGAGATCATCCGTCTGTTCCTGCGTAACCTGACCGATATCACCGGTGGCCCGAACGGCATCAGCAACATCGAAAAACCGACGTTCTTCGGCCTGACCTTCGAGCGTAAAGCGGCCGAAGGTCTGCAGACGTTCCACGAGTATTTCGGCCTGCAATACAACTCGATCAACAAGGTGATTTTCCTTTACCTCGTTGCGCTGTTGCTGGCATTGGCTGCGCTGTTCGTGATCAACCGTTTGCTGCGCATGCCGATCGGCCGTGCGTGGGAAGCCCTGCGTGAAGACGAAATCGCCTGCCGTGCGCTGGGCCTGAACCCGACCGTGATCAAGCTTTCCGCGTTCACCCTGGGTGCTGCGTTCGCCGGTTTTGCCGGCAGCTTCTTCGCCGCGCGCCAGGGGCTGGTCACGCCGGAGTCGTTCACCTTCATCGAGTCGGCGATCATTCTCGCCATCGTCGTATTGGGTGGCATGGGCTCGCAGTTGGGCGTGATCCTGGCGGCGATCGTGATGATCCTGTTGCCGGAAATGATGCGTGAGTTCAGCGAGTACCGCATGTTGATGTTCGGTGCCCTGATGGTGTTGATGATGATCTGGCGTCCACAAGGTCTGCTGCCGATGCAACGCCCACACATGGAGTTGCGCAAATGAGCCGCGAGATCCTTAAAGTCGAAAACCTGAGCATGCGCTTCGGCGGTCTGCTCGCGGTCAACGGTGTGGCCCTGACCGTCAAAGAGAAACAAGTGGTTGCGCTGATCGGGCCGAACGGCGCGGGCAAGACCACGGTGTTCAACTGCCTGACCGGTTTCTATCAGCCGACCGGCGGCAGCATCCTGCTCGACGGCGAGCCGATCCAGGGCCTGCCGGGCCACAAGATCGCCCTCAAAGGCGTGGTGCGTACGTTCCAGAACGTGCGTCTGTTCAAGGACATGACCGCGGTCGAGAACCTGCTGATCGCCCAGCATCGGCACTTGAACACCAACTTCCTGTCCGGTCTGTTCAAGACCCCGGCGTTCCGCAAAAGCGAGCGCGAGGCCATGGAGTTTGCCGAGTACTGGCTGGAAAAGGTCAACCTCAAAGAGTTCGCCAACCGCACCGCCGGCACCCTCGCCTACGGCCAGCAACGGCGTCTGGAAATCGCTCGCTGCATGATGACCCGCCCGCGGATCCTCATGCTCGACGAACCGGCCGCCGGCCTCAACCCGAAAGAGACCGAAGACCTCAAGGCGCTGATCGGCGTGCTGCGCGAGGAGCACAACGTCACCGTGCTGCTGATCGAACACGACATGAAACTGGTCATGAGCATTTCCGACCATATCGTCGTGATCAACCAGGGCACGCCGTTGGCCGACGGCACGCCTGAACAGATCCGCGACAATCCTGAAGTGATCAAAGCCTACCTGGGGGAAGCGTAAATGCTGCAGTTCGAAAACGTTTCCACCTTCTACGGCAAGATCCAGGCCCTGCACAGCGTCAACGTCGAAGTCCGTCAGGGCGAGATCGTCACGCTGATCGGCGCCAACGGTGCCGGCAAGTCGACGCTGCTGATGACGCTCTGCGGTTCGCCGCAAGCGCACAGCGGCAGCATCCGCTACATGGGTGAGGAACTGGTCGGCCAAGACTCGTCGCAGATCATGCGCAAGAGCATCGCCGTGGTGCCGGAAGGTCGTCGGGTGTTCGCCCGTCTGACCGTCGAAGAAAACCTGTCCATGGGCGGTTTCTTCACTGACAAGGGCGATTATCAGGAGCAGATGGACAAGGTCCTCGGCCTGTTTCCGCGCCTCAAGGAACGCTTCAACCAGCGCGGCGGCACCATGTCCGGCGGCGAACAGCAAATGCTCGCCATCGGCCGTGCGCTGATGAGCAAGCCCAAGCTGCTGCTGCTCGACGAACCGTCGCTGGGCCTGGCACCGATCATCATCCAGCAGATCTTCGACATCATCGAACAGCTGCGCAAGGACGGGGTGACGGTGTTCCTGGTCGAGCAGAACGCCAACCAGGCGCTGAAAATCGCCGACCGCGCCTACGTTCTGGAGAACGGTCGCGTGGTCATGCAAGGCACCGGTGAAGCGCTGCTGACCGACCCGAAAGTGCGCGAGGCGTATCTCGGCGGTTGATGCGGTTGCTGAATGAAAAACGGCCTTCGGGCCGTTTTTTTTATGCCCGACGCAAACCTCGAACCCACCGCAAATCCTCTGTAGGAGTGAGCCTGCTCGCGATAGCGGTGTAACAGTTGCAAAAAATATTGACTGACGGTCCGCTATCGCGAGCAGGCTCACTCCTACAGGGAACGAGGCGGTTCGAAGATTTTCTATAAAAATTTCAGGCCCACCTGTAACGCATCCCCCCGACCTTTCTCTAGAGGGACAAGCAAGCGCAACAGCACTTGCAGACACCCTGATAAAACCTGGAGAAACATCATGACTGCTACCACCCGCACCCTGTCCGCCACCGCACTGGTTCTGGCCCTTGGTTCCGCGCTGAGCATCGCCACCGTCTCCACCGCTCAAGCCGCCGATGCCAACATGGAAAAATGCTTCGGCGTGGCCATGAAAGGCAAGAACGACTGCGCCGCAGGTGCAGGCACCACCTGCGCCGGCACAGCGAAAATGGACTATCAGGCCAACGCCTGGAAACACGTTCCGAAAGGCACCTGCGGCACCATCGAAAGCGAAACCTCGCCGACCGGTTTCGGTCAGCTCGAAGCCTTCAAAGCCAAGTCCTGATCCGCGGCCTGCCTGAGTGACGATCATGTTCAGCCACCACGACCATGTCCTTCCACGCACTCAGGCAGCCCTCACCGGGCTTCCGCCCCGTGCAGGGCTGGGCCTCAAGACCGGGCACTTTCAACAAGTGCTCGGTTCATTACCGGACCTCGGTTTCTTCGAAGTCCACGCCGAAAACTACATGGTGGCCGGCGGCCCGTTTCATCATTTTCTCGGTTTGATTCGTGCGCAGTATTCGCTATCGCTGCACGGTGTCGGCTTGTCCATCGGTGCCGAAGGGTCGCTGGATCAACAACACCTCAAGCGCCTGGCTGAGCTGATTGAACGCTATCAACCGCAATCTTTTTCCGAACATCTGGCGTGGTCGAGCCACGGCCCGATGTTTCTCAATGACCTGCTCCCGCTGGCCTACGACACGCCAACGCTGAACCGCGTCTGCGCGCACATCGATCAGGTCCAGAACGCCCTCAAGCGGCCGATGCTGCTGGAAAACCCGGCGACCTATCTGGCGTTCGAACGCTCGACGATTGATGAGCCAGACTTCATCGCCGAGGTGATTCGCCGCAGCGGCTGCGGCCTGTTGCTCGACGTGAACAACGTCTATGTGTCGTGCATCAATCATCAGCGCGATCCGCTGACCTACCTCGACGCCCTGCCGCTGCACGCGGTCGGCGAGATTCATCTGGCCGGGTTCGCCGAAGATTGCGACAGCCTCGGCGATCGTTTGCTGATCGACGATCACGGCGCGCCAATCGACCAAGCGGTCTGGCAGTTGTACCGCCAAGTGCTGGAGCGCATCGGCCCGGTGGCAACGCTGATCGAGCGTGACAACCAGGTGCCGGCGTTCGAGGTATTGCTGGCCGAGGCGCAACAGGCCGAGCGGCTGTTGCTGCAAAGCGGAGGCCGCGCATGAGCACACATAGCGCTTTCGCCGCCGCGCTGATCGATACGCGCCTGCCCTGCCCCGATGGTCTGCGCAGCGCCAACGGTGCCGACCCGGCGAGCCGTTTCGCGGTGTATCGCAACAACGTACAGGCGTCGCTGATCAATGCCCTGGCCGACAGTTATCCGGTCGTACAGCAGCTGGTTGGCGAGGAATTTTTCCGCGCCATGGCCGCGATTTTTATCCGAAGCCAACCGCCACAGAGTCCGCTGATGAGCCGCTACGGCGAAACGTTCGCCGACTTCATCGCGCGGTTCGAACCGATTGCCGGCGTGCCGTATGTCGCCGATGTCGCGCGCCTCGAGTACCTGCGCGTCCTCGCCTACCACGCCGCCGACGCGCAGCCGATCCGGCCGGAGCACGTCAGCGCCGCCCTCGCCAATCCGCATACTCTCGGCGGGCTGACGTTCGGCCTGCATCCATCGCTGCACCTGCTCGATTCAGGGTTTGCCGTGGTGGCGATCTGGGCCGCGCATCAGCAGGAACAAAGCCTGGCGGGCATTGGCCTGAATCAAGGGCAACACTCACTGGTGTTGCGCAACGGCCTCGAAGTTGAAGTGTTTGCCTTGGATGCCGGCGCCAGCGTGTTTATCCGTCACCTCAACAATGGCGAGCCGTTGCTCGCGGCAGCCGAAAACAGCCCACCCTTCGATCTCGCCCAAACCCTCGCCTTGCTGATCGCCCATAACGCGATCATTCAACTGAGCTACAAGGAGTTGCCATGAACACGCTTATCCCGCGCGCCATCACCCTGCTGGAAAAAATCCCGCACAGCCTGATTGCCTTCCTTGCGCGTTTTTCCATCGCTGCGGTGTTCTGGAAGTCCGGGCAGACCAAGGTCGAGGGGCTGGAGATCGACCTGATTGACGGTACGTTTGAACTGGGCTGGCCGCGTCTGGCGGACTCGGCGATTCCGCTGTTCCAGAGTGAATACAACGTGCCGCTGCTGTCGCCCGAAATCGCCGCGCATCTGGCGGCGTTCGCTGAGCACTTATTCCCGGCGCTGATCCTGATCGGCCTGGCGACACGTTTTTCGGCGCTGGCGCTGCTGGGCATGACCCTGACCATCCAGATTTTCGTCTATCCCGACGCGTACCCGACCCACGGCACCTGGGCGGCGGTATTGTTGTATTTGATGACGACAGGACCGGGCAAATTGTCGATCGATCACCTGATCGCCCGCCGCTTCCAAGGCTGACCTCGAACTGTAGGCCTTCGCCTGCTCGCGATTGCGGACTGTCAGTTGTTGAGTTTGTGACTGATACACCGCTATCGCGAGCAGGCTCGCTCCCACAAGGTACGAAATCAGCGCTGGAGTCGATCCAGCGCCTCACCACTGCGCTTGAACCAGTCCATCAGATAATCCGCCAACACCTGCGTGCGTTTCGGCAAACCACCCTGATACGGATGCACCAGCAACATCGGCATACGACGGGTCTGAAAGTCGCGCAGGAGCCAGCGCAAGCGGCCGTCGGCCAGTTCCGTCTGCAACAGGTAGGAAGGCAGTCGGGCGATGCCGGCACCGGTGAGCGCGGCTTTTTTCAGCAGGCTGTAATGGTTGCTGGCGAACGGGCCCGAGACCCGCACCCGCAACAACTCATGCTGCTGGTGATACAGCCATTCTTCACGCCCGCTGTAATGGCTGTTGAGCAGGCAGCGGTGCTCGACCAGTTGCTGCGGCGTCGTTGGCTCGCCATAACGCTCCAGATAAGCCGGGCTGGCGCAGGTCATCTCCTGCCACGCTAATAGCGGCCGGGCCACCAGGCGTTGGTCATTGGCCACCTCGGAGCGGATCGCCAGATCGAAACCGTCGCGCGACAGATCGCGGTAGCTGTTACTCAACTCCAGCTCGATCTGCACGTCGGGGTACTGCTGCGAGAATTCCAGCAGCAAGCCATCGAAAAAGGTTTCCCCAAGCGACACCGGTACCGTCATCCGCACCGGGCCGGCCATGTCGTCCTTGAGCCGCGCCAATGCCTGGCGTGCCCGCTCGACCTGAACCACCAGTGCCTGCGCTTGTGGCAACAGCGCCGCGCCCGCCGCCGTCAGGCTCAATCGCCGGGTGGTGCGTTGCAGCAGAACCACGGAAAACTGCGCTTCGAGCTGACTGATGCGCTTGGACAACTGGCCTTTGCTGCAGCTCAACTGTTGCGCGGCCAAGGTAAAACTGCCGGCTTCGATCAACACGGCGAACGCTGCCAGATCATCCATCTCGCTCATGGATTGTTTCCATTTGAAAACCAAAGGTTGCCTATTAGCGCGCTTATCCGGGAGAAAAACCACTCTAGACTGAAACCTCATGCAATCACTTGAGGTACAGCTCGATGAAGATTCTGTTGATAGGCGCTGGCGGCACCATCGGTTCGGCCGTAGACAAAGAACTGTCGCAACGTCACGAAATCATTCGCATCGGCCGTAACAGCGGCGACTTGCAGGTCGATATCAGCGACAGCGCGTCGATTCGCAAGCTGTTCGAACAGACCGGCAAATTCGACGCGCTGATCTGCGCCGCCGGCAACGTAACCTTCGCGCCGCTGAGCGAAATGAGCGACGACAGTTTTGCCCTCGGCCTCAAGGACAAGCTGATGGGCCAGGTCAATCTGCTGCTGATCGGGCGCGAATTCGCCAACGATGGCGCCTCGTTCACCTTCACCACCGGCGTGCTCAGCCACGATCCGATTCGCAGCGGCGCCTCGGCAGCTCTGGTCAATGGGGCTCTCGACAGTTTCGTCCGTGCCGCCGCGATCGAACTGCCACGCGGTTTGAGGGTAAATTCTGTAAGCCCGACGGTTCTGACGGAAGCCTTGGGCAAATACGCGCCTTACTTCCGCGGCTTCAAGTCCGTTCCTGCAGCGGACGTGGCATTGGCCTACGCCAAAAGTGTCGAAGGCCTGCAAACCGGTCAGACATTTCACGTCGGTTGATCGTTTATTCGATCAGCGTCGGCAACAGTTTTTTGGCAACGGGCCGAGGTATCGCCACTCTGAATTGCCGCCCCAGCGCCGAGTGAACCGTTGCCGTCGAAACGGGCTGGTTATTGATCGAAAGCGTCAACCGCTTCCCGATCGATTCCTGACTGATTTGCGCCATCCTCTCGGTTGCTTCTGGCGTAAGCGTGACCGAGAGCTGAACGAGATCCGGATTAGCTCCTTCATCATCCTTGAGCAGCACCTCCATTCTGGAGAAATCCGTAGCCGAGGACAGATTGATCTCGGCTGCCTGACTTGCGCCTGATGTTGCCAGTGTCAACAGCAATATTGCCGACGTCCATTGCATAAAATTCTTCCTGATTTACGTGGCGAAACTATGCATCGACGCTAATCGTGACTCAATAGTGGCCACACAAGCCTTGTGATCGACAGCCGCCCTCAGTAACGTGGCGACACTTGTCTGGAGAGCCAAAGATGCGTGTCGCCCGTTCGTTGATCGTTGTTGCCCTGCTGCCGTTGTTTGCCGCCTGCCAGTTGTTCGATGGCCAGCGCGAAAGTGCTTCGCACGTCGGGCAGGCGCGAATGCAGGGGCAACTGACGGCGGCGGACGGCAAGCTGGTGTTTCAGCCGTGTCAGGATCAGCGCCAGTTGGTGGTCAATGACACCGGCGGCACCAGCGTTTTGCAGGAAGCCGCGACGCTGGCCGATGAGCAAGGCAAGTTGTTCGCCGATGTTCGCGGCAAAGTCGTCGGCGATCGCCTCGATCTGACCCAGCTGTACCGGGTCGAGCGCTCCGGCACCGCTTGCGATGATCCGAATTTCAAACTGCTGATTCTGCGTGCTGCCGGCCACGGCCCGGAGTGGAACGTCAAGGTCAGCGGCAAGGGCATGGTCATAGAGCGTGAGGGTCAGCCACCGCTGGCCGTGCCTTATGTCGAGGAACAACTCGGAGACGGTCGTTTCAACCTCAGCAGCGAAGCCAACAACCAGCGCATCGAATTGTGGGTCGCCCCGCAACGCTGCGTCGACAGCAGCACCGGCAGCGTGCAGCACATGAGCGCCGAGTTGCGCATCGACGGCCAGGTGCAGCGTGGTTGCGGGTATTTCGGCGGATCGCGCAACGACTGAGCGCATTATCCTCGGCGGATCCGGACGTTGCGGCTTATAATCGCCGCCTTCAAACGCCCTGGCGCAGTTGTGCGCCCCGCGAACCCGGATCCCCGCCATGTTACGAATCACCGAACTCAAGCTGCCCATCGACCATCCCGAAGAAGACCTGCGCGCGGCCATCGTGCAACGCCTGGGCATCGCCAGCGATGAGCTGCTCGATTTCACCTTGTTCAAGCGCAGCTACGACGCGCGCAAGAAATCCTCCGAGCTGTGTTTCATCTACACCATCGACCTCAGCCTGCGCGACGAGACCAGGGTGCTGGGCAAGTTCGCCGATGACCGCAATGTCAACGTGGCGCCGGATGTCAGCTACCAGTTTGTCGGTCAGGCACCGAGCGACTGGGGCCAGCGCCCGATCGTCGTCGGTTTCGGCCCGTGCGGGATTTTCGCCGGCCTGCTGCTGGCACAGATGGGCTTCAAGCCGATCATTCTCGAACGCGGCACCGAAGTGCGTCAGCGCACCAAAGACACCTGGGGCCTGTGGCGCAAAAGCGTGCTCAACCCCGAGTCCAACGTGCAGTTCGGTGAAGGCGGCGCGGGGACGTTCTCCGACGGCAAGCTGTACAGCCAGATCAAGGACCCGAAATTCCTCGGGCGCAAAGTCCTGCACGAGTTCGTCAAGGCCGGCGCGCCGGAAGAAATCCTCTACGTCAGCAAACCGCACATCGGTACGTTCCGTCTGACCGGCATGGTTGAAAACATGCGTGAGCAGATCCGCGAACTCGGCGGTGAAGTGCGCTTCCAGGAGCGCGTTTCCGACGTGCTGATAGAAGAAGGCCAACTGGTCGGCGTGCAACTGGCGAGCGGCGAAACCTTGCATTCGAAGCACGTGGTTCTGGCCCTCGGCCACAGCGCCCGTGACACTTTCCGCATGTTGCACAGCCGTGGCGTGTTCATGGAAGCCAAGCCGTTTTCGGTGGGTTTCCGTATCGAACACCCGCAATCGCTGATCGACCGCGCACGTTTGGGCAAGTACGCCGGGCACCCGAAACTCGGCGCCGCCGATTACAAACTGGTGCACCACGCCAAGAATGGTCGTTCGGTCTACAGCTTCTGCATGTGCCCGGGCGGCACCGTGGTCGCGGCAACTTCAGAGCCGAATCGCGTGGTCACCAACGGCATGAGCCAGTACTCGCGTAACGAGCGCAATGCCAACTCGGGCATCGTCGTCGGCATCACCCCGGAAGTCGATTATCCCGGTGGCCCGCTGGCCGGCATCGAGTTGCAGGAGCGTCTGGAATCCCACGCGTTCATCCTTGGCGGCAGCGACTACAAGGCCCCGGCGCAGCTGGTCGGCGACTTCATCAATGGCAAACCATCGACCGAACTCGGCGAAGTCGAGCCGTCGTATAAACCGGGTGTGGCGTTGGGCGATCTGGCGTTGGCCCTGCCGGACTTCGCCATTGAAGCGATCCGCGAAGCGTTGCCGGCGTTCGAGAAGCAGATCCGTGGTTATTCGTTGCACGACGCGGTGCTTACCGGGATCGAAACGCGCACCTCGTCGCCGCTGCGCATCACCCGCAACGAGTCGCTGCAGAGCATGAACGTCAAAGGCCTGTTCCCGGCGGGCGAAGGCGCCGGTTATGCCGGCGGGATTCTTTCTGCGGGCGTGGACGGGATTCGGATTGCCGAGGCGGTGGCGCGGGATATCCTCGGCCTCTCTGACTGACATAACCGTGTAGGAGTGAGCCTGCTCGCGATAGCGCGATAACATTCAACACTTAAGTTGACCGAATCACCGCGATCGCGAGCAGGCTCACTCCTACATTTGATTGCGGTGTGTCAGATATTGGCGCGCAGGACTGAAGTCGGCAGCGCCTCTCCCCGCTCGGCACTCGCCGTTACGGCCTCGATCAATCCTTCCAACTCGTACCCCTGCGCCTGCAACCAGGCCTGATCGTAATAGGTGTCGGCATAGCGCTCGCCGCCATCGCACAGTATCGCCACGATCGACCCCGACTCCCCCGCCGCCTTCATCTGCTGCGCCGCCATCAGCGCGCCGATCAGGTTGGTCCCGCTCGAGCCGCCGACATGCCGGCCCAGACGCCGCGCCAGGTAATGCATGGCCGCCAGCGACAAGGCGTCCGGCACCTTGACCATCGCATCGATTACCTTGGGCAGAAACGACGCTTCCACCCGCGGCCGGCCAATGCCTTCGATGCGCGAACCGCACTCCAGGCGCAGACTGGCATCGCCGCTCTGGTAATAATCGAAGAACACCGAGCGCTCGGCATCGGCGCACAACACCCGGGTGCAGTGCTGGCGATAGCGCACGTAACGACCAAGCGTTGCGGCAGTGCCGCCGGTGCCGGGGCTGGAAATCAGCCAGCTCGGTTCCGGATGTTTTTCATAGCGCATCTGCTGAAAGATCGATTCGGCGATGTTGTTGTTCGCCCGCCAGTCGGTGGCGCGTTCGGCGTAAGTGAACTGATCGATGAAGTGCCCGCCGTGTTCGCGAGCCAGGCGCTCGGATTCGGCGTAAATCTGTGTCGGGTCTTGCACCAGATGGCTCTGGCCACCGTAAAAAGCGATCTGCGCAATCTTCTCTTTCGACGTAGTCGCCGGCATCACCGCAATGAACGGCAAACCCAGCATCCGGGCGAAGTACGCTTCGGAAATCGCCGTCGAGCCGCTGGACGCCTCGATCACCGGCGCGCCAGGCTTCAACCAGCCGTTGCACAGCGCATACAGAAACAGCGAACGGGCCAGGCGATGCTTGAGGCTGCCGGTCGGGTGGCTGGATTCATCCTTGAAGTACAAGTCGATGCCCGCAAAACCCGGCAGCGGCAAGGGGATCAAGTGGGTATCGGCGCTGCGCTGGAAATCCGCCTCGATGATGCGGATGGCCTCGCGGGCCCACTGTCGGTTGTCGCTCATGGTCAGGCTTCTCGTCGAATCGGGCAGGAATCAGCCTCTTTATGAGGCTCGCTCATCAGCTTAGGAAAAATCCTCCAGCGCGCACAGGTACAGCTGAGTCTCAATGTGTCCGGCAACTGCTAGGCTCAGCGTGGCTGGGGTCAAAAGCCCTGTAACGACATATAACAAAAAAGAATATAACTTTTGTTTTAACAACTAACCGTACGGGTTAGGGTGTCCTACCTTTTTGACGATTCGATGGAGAGCGACCTTGCCTCTGCGTAGCACTTTCACGCGTTTCTTTCAGCTGGAAGCTGCCAGCGGTCTGTTATTGATCGCCGCAGCCATTCTGGCGCTGATTATCAACAACTCGCCGCTGTCGTGGCTGTACACCGGCCTGCTCGACACGCCGGTGGTGGCGCAGGTCGGTGCATTGAAAATCGCCAAACCACTGCTGTTGTGGATCAACGACGGCCTGATGGCGATGTTCTTCCTGCTGATCGGTCTGGAAGTGAAGCGCGAAGTGCTCGACGGCCAGTTGTCCAAGCCCTCGCAGATCGTTTTGCCCGGTGCGGCGGCCGTCGGCGGCATGCTGATACCGGCGCTGATCTACTGGTTTCTCAACCGCGACAACCCTGCCGCCCTCAGTGGCTGGGCGATCCCGACCGCCACCGACATCGCCTTCGCCCTCGGCGTACTCGCCCTGCTCGGCAAACGTGTACCGGTGTCGCTGAAGTTGTTCCTGATGACGCTGGCGATCATCGATGACCTCGGCGCCATCGTGATCATCGCGATCTTCTACTCCGGCGAACTGTCGACCCTGTCGCTGGGCCTCGCCGCGGCGTGCATCGCCTCGCTGGTGGCGATGAATCGCCTCGGCGTAGTCAAGCTCGGGCCATACATGATCATCGGTCTGATCCTCTGGGTCTGCGTGCTCAAGAGCGGCGTCCACGCGACGCTGGCCGGTGTGACGCTGGCGTTCTGCATTCCGTTGCGCACGAAAAACGCCGAACCGTCACCCTTGCTCACCCTCGAACACGCGCTGCATCCCTGGGTCGCCTACGGCATCCTGCCGCTGTTCGCCTTCGCCAACGCCGGTCTGTCGCTGAGCGGCGTCACCGTCGAAAGCTTCACCCATGATGTACCGATGGGGATTGCCATCGGCCTGCTGCTGGGCAAGACAATAGGCGTGTTCGGCCTGACATGGCTCGCGGTAAAAGTCGGTATCGCCGCCCTGCCCCAAGGCGCCAACTGGGGCCAGATCCTCGGGGTGGCGATCCTCTGCGGCATCGGCTTCACCATGAGCCTGTTCGTCGGCTCACTGGCCTTCGAGCCGGGTGTGAGCGACTACGCCGGCATGGACCGGATGGGCATTTTGACCGGCTCGATTCTGGCGGCGTTGATCGGTTACGCGGTGACGGCGGCGGCGAGTCGCAAGCAGGCTGCATTGCCGACCAGATAGAAGTTCCATGGCGAGGGGAAATCTTCCCTCGCCATCATTTTTTTAACACGCAGCGAACTATCCCCACGTCTTTAGCGACACATCCTACAGCCATAATTTTCCCGCTTCGTTAACGTCGTGCAGCCCCTTTCGAGGGGCTGTCGATGATGAGCGAAGGGACGATCTGTGGCGCAGAACAAGGACATTCCCCGGGTGCAAAACCCACCGGCGGGCGACGGGCATCATGTTACCTGGCGGTATATGACGGCCACTGAACTGGCCGAGCGTGAAGCGCGACAAAACGCCTACGACGCGATGCTGGTCCGGCAAGAGACGTTTGAACGCAGCCGGGAAGTAGCCGCAAAAAAACCTGAAGCCGTGCGTGCTGGCTGCGTGTTTGCCAAGTCCTGCAAGTTGCCGGACGCCATCATCGATTACGCCAACCCTTCCGGCATGGTGCCGACCGACAGCCTGAAGGATTACGGCGAGCTGATCCTGCTCGGCGCTCGCGAGGCGGATGAACGCGGTGGCGTCCCCCTCAAGAAAATCAGCGCCAATGCCCTCCCCGTCGGGTTTGGCAGCCTTGCGCTGGCCGGTTCGGCTTTCGAAGCGCTGCCAGCGCTGGTATCCAGTGCGGCGGTCGTGCCTTTGCTCGGGTTGGTTGCGCTGCTGATGCCATCAAATCTGGGTGACAGTGCGCTGTATACCGATGAGCAACTGAGCACGCTCAAACAAGCCCGAACACGCGTGCGCCTGCGCGTCGAGCAACAGGCCGACGGCAGTCTCAAGGGGTACGGTTTCTACACCGGCAAGAACCGCGATTGGGAAATGGTCGATGTCGTGCAGTTCACTGCACGCGGTGACCGGTTCGTTGCGGATCTGGGGGAAGGCGTCGAACTGCTGTGGACGCCGGCCGTGGACGGGTCGGACATCCTGGGCATTCCAGCGCTAGAGGCCGCACCGCAAGCTCCGCACATCTGGGTGTATCCGCCGACGAAAGCGGCGGACGGGATTCTGGTGAATCCGGTTTATCCACCGGAATACAAAGATTTCATTCTGGTGTTTCCCGCAGATTCGGGTGTAAAACCGATTTACATTGTTGTCAGCGCTGCAAAAGGCACCGCTGAAGCGAGACACACCTATCACCCCGCTCCAGAAACGTCAGACATCACAGCCTTTCCCGATTTAAGAAGAGCAAAAAAGAAAACCCCGTTCAACGGTGGGCTTAGGGATCGCTGGATAAACGCAAAAGGCCGAGTTATCTATGAATGGGACTATTTACATGGCGAGCTTGAAGCCTACCGCGCAAGCGATGGCAGTCATTTAGGCTCTTACGACCACAGAACTGGTGAACAGATAGATCCACCCAAAAAGAACCGCAGTATCAAAAAATATCTATGAGGATTACATGGGACTGAAGGCCAGACTTGAATGGTATGACCAACAAACCGAACTGGGTGAAGGAGAGGAATTGTCGAAAGATTTTGGTGAGGACAGCTCCTTAATGGATGCATTAGGCCTACCGACGGAAAGCTTCAATAATGGCGGGATCGATGTCAAATCCGATTGGGTCAACGTTCTCCAGCCTCATTTCCGGCACTCCATACAATTTTCTTCTTACGATTATCAGGTATCGTTTATTTACCGTGATCAATGGTAGATGGGACTCGAACTGAGAATGGAATGGTACGACACAGCAACTTTGGAGTTTCAGGGGAAGATTCGTCAAAAGATCTGGGTGATTATGAATCAGTGTTAAAACGCTTCGGGGATCCCCGCCGAGGACAAGAAGTCGTCCCCACTTCAATGCGTCGTCCTCACCTTTATCGAACTATCCCCACGCCTTTAGCGACACGTCCTACAGCCATAATTTGCCTGCTTCGCTAACGTCGTGCAGCCCCTTTCGAGGGGCTGTCGATGATGAGCGAAGGGACGGTCTGTGGCGCGTGACAAGGACATTTCGCGGGTGCAAAACCCACCGGCGGGCGACGGGCATCACGTTACCTGGCGGTATATGACGGCCACTGAACTGGCCGAGCGCGAAGCGCGACAAAACGCCTACGACGCGATGCTGGCCCGGCAAGAGGCGTTTGAGCGCAGCCGGGAAGTGGCCGCAAAAAAAACTGAAGCCGTGCGTGCTGGCTGCGTGTTTGCCAAGTCCTGCAAGTTGCCGGACGCAATCATCGATTACGCCAACCCTTCCGGCATGGTGCCGACCGACAGCCTGAAGGATTACGGCGAGCTGATCCTGCTCGGCGCTCGCGAAGCGGATGAACGCGGTGGCGTCCCCCTCAAAAAAATCAGCGCCAATACCCTCCCCGTCGGGTTTGGCAGCCTGGCGTTGGCCGGTTCAGCCTTCGAAGCGCTGCCAGCGATGATGTCCAGCGCGGCGGTCTCGCCTTTGCTCGGGTTGGTTGCGCTGCTGATGCCTTCAAATCTGGGTGACAGTGCGCTGTATACCGATGAGCAACTGAGCACGCTCAAACAAGCCCGGACTCGCGTGCGCCTGCGTGTCGAACAACAGGCCGATGGCACGCTCAAGGGTTATGGTTTCTACACCGGCAAGCACCGCGATTGGGAAATGGTCGATGTCGTGCAGTTCACTGCACGCGGTGACCGGTTCGTTGCGGATCTGGGGGAAGGCGTCGAATTGCTCTGGACGCCGGCTGTGGATGGCTCTGACATCCTCGGCATCCCGGCGTTGGAGGCTGCACCGCAGGCACCGCATATCTGGGTGTACCCGCCGACGAAAGCGGCGGACGGGATTCTGGTGAATCCGGTTTATCCGCCCGAGTACAAAGATTTCATTCTGGTGTTTCCGGCGGATTCGGGCGTCAGGCCGCTATACATAGTGGTTGCGCGCCCGGTGTCGGGTGACCACGGCTACCATATGCCACCAAAAACACTTCCTGCATTTCCCGATGCGAAACCGGTTCGCAATAAAGGGCATCGCAGGCGCTGGGAAAGCAAGAAACGCATCTACGAGTGGGATTACCAACATGGTGCTGTCGAGGTTTATAACTGGGAAGGTGATCATCTCGGCGAGTTCGATATCGAGACAGGAAAGCAAACGGGTAAGGCAAAACCCGAACGACGCACAACAACCAAGTAACGATCGAGTATTCAGAATGATTTTTTTATCTCTTTCCGGTTTTTTTCCAGAACCAAATCCTGACAGTTCGCTGCAGTACGACATGGATGTACCGCAGACTTCAGAACAAGAAGTTCTCAACGCAATGGGCTGGAAATCGCTCAAAGACGTACCTATGGGTGAACATGAGTTGTCCGAGACCCAAGCTAAAAAAATCATGCGGATCGTCAATACGCCCTTCAGGAGCGATCTGACTTACTACATCGGGCTTTGTCGCGGAGGCTGATCCAAAAGCGCAAAACAAGCGGGCAACAAAAACCCCGACCAGTCACCTGATCGGGGTTTTCTTTACCTGCATCCCGCTTAGTGCGAAACGCGGCTGGTCCCGCCAACGGTCGAAATCCGTACCCGCTCGCCGACGCGGAACACTTCATTCTCCTGAACCTGCTGCACGTAGGCGCGCATGCTGCCGTCGTCTTCACGCACGGTGATTTCCACACCTTGGGTGCGGGTCAGGCCTTCTTCGGTGGCCGAGCCGAGCAGGCCGCCCGCCACTGCGCCGATGACTGCGGCGACGATGCTGCCCTTGCCGCCGCCGATGGCGCTGCCGCCGACACCGCCGACCACTGCGCCCGCCGCGCCGCCGATCGGGGTCTTGGTGCCTTCGATTTTCACCGGACGCAGGGATTCAATGGTGCCCATGCGAATCGTCTGCACGCGACGTGCTTCGTCACGGGAGTAGGAGTCACCGGTCAGGCTCGACTGGCAGCCGGTCAGCAACATTGCCATGGTGGAAAAGGAAGCAACCAGCAGAACAGACTTACGCATAGCATCAACTCCAAAAGAACATGTGTTCATTAAACTCCGTGGCTTGGCGCCTGTCACGACACCTGCCGGATAAATTGGCTTCCATTCAGGCCAGGTACAGACGGCGGCGAACGTCCACTTACAGTAGCGCCAAATCAGCGATCCTGCGCCGCCGGCCGCTATCTCGCTCGGTAGACTGTTCAGGGTGCCAGTCGTTCAAGAATCCAGGCGGCGCCCTGCGCACGGTAGTTGAGGCGATCATGCAGACGGCTCGGACGGCCCTGCCAGAATTCGATGCGCTCGGGCAGCAAGCGATACCCGCCCCAGTGTGCCGGGCAGTCGGGTTGGCAGTCGGAGAAACGCTGCTCGGTGGCCTTGAGCAAATCTTCCAGTTCACCGCGACCGTTGATCACACGGCTTTGCGGTGAGGCCCAAGCGCCGAGACGACTGCCCAGTGGCCGTACCTGGTAGTACGCGTCGGACTCCTGCGGCGTGACCTTGACCACCCGCCCTTCGATGCGCACCTGACGCTCCAGGGTCGGCCAGAAGAACGTCATGGCGGCGAACGGATTGGCCGCCAGCTGTTGGCCCTTGGCACTGTCGTAATTGGTGAAGAAGGTAAAGCCGTGTTCGTCCAGGCCCTTGAGCAGCAGAATGCGGCAGTGCGGACGCCCGTCGGCATCGACCGTGGCCAGGGTCATGGCGTTGGCCTCGACCGGCGCCTGTTCGGTGTTCACCGCATCGGCGAACCACTGGTGAAACAGGGCAAACGGCTCGGCCGGAGCTTGCGCCTCGGTCAAGCCATCGCGGGTGTAATCACGACGCATATCTGCCAGAGCCTGGGTCATGGCGCATTCCTTTTGATTAGCGGATCACTTTTTGGTGGCGTCTGTCGCAGCGACTTTCTTGTCGGTCGTGGCAGCCTTGGCTGGCGCGGTTTTCTTTGCCGCCGGTTTGGCCGGAGCCTTTTTCGCAGGTGCCTTGGCCGCAGCTTTCTTGGCTGGGGCCTTTTTCGCCGCTGGGACGGCAGCTTTTTTCGCGGCTGGAGCCGGAGCCGCTGGTTTGGCCGCTGGCTTGACGTCTTGCGCCGCGACCATGGTCACTGGCTTCGGCGCGGGCATGTTGTATTTGCTCAACAGCGCAACCATGGTGTTTTGTGGGGACACCAGCAACTCAACGCGACGGTTCAAGGCGCGGCCTTCAACGCTGTCATTGGCCGCGCGCGGCGCTTCCGAGCCCATGCCACGCAGCATCAGGCGATCGCGCTGCAGACCGCTGAGGCGGAAGATCGCCGCCACCGATTGCGCACGTTCCTGGCTCAGTTTGATATTGGCCGGCGCGGCACCGCTGGTGTCGCTGTGGCCGAGCACCAGCACGGCAGTCTTCGGATCGGCTTCGAGGATTTTCGCCACGCGGGTGAACGGGCCGAGGGTGACCGGCAGCAGCATCGCCGGGCGGTCCGGGTTGAACGAGCCTTCGACCGGTGCGGTGACGACCAGCACGTTGTCGCGGCGTTCGAGTTGCAGGTTGCTGTCCTTGACCGCTTCACGCAGGCGCGGTTCGTAGTCGTCGAGCCAGGCCTGAGTCACCTTGGGGTCGGGCATCGGCACGGCTTTGGCGGTAGGCTGGTCCTTGCCGCCGAACGGCCACCACCATTTGCCATTGGACTCGGCCTCAGCCTTGGCGACGGCAACCGGTTTTTTCACTTCCGGAGCAACTTCAGCCTTCAGATCCGCTTTGGTCGCTTCATCGCTGGAACCGAACGGCCAATACCACGGATTGCTGCTCTCAGCCTTGGCGACCGGTGCAGTCGCCGCAGGTTTCGGAGCCGGGGCCGGTGCAGGCTCCTTGGCCGCGACCGTGTCGGAAGAACCGAACGGCCACCAGCTGCCGCCGTCCGCGTCGTTTTTCGGGGTCTGTGCGCAACCGGTGATCGCTACACACAGGGCCAGGGCGAGGGTCTTTTTAGATGACATTGAAAATCCACAAATGAAGTAATGAAAAATCAGAGCACTTTCGCCCGGATAAACAGCCGTTTTGAATCGAAAATCCTGTTGAGGTTCCGCCCCTGGAACCTCTATCAACGCTTTACAGACAAGTGGCAAGCACCCGCGCGAGCTTTTGCGCGCGCGGGTCCATCAATACATATGGCCCAAGGGTATTTGTCACAAAACCGAACGCAACATCATGCTCAGGGTCAGCAAAACCAATGGAACCGCCCGCCCCTGGATGGCCGAACGCGCGCGGACCGAGGCCGTAGGTGGCGTTGGGCACGTCCGGTTGGTCGAGCATACAGCCGAGACCGAAACGCGTGCGGGTCAGCAACGTCTTGTCGTCGCCGAGGCTGTGCTCGCGGGTCAGCTCTTCGAGCATGTCGCTTTCAAGCAGACTGCCGTCGAGCAAGCCGGCATAAAACCCGGCCAGACTGCGCGCATTGCCGTGGCCGTTGGCCGCTGGTTGCTGCATGCGACGCCATTCCGGTTTGTTGGTGCTGGTCAGTACCGACGGCGGATTGGTGAAGGCTCGGGTAGTCATGGCCGTCGGTTCGCGCATGGTCACTTGCAGCAAACGCTGGGCTGCGGCGTCGCCGGAGTTGCCTTTGCCACGGGCGATGTGCGCCACGCGGTGAAATTCTTCATCGGCCAGACCGACATGGAAATCCAGCCCCAACGGCTTGGCCACACGAGCGACAATGGATTCACCGGGCCCACGGTCGTCAGCGCGGCGCAGCAATTCGCCAACCAGCCAACCGTAAGTGATCGCGGCATAACCGTGACCGGTGCCCGGCGTCCACCACGGTGTTTCGGCCGCGAGGGCATCGACCATGGTTTGCCAGTCGTACAGGGCTTCGGGAGCGAGCAGTTCGCGCAGCGCCGGCAGGCCGGCCTGATGGCAGAGCAATTGGCGCAGCGTTATGGATTCTTTACCGGCGGCGGCGAACTCCGGCCAATAGCGGGCGACCGGTGCATCGAGTTGCAACTTGCCTTCGGCCACCAGTTGCAGCGCGGTGACCGCAGTAAACGTCTTGGTGCAGGAGAACAGGTTGGCAATGGTGTCGCTGTGCCAGGCTTCGGCGCCGTCTTTGTCAGCGGTGCCGGACCAGAGGTCGACAACGGTTTGTCCACCGACCTGAATGCACAGGGCTGCGCCGCGTTCCTGGGGATCGTCGAACAGTGCGGCAAATGCCTCGCGCACCGCTTCGAATTGAAGCTCGTAATGACCCTGAATCTGCACCCGCAACTCCCCCGCGAAAACGCTCTACAAAGTGGCCCGCATTGTTCCAGCCCTTGAGGGATTTGGGAACAGGCGCGGGCCAGACGGTTGTTCTGGAAATTTGTTGAGGCGGCTCGCGAAGAACGATAACGCGGTCTCTCGGAACTCAGTGACCATTGCCCGAATGCCCACCCGCATGTCCGGCCCCGGCCGCCTTACCCGCCTCCCCTTTGCGCCCGCCCTCAGCTTCATGAGCCGGGGCTTTCTGTGCTTCTTTGCCAAGCTGCTCAAGCGTCTGCAGATTGCTCTTGCGGACAGTCTCGACGAAGCCCTGGTACGGCACATCGGTGACCCCGACCAGACCGAAGTGACCATTCTCGCCGTCGAGCAAACGCCCGGTTACCGGTTGATCGAGATACTGGAACCAATGCACGCCAACAATCGACGGCTCGTTGAGCGCCTGTTTGAGGAAATTGGCATAGGCCGGGCCGCGATCTTCTTCTCGCGCGACTTGCGTAACACCGCCCCAGAGCGGGCCACGATCGGTCGAGCCGAAATTGAACTCGGTGATCAGCACCGGTTTGTCCAGCGCGGCGAGGGCGGCGAAGTCATGACCGTCCTGCGGTTTGAGCGTGTACATATTGAAGCTCAGCACATCGCAATACTGCGCACAGGACGCCACGGCTTCCGGCGTGCTCACGGCGAAGCGCCCGCCGAGCAGCATCTGGTTGGGTGCGTGCCATTTCAGCGAGTCGGAAATGGTCTTGAAGTACGTATCGGCGAAAACCTTCTGGAAGTATTTGAAGTCGGCCTCGATTTCCGGGTTTTCCGGGTTCGGCAGCGGCGGCACGAAGCCCGGATCTTCCATCAATTCCCACGCCGGCAAGTCGATACCCCAGGCCTTCGACAGCCCGGCCTGATCGCGGTATTTGTCGCGCAGTTGTTTGAGGAAGGCGCGTTTGGCCGGCACGTCAGTGGTCATTTTCAGCGTGCCGTAGGCCAGCGCATAACGTGCCTTGGGATCATCGCCGGGACCGGCCCAGGCCAGTTCGTTGTCGGCGTAATAGCCGATCAGCCACGGATCGTCGCGATGATCGCGCGCGGCAATCGCCACCGCACGCTCGGTAGCCATGGCAAATCGCGGATCGAACGGGTCAGGCATGCCGCCCCACCAATCGCTGCCGGTGCTGATACTGGCGTAGTCGCCGACGATCGACAGCGGCAAGGTGTACGGCACGCGCTCGGCATCGCCAAGCACCGGTGCGCTCCAGTTGCCGATGGTATTGAAGCCCCAGGCTTGCAGGCGATCAAGAGTGTGGGTGGCCCATTGCTGTTCGTCGATAGTCGCTTGGCACGGCGCGGAGGTTTCAGCGCGGGCGATGTGCGCCGCGTCTGTTTGAGCGGCTTCGGCCACGCCGGATTTCGGCTCGACTACAGGCGCGGCACCAGGCGCGGCGGTTTTCTCGGCGGACGTTTCGGCGGCTTCGGATTTGGCCGCCTCTGCCACGCCGGACTTGCCTTCGCTGTCCGCCTTGCACGGCGCGCCGTACAAGCGTTGCAGGTTAGCGGAGTAGAAGTCATACCAGCGACCATTGGCATAGCCTCGACCCTGATCGACGCCATTGCCACCGCGATTGTCGCCCTCGCCAAAATGGCTGGCCAGCGGTTCGTTCGGCTTGGGCAACGAGTCGAACATGTATTCGCGACCGCTCACATAAGTGCGGTTGACGTCGGGGCTGACGGTGTTGACGCCGAGGGAGTAAAACGGATGCCCTTCAGGGGTCACCAGATACCAGCGGCCATCGCGCTTTTCGCTGCGGAAGAAACCGCTGGCCTTGAACGCCGGGCCCCGATTCCAGCCACCGAATTTGTCCAGTGAGGACTTCTGGCGCTCGGCCAGCCAGCTCTTCAGTTGCTGCTGTTCCTTGGCGGCGGCGGATTTCAGTTGCTGGTCGTCGGCGATCTTCTCCGGCCACTTGCCTCGAGTCGATTGCCCGTATGCATCGACCAGATTGCCGTATACGGCCTGGTTGATCCCGTCGTCGCTCTGCACGCCGAAACGCTCGAGCAGCAGGCTCTGGGCAACTTTCGGTTGATCCATCGACAGACTGACCGAGACCACTTGGCTGCGATCAATTGCGCCACTGCTGCTGGCGAGCAGGATGCGTTGGCCATCGACAGTCATCGGCATCGCCGGCCCGGCTTTCATGCCCTGGCTCAACGGCGTGGTGGCGACCAAAGGCACCAGCAGGGTCTGCGCCGGACCGGCCGGCAGGTCGACGCGGCTGACCAGGGTTTTGCCATCGTTGCTCTGAATCTGCACGTAAACCGTTACAGCCCAGTCCATCGCGCTCTGCAGCCGCAGGGTCATCATGCCGGACTGCGACCAGTCCCAAGCGCCGGTCTGTGGCGTCAGGCGCAAGGTCGGGCGAGCCACAGGATTGAAGGTCACACGGCGCAGCACCTCGCCTTCTGCGGTCTGCTCGGCGTTGGCTTGGGGTAGATCGGCGTTTTCGGTGACAACCTTGACCACGTCGGCCGGGCGCACGAAGTTGAACAGGGTCTGTTGACCGGCAGGCGCTGCGCACAGCGGCGCAGCGAAGATCAGGGCGAATACAGCGGGCAACGAACGGCGAATCATAAGAACGGAGTTCTCCCTAACGACCCATCAAGGCCAGTGGAAAAGCGGTGGCAAGGAGATAGACAACACAATGGGCGAAACCGCCCACCGTTGTCTCAGGATATTTCGCGGCGGAACGGCGGCAGTGCGTTGAGGATCGCCTTGCCGTAGCGCTGGGTGACCAGACGCCGATCAAGCAAGGTGATGGTGCCGCGGTCTTCTTCGGTGCGCAGCAGACGCCCGCAGGCCTGGACCAGTTTCAGCGAAGCGTCGGGCACCGAGATTTCCATGAACGGATTGCCGCCGCGGGCTTCGATCCATTCCGACAGCGCGGCCTCGACCGGGTCATCCGGCACCGAAAACGGGATCTTGGCGATCACCACGTGCTCGCAGTAAGCCCCCGGCAAGTCGACGCCCTCGGCAAAACTGGCGAGGCCGAACAGCACGCTGGAATCGCCGCCATCGACACGCGCCTTGTGCTTGTTCAGGGTTTCCTGTTTCGACAGGTTGCCTTGAATGAACACTTGCTTGCGCCAGTCACGATCGAGGCCGTCGAATACGTCCTGCATCTGTTTGCGCGAAGAGAACAGCACCAGCGTGCCGCGCGAGCCCTCGACCAGATCCGGCAATTCGCGAATGATCGCCGCCGTGTGCGCCGCCGCATCGCGCGGGTCGGCCTTCAGGTCGGGCACGCGCAATACCCCGGCATCGGCGTGATGGAATGGGCTCGGCACCACGGCGGTGACGGCTTTTTTCGGCAGACCGGCGCGCATGCGGAATCGGTCGAACGTGCCCAGCGCGGTCAGCGTCGCCGAAGTCACCAGACAGCCGTAAGCCACGTTCCACAGGCTGCGGCGCAGGGTTTCTGCGGCGAGGATCGGGCTGGCGTTGACCTCGATGTCGAACAGCGAACCGCTTTCGGCCAAGGTCAGCCAGCGCGCCATCGGCGGGCTGTCTTCCGGGTCTTCGGCGGTGAACGCGGTCCACAATTCCCAGTTGCCGGAAGCACGGGACAACAGGCTGCCGAACAGCGGATACCATTCTTCGGCCTGATTGCTGGCGATGCCGATGTTGACCTCGCCGTCCATGCCTTCCTTGAGCAGGTCGGTCAGGCGCTGGAACAGATCGTTGAGCCGCGAAAAGCCCTTCTTCAGCTCGATGCCCATTTCGCGCATGTGCTCCGGAATCACCCCGCCGACAAAGCGATGACGCGGGCGCTCGCGGCCCTCGACGTCTTCACCGGGTTTGAAATCGGCCACCTGTTCGCAGGCGCTGAACATGAACTGCTGCTGCGCCTTTATCTCGCGCGCCAGCTCCGGCACCTGCTCGATCAGCTTGCCCAGATCGCCCGGCAACGGGTGCTGAGCCAGCAGCTTGGTGAGGTTCTTGGCGGTGGTTTCCAGCCAGTCGGCAGTGGAACGCAGGCGCGTGTAATGGGCGAAGTGGCCGATCGCCTTGTCTGGCAGGTGGTGGCCTTCGTCGAACACGTAAATGGTATCGCGCGGATCCGGCAACACCGCGCCGCCGCCCAGCGCCAGGTCAGCCAGGACCATGTCGTGGTTGGTGACGATCACGTCGACCTTGCCCATGCCTTCGCGCGCTTTGTAAAAGGCGCACTGGCCGAAGTTCGGGCAATGCCGGTTGGTGCACTGGCTGTGATCAGTGGTCAGGCGCGCCCAGTCGGCGTCTTCCAGCGCATTCGGCCAGCTGTCGCGATCGCCGTCCCACTTATTGCCGGCGAGCTTTTCGATCATGCTGGTGAACAGCTTCTGGCTGGCCTCGTCGACCTCGATCTTGAAGCCTTCTTCTTCGAACAACTGCGCGGTGGCGGTTTGCGCGTGGCCTTCCTGCAGCAGCATGTCGAGCTTGGACAGGCACATGTAACGGCCACGACCCTTGGCCAACGCAAAGCTGAAATTAAGCCCGCTGTTGCGCATAAGGTCAGGCAAATCCTTGTAGACGATCTGCTCTTGCAGGGCCACGGTCGCGGTGGCGATCACCAAGCGCTTACCGGCCAGTTTCGCAGTCGGGATCGCCGCGAGGCTGTAGGCCACCGTCTTGCCGGTACCGGTGCCGGCTTCCACCGCGACAATCGCGGGGTCGCCACTGCGCCGGCCTTCGTCGTCGGTGTCGATATCACCGAGGACTTTCGCGATTTCAGCGATCATCAGGCGCTGACCGTATCGCGGCTTGAGGCTCTTGGCCTCTAGAAAACGCGAATAGGCGCCCTGGATCGTGGTTTTGAGTTCAGTGCTGATCATTGAGTGTCGGGCGCAAAAACGCTGGATAAATTTTCAGTGGTTTGATTCGGCGGCTATCATACCCCGCTAATCGATCCTGCGCAGAACGGAGTGCCCGAATGACACCTTTTAGCCTCGTTTATCCCCTGCATGTCCTCGCCGCGCTAGTGTGGGTTGGCGGCATGTTTTTCGCCTGGATGGTCTTGCGCCCTGCGGCTGTGAAGGCTTTGGAGGGGCCGGCCCGACTGACCCTGTGGGTGGAAGTGTTTCAAGGTTTTTTCCGTTGGGTCTGGGTGGCGGTGATCCTCTTGCCGATCACTGGCGTGGGCATGCTGCATCTGCAGCAGGTCGGGTTCGAGACCGCGCCAAAGTACGTGCAGGTGATGATCGGTTTGTATGTGGTGATGACCGCGCTGTTCATCCGCATCCAGGGGCTGATGCTGCCTGAGCTGCGCAAAGCGGTGGAGGCAAAGGACTGGCCGGCGGGTGCGGCGGTGCTGGGGCGGATTCGCCGGGTGGTGGGGGTTAATCTGCTGGTCGGGGTGGTGCTGGTGGCGGTTGCGGCGGCACGGCCTATACTCTGACCATCTGCCGCTAGAGGATCAAAAGCCCCTCACCCTAGCCCTCCCGAAGCGTCGGACCGCCCGGAGGGAGAGGGGACTGAATGGGGGATATTGAAGAGGTACGCCGACTTGAGCGATTGGCGCTGAATCCATAAGCGACCCGATCTTTCAGGTCAATGCATAACGCCAAACATCTCGATCGGCCCCCTCTCCCTGTGGGAGAGGGCTGGGGTGAGGGTTGGACGTTAAAGGCGCTGCACAGTCACAGCACCCGCCGCCCCCGCCGGCCCTGGCTGTCCATCCGCGCCGGCCTTGCCGTTCTTGCCGCCATCGGCGCGATACACCAGGCAGCCCTTGGACTTGCCGCCCTTGCCCGCCTTGCCGCCGACACCCGCCGGCCCACCGGCACCGCCCGCCACGTTGACCTTGATCCGCTCGGCCGGAAATTCACGCGGCACTTCAAGGCGCACCAGCGCTCCCGGTGCGCCTGGCTGGCCGTCGCTACCGTTGCTGCCATCGGAACCATGGCCGGCCGCGCCATAAGTGCAGCCTGGATCTTCACCGTTACCGCCGTCGAGCCCGACAAACCCCGGCGCGCCCGTGCCGCCACGAGCGTCGACCAACAGCTGCGGCGCGTTCAACGCCTTGAATTGCAGATTCAGATTGCGTCCGGCACGGGCGGCCTTTTCATAAGTGCCCGGTGCCCCGCGCGCGGTGATCTGGCTGCCTTCGCTGAGGTCGGCGCGCACCACTTTCATCTCCAGCGCCTGTTCGGCCGGAACAATGGCGATGCGCGCTTCATGGCCCAAACGTAATTCACCGACGTTCAATTCGGTCACGTTCGACGGGATCAGCAAGGTGCCGTAATCGGCGACTTCCAGCTTCTCCAGTTGCAAGGTGCTGGCAGTGTTGGGCAGACGCATCAGCGAGTTGGCTTCGACGCTGACCACCTGGGCGCAGGCAAAGGGACTGATGAATGCAGCGAGCAGGCAGAGTTTACGCATGGGAAGAAGCCTCCGGAGCGGCCGGGGCCGGGATGGTTTGCAGGTGGAAGACGCCGAACAACAGGATGCGGCCACGATCACGCCAGGGATGCGGGCGACCTTTGAGGCTGCGGTTGCACAGCAGCACCTCAATGACATGGATCAGCAACAACAGACCGCCGGCCAGATTGACCAGCAGGTGCAGCGGACGAACGAACGGCACCAGTTGATTGGCCAGCACCACGCAGCAGAACAGCAGGGTCAACAAACGCCCCAGCCACCAGAACACTTTCATACGCCCCCCGTGTTGCGAATTATTCTTTGCGCGCACAGTAGCGGCTTCTACGGGGGATAAGCCAGAGGGTCAAATGAAAAAACTTCGCTGTGCCGCTAAATGGCTGCCGGCGCGATAATGATCGCCCGGCAGCTCTAGCCTGCGCCCTGCAGCGGCGCCCTAGCGATTGATGTGCAATTCCACGCGACGGTTCTGTGCGCGCCCGTCGTCCGTGGCGTTGTCCGCCACCGGCTCGCCTTCGCCACGCCCTTCGCTGGTCAGTTTGTTCGGCGCCAGGCCCTGACTGAGCAGATAGGACGCGACACTGCTGGCACGGCGTTCCGACAAGGCCTGGTTATAGGCATCCGAACCTTTGCTGTCGGTGTGGCCGATGACCTTGATGCTGACCACGTCGGCGTTGCGCAACTTGTCCATCAGCGTATCGAGCTGCGCCGTCGCAGCCGGGGTCAGGTCGGATTTGTCGAAATCGAACAGCACGTCGCCGGCATCGCTGAGGGTGATGACTTCCGTTTGCGGCGCCGGCTCCGGCGCTTTGGTCGCAGCCGGGTACACCGGCAGCGGGCAACCGCGATGATCGACCTCGGTGTTTTCCGGGGTATCGGGGCAGCGGTCGCGGCGGTCGAATACGCCGTCGCTGTCTTCATCGCCGTCCTGGGCGTAACAGATCAAGCCTCCGGTGAGGATGCCCAATGCCGCGCCGCCACCGGCCCAGCCGGCGCTTTCGATAGCGCCGAGGCCGCCACCGACCAGCCCGCCGAGAAGGCTGCAGATCGGCCATGTACGTTGATTGAGGGGGGCAGTGCCATCGCTGTGCGTGGCGCAACCGGTGAGCAGGCTGCCGAGCAGCAGTACCGGCAAGACGGACCTTGCGAAAACAGTCATGGTGAAAGCTCCTGTGTCACCGGCCCATACCGGTTACACAGGAGTAAAGACCCGCATCCGCGACTGCACAAGCCGCAGATGCGAGAGGGCTTAACGGACGATTTTGATTTCGGTGCGACGGTTCTGCGCGCGACCATCGGCTGACTTGTTATCCGCCACTGGCTGACTTTCACCCAGACCGGACACCGAGACGAAACTGGCGCGCGGCACGCCCTGCTGGATCAGATACTCCACCACCGAATGCGCACGGCGATCCGACAGTTTCTTGTTGTAGGCATCGCTGCCCACACTGTCGGTGTGACCGGTCACGGTCAGTTGCGCGGTCGAGGATTCCTGTTTCAGGCGGTCGGCAACCTTGTCCAGTACCTGTTTGTCAGGACCGGTCAGCGTGGCCTTGTCGAACTGGAAGTGCACATCACGGATGACGATGGTTTCTTCCTTCACCACGACTGCTTCTTCTACCACTGGCGCAGGGGCCGGTGGCGGGCAACCGTCAGCGTCGACCTGGACGCCTTTAGGCGTGCCCGGGCACTTGTCGCGACTGTCCGGCACACCATCGCCGTCTTCGTCACCATCACCATGAACCCAGCAATAGGCGGCTGCCGTACCACCGACCAGCAGCGCACCGTAACCGGCCCACGCAGCGCTTTCGGTGGCACCGAGACCGGCGCCGACCACACCACCGACCGCCGCACAGGTCGGCCAGTCGGTTTTCTGCAAACCTGCACAACCAGTCAACACACTGGTTAGCAGAACCAAGGGTAATGCTGTCCGAACTATGCTCATCTAGTTTTCTCCTGAGGGATCGGCTTAAAACCGATTCAGGGAGTAAAGACCGGAGTTTTAATCTCCGCCAGCAATAGGCCATTGCTGTTTGCGACCGTGTTCACAGGGCTTGGCCAGATTGTCGGGCGAGCGCGCCGACGCAACGCTTTGCCACCGTGCGCAGGCAGGCTAGTCTTGGCGGTCTGATTGAGGAGCATTGATGAACGTCGCCATTTCTTCCCGCACGCCGCAACAGGCGTTGGCTGCTTTGCTGGATCGCTACGCGCCGGCGCGCTTGCTGCTGATCGGCGCCAGCGAGTTTCCGGCCTTGAGCGCTTTCAAAGAGGCGCATCCGGATACCGTCGTCGCCCATGCTTCACCCGGTACATTGCCCGCCGAACTGGCGGCGCAGCGCTTCGATCTGGCGCTGGTCGTCGATTGCCTGGAACATTTGCCCAAGCGCGACGGCCTTAACGTGTTGGGCGGCATCCGTAACCTCAACGCCAGTCGCATCGCAGTATTGGCGGACCTGAGCGCCAGCGGCTGGCAGGAAACCGACTTCTATTCGCTGGCGCTGCAGGCCAGCGAACGTTTCCAGCGCGACGATCAGGTGCTGACCCTGTTCACCTACGATCTGCTTGACTACAAACAAGTCCCCGACTGGCTCAATTCGCGATTCTGGGCCAATCCGGAAAACTTCGGGAAATACTGGTGGTAATGCAATGAGTACAGCCATTTGCCCGTGCGGCAGCGGCAATCTGCTGCAAGCCTGCTGCGGCCATTATCACGAAGGCCACCCGGCACCGTGCGCCGAAGCGCTGATGCGTTCGCGCTACAGCGCTTATGTGCTGGGGCTGATCGATTATCTGGTGGCAACCACCCTGCCCGCGCAGCAGTCGGGGCTGGATCGCCAGTCGATCAGCAACTGGAGCGCGCAGAGCACCTGGCTCGGTCTGGAAGTGGAAAGCTCGGAAGTCTTCGGCGGCCAGCCGGAGCACGCCTTCGTCACCTTTACCGCGCGCTGGCATGACGACCAGGGCGAGCACAGTCATCGCGAGCGCTCCTCGTTCGTGCAGAACGGCGGCCGCTGGTATTTCATCGACCCGACCGTGCCGATGAAGTTGGGGCGCAATGACAATTGCCTGTGTGGCAGCGGGCAGAAATTCAAGAAATGCTGCTCGGGGTATTTCGACGCGTAGACCGGCTGGCGACTAGACTGGGGTCAAAGGGAGTTCTGCTCGATGCTCGGTCAACGTCACACGTTGCGATTGGTTGTTCTGATGCTGATGTTGAACCTCGGCGGTTGCGCGTCGTGGTTCGGCGACGACAGCGTCGAACCCGCCGTGCATCTGGTGAAAGTCGAAGTGGTGCGGGCGAAACTGCTCGAACAGAAATTCATCCTGCATTTTCGCGTCGACAACCCCAACGACAGCGAACTGACCGTGCGCGGTCTGGAATACCGTATCCATCTGGCTGACATGCTGCTGGCTGAGGGTGAACACGAGCATTGGTTCAGCGTCGGACCGAAACACAGTGCATATTTCAAGGTGCCGATCCGCACCAACCTGTGGCCGAAGGTCAAGGACGTGGTGAAAATTCTGAAAAAATCCGATCAGCAGATTCCCTATCGCCTGCAGGGCGAAATGGAAACCGGTTTATTCATCGCCGACTACGTGCACCTGGAGCGCAATGGCGTGATAATCCCCGCCGATTTAATTCCGGAGCAACACCGATGACCCAGCAACCTCATGTCCACGGCCCTGACTGCAACCACGACCACGACCATCATCACGAGCATGACCACGGCCACGTGCACGGCCCGAACTGCGGCCACGCCCACCAGGAACCGGTGCGCAACGCCTTGAAAGACGTCGGCCGCAACGACCCGTGCCCATGCGGCAACGGCAAGAAATTCAAGAAGTGCCACGGCGCGTGATGCGTTGGGCGAAGCAGTTCTTCGCCCGTTAGATCGCCATTGCTTGCAGGCAAGCTCCCACCTTCGACCGCGTTATTCAATTGCAACGCGGTCCAGTGTGGGAGCCTGCTCGCGAAGAGGCCGGCACATCCAGCATCGTTGTCGCCTGATCCACCGCCATCGCTTGCAGGCAAGCTCCCCAAAAAAACCGCCCCTTTCTCAGGCCGAGTGTCAGCTCGCCTGCTGTTGATCTTGATCATCCGCAACGTTGAAGGCTTCGGAGCCTGAAAATCAAAAGCCCCTCACCCTAGCCCTCTCCCAGAGGGAGAGGGGACTGACCGGGTTGGATGTGAAAGGTATGCTGACCTGAAATACCGAGTCGTACCCAAACCTCGAAGCCAACCAAAATCGGCTCCCTCTCCCTCGGGAGAGGGCTGGGGTGAGGGGAAAATACACCGCAAATCCACAGTCATGCGCCGCTTCTCACCACTCAACAATGAGCGTTAGCTCGAGTGCTTGTGATCTTGATCCACCGGCGACATCGGAAGGCTGAGCGCAGGGATTGATCCGGGCGTGGGAGCGCAGCGACCGTCTGGCGCAGCCAGACACAGCGGAAGTAGGTGCAGCGAAGCAAACCGTAGCCGCTGCGCCCGGATCAGTCCCGGAGCGAAGGAACCCGAGCTTGCGAGGGCCGAACGTAGGAGCAAGCCTTTTCGGTTACCTTTTTGGCGTTTGAAAAAGGTGACCCGCTGTAAAAGCGGAACCCTAAGCGGCCGTTACCGCAGCAACGGATATGTACACAGCAACCAAAAAAACCAGCGCCTGAAAGAAAGCCATCGCTTGCAGGCAAGCTCCCACATTTGGAATGCATTCCATCCGGAAGAACACGATTCCCTGTGGGAGCCAGCCTGCTGGCGATGACGCCGGCATCTCCAATAGAGGTATTCAGCCAGCTGCCAGAACCCGGGCACTGCTGACCACCGTCGCATACTCCCCGTGCAAATTCCCCAGCGACATCCCGTGCACCTCCTCAGCCGTCCGCGGTGTGCCGAAATAATCGGCCTTGTCGAAGGTAAAACACGCGTTCTCCACCACCCAAGCATCGAACCCCAGATTACCGGCAGTGCGCGCCGTCGATTCCACCGAGTTGTGGGTAGCCACGCCGACAATCACCAGTTGCCCAATCCCCGCCTCACGCAATCGCGCCTCCAGCCCGGTGGCAGAAAACGCATCCGGCACCTGCTTCTGAATCAGCCACTCGCCCTGCTGCGGCACGAATCGTGGCTGGAACTCCACGCCCTCCTGCTCTGGCCAGAACACCGATTCCGGCGAGCGCGACAGATGCTGGACATGAATCAGCGGGCGCGCGGTACGGCGCCATAGCGCCAACAGATCAAGCATCCGTTCTTCCGCCTGCGGGTTATTTCGTCGGCCGAGGCGCGGATGCAGAATGCCTTTCTGTTGATCAATGATAATCAGTGCAGCGTTGCCCTTGAGCTCCATGGCGATTTTTCTCACGAGGTTTGATCGGTTTTCCTCAGTTCACCATCACCGCTTCGCGTCAGGCAACTGCAAACGCGTCGACCGCCCGCCGTACCACTGAAGAAATAACCGCTCACCCCGCTTGCGCGGCCCTCGCCTGCTCACTAACGTAGCGCCTTTATTGCGCCCCCAGCCTTTATCCCCAGGAGCTTCGCCATGGCCTCGCCAGCCCTTACACATTTTCTTCCCCGGTTCGGCGTTGCCGCAGCAATGGCCGGTGTCCTGGGCCTGTCCGGTTGCCAGACCTGGAACGCCCAGGACAGCCTGCCACCGACCTCCGGCGTGCAGCCGCTCAAGGGCCTGGCGCAGAACGTTTCGGTACGCCGCAATGCCATGGGCATGCCGTTGATCGAAAGCAACACCTTCCACGATGCGCTGTTCAGCCTCGGCTACGTCCACGCCAGCGACCGCATCAACCAGATGGTCACGCTGCGTCTGTTGGCGCAGGGCCGTCTGGCGGAAATGGCCGGGGCCTCGATGCTCGATGCCGACCGCTACATGCGGGCGGTCAACCTGAAGAAAAGCGCTGGCGAGTTGTACAAGGCTTCGTCGCCGCGTCTCAAACGCTTCTTCGAAGTCTATGCGCGGGGCGTCAATGCTTACCTGTTCCGCTACGCCGACAAGCTGCCGGGCGATCTCGCCGCCAGCGGCTACAAGCCTGAATACTGGAAGCCGGAAGATTCGGCGCTGATCTTCGCCCTGCTGAATTTCAGCCAGTCGGCCAACCTGCCGGAAGAAATCCAGTCGCTGGTGCTCGCGCAAACCGTCACCAGCGACAAACTCGCTTGGCTGACGCCGTCCGCGCCGGATGAAAACCTGCCGCTGGCCGAGGCCGACAAGCTGCAAGGTCTCAAGCTCAACGGGCAGATTCCCGGGCTGAGCGAATTGAGCAACGCCAGCCAGCAACTGTCGACGCTGAACCTGCTCGGTGCGACGTCG
Organism: Pseudomonas granadensis; assembly: GCF_900105485.1. Classification (GTDB taxonomy): domain Bacteria; phylum Pseudomonadota; class Gammaproteobacteria; order Pseudomonadales; family Pseudomonadaceae; genus Aquipseudomonas; species Aquipseudomonas granadensis. The sequence goes on along the minus strand of NZ_LT629778.1, from coordinate 1,060,130 downwards.
GCGAACAACTGGGCGATCGCCCCTCAACGCAGTCGCAGCGGCAAGAGCCTGCTGGCCAGCGACGCCCACGGGCCGCTGATGGCGCCATCGTTGTGGAGCTTCGTGCAGATTCGCGCTCCGAAATATCAGGCGGCCGGGGTGACCATCGCCGGTTTGCCGATGGTACTGGGCGGTTTCAACGGCAAAGTGGCGTGGAGCATGACCAGCGTGCTCGGCGACAATCAGGACCTGTTCCTGGAGAAAATCCGCCGCCAGGGCAGCAGCCTGACCTACGAGGTCAACGGCAAATGGCAGCCACTGGGCGTGCGCAACGAAACCTATTTCGTCAAAGGCCAGCGACCGATTCGTGAAGCGGTGTACGAAACCCGTCACGGCGCGCTGCTCAACAGTGCTCAAGCGGCAGCGCAAGGCAGCGGTTTCGGCCTGGCCTTGCAGACCCCGAGCTTCACCGACGACAAATCCCTGGACGCGTTTTTTGACCTGACCCGTGCGCAAACCGTCGAACGTGCTTCCGACGCCAGCCGCGAAATCCGTGCTATCACCACCAATCTGGTGTTCGCCGATGCGAGCAACATTGGCTGGCAGGTCACCGGACGCTTCCCCAACCGCCGTGAAGGCGAAGGCCTGCTGCCCTCGCCGGGCTGGGAAGGTCGGTATGACTGGGACGGTTACGCCGACCCGATGCTGCACCCCTACGATCAGGACCCGGCGCAAGGCTGGCTCGGCACCGCCAACCAGCGCGTGATCCCCGACGGTTACGGCATGCAGTTGTCGAAATCATGGGCGGCGCCGGAGCGCGGCGAGCGCCTGGCGGAACTGGCTGGCGGCAGCAAACACGACAGCCGCAGCGTGATCGCCATGCAGTACGATCAGACCACAACCTTTGCCGCCAAACTGAAGAAAGTCTTTGAAGCGCCGGGCATGAAACAACCGCTGAAGCAGGCGATCGATGCCCTGCCGGAAGCCGAGCGCAGCAAGGCCCGCGAAGCCTTTACGCGGCTGATGGCGTTCGACGGCAAGCTCAGCCCGACCTCGGCGGATGCGGCGCTGTATGAACTGTTCCTGCAGGAAAGCATGAAGCAGATCTTCCTCGACGAACTCGGCCCGCCATCGAGCCCGGCGTGGAAAGCGTTTGTCGCCAACGGGGATACGTCGTACGCAGCGCAGGCCGACCATTTGCTCGGTCGCGAGGACAGCCCGTTCTGGGATGACGTGCGCACGCCGCAGAAAGAAGACAAGGCGCAGATTCTTGCACGCAGCCTCGCCGCTGCGATCAGTGCGGGCGACAGTCAATTGGGGGGCGATCACCGCGCCTGGCAGTGGGGCAAGATGCACAGCTACCAATGGAGCAATGCCATCGGCCAGACCGTGCGCGGGCCGCTGGCGGCGGGTGGTGATCACACGACGCTGAACACCGCTGCGTTTGCCTGGGGACAGGATTTCGCGACCACGCGGGCACCGTCGATGCGTTTCATCGTCGACTTCGGTCAGGCGGAACCGCTGATGGGGCAGAACGGTACCGGGCAGTCGGGTAATCCGCTCAGCCCGAATTACCTCAACGGCATCGATGCGTGGCTGAAGGGGCAGTACATCGGGTTGCCGATGCAGCCGCAGAATTTTGACCGGGTGTATGGCAAGACTCGACTGACACTTACTCCCGGGAAATAGGCCAAAGATCAAAAGCCCCTCATCGGAACGCCGCCCGCCTAGCCCTCTCCCGGAGGGAGAGGGGACTGATTGGGGGATGCGTGGCTAATTCGCCGACCTGATCGAGCGAGGCTGAATCCGGCATGGATTTCATTTTGCCGAAACCGGCACTGATCGTTCCCACGCTCCGCGTGGGAATGCCTCAACGGACGCTCCGCGTTCGGCTCTGGAGGGGACGCGGAGCGTCCCGGGCTGCGTTCCCACGCAGAGCGTGGGAACGATCAGAGTGGCTCGGCTTCCAGGCGAGGTCAGCCCCATATTCAGCTCGGTCCATCAGGTCGATGCACCTCGTCAGACACTTCGCTCGGCCCCCTCTCCTTCGGGAGAGGGCTGGGGTGAGGGTAGCGCGGCAAAACCGATCGAACTTCCAGCCTCACGCCCGCCTCATACGTAACAAGCCCCCCATTCCGGTCACGACATGGATCTTGTTATCGCCCGACCCGAAGGTCTCTATTGCCCCGCCGGGGATTTCTATATCGATCCGTGGCGCCCGGTCGAACGTTCGGTCATCACCCATGCCCACGGCGATCATGCGAGAACCGGCAACCAGCATTACCTGTCCAGCAGCGCCAGCGAAGGGATTTTGCGCGCGCGCCTCGGTCAGGACATCAACCTGCAGACCCTGCCCTACGGCCAGCGCCTGACGCATCACGGTGTCACCTTGAGTTTTCACCCGGCCGGCCATGTGCTCGGTTCGGCGCAGGTGCGTCTGGAATATGGCGGCGAAGTCTGGGTCGCGTCGGGCGATTACAAGGTCGAACCGGACGGCACCTGCGCGCCGTTCGAGCCGGTGCGCTGCCACACGTTCATCACCGAATCGACCTTCGGCCTGCCGATCTACCGCTGGCAGCCGCAAGCGCAGATTTTCGCCGAGATCAACCAATGGTGGGCGGCCAACATCGCCGCCGGCAAAGCCAGCGTGTTGCTCTGTTATTCATTCGGCAAGGCTCAGCGAATTCTCCATGGCATCGACGCCAGCCTCGGCCCGATCCTCAGCCACGGCGCAGTCGAGCCGTTGAACCGGGTCTATCGCGAGGCCGGCGTGTATCTGCCACCGACGCTTTACGCAGGAGATATAAAGAAAAGCGACCCGATCATGCGCCAGGCGCTGGTCATCGCCCCGCCCTCGGCCGGCGGCAGTACATGGATGCGTCGTTTCGGCGAATTCAGCGACGGTTTCGCCAGCGGCTGGATGCGTTTGCGCGGTACCCGGCGGCGGCGTGGCGTCGATCGCGGTTTCGTGCTTTCCGACCACGCCGACTGGCCAGGCCTGCTGTGGGCCATCGAACAGACCGGCGCGGAACGGGTGATGGTCACTCACGGTTCGATCGGCGTGCTGGTGCGCCACTTGCGTGAAAAAGGTCTGGATGCGCAAGGCTTCAACACCGAGTACGGCGATGACGAAGAAGAAAACGCCGCCAGCGAGCCCGCCCTGGCCGAGGTGCCGACATGAAAGCGTTTGCCGAGCTGTACGCCGAACTCGACGCGACGACCTCGAGCAACGCCAAACTGGCAGCGATGCAGGCCTACTTCGCCCAGGCCGAGCCACAGGATGCGGCGTGGGCGGTGTACTTTCTTTCCGGTGGCCGGCCCCGGCAACTGGTGCCGGTGAAAATCCTGCGAGAGCTGGCGGTCGAGGTTTCCGGGCTGGAACCGTGGCTGTTCGAGGAAAGCTATCAGGCGGTCGGCGATCTGGCGGAAACCATTTCGCTGGTGTTGCCGGAGAACCTGCACAGCTCCGAAGCCGGCCTTGCTGAGTGGATTGAAGACAAACTGCTGCCGCTGCGCGGCGAAACCCCGGAGTCTCTGGCGCGGCAACTGCCGGCACTGTGGGCGCAACTCGATCGGGCGAGCCTGATGCTGTGCATCAAACTGATCACCGGCAGCTTTCGCGTCGGCGTGTCGAAACTGCTGGTCACCCGCGCTCTGGCATCGATGGCCGGGCTCGACAGTAAACGTGTCGCGCAGCGACTGGTCGGCTACACCGACCTGTCCAACCGGCCGAGTGCCGCCAGCTATCTGAAACTGATCGCCCCTGAGTCGGCAGACGAACATGCCCAACGCGGCGGTCAGCCCTACCCGTTCTTCCTGGCCCATGCCCTGTCGCAACCGGTCGATCAGTTCAACGCATTGCTCGGCCCGGTCAGCGACTGGCAGGTGGAATGGAAGTGGGATGGCATTCGTGCGCAAGTGGTCAAGCGTGACGGCCGTTTGTGGGTGTGGTCGCGGGGCGAGGAACTGGTTACCGAACGGTTTCCCGAACTTGACGTGCTGGTGCATGGATTACCGGATGGCACGGTCATCGACGGTGAAATCGTTGTTTGGAAAAGCACCCATCCGAGCACCGAAGACGCCTTCAATCCGCAGTCCACGGCGCCGCCGGCGGTTCAACCCTTTGCCCTGCTGCAACAACGCATCGGCCGCAAAACTCTCGACAAGAAAATCCTCGAAGACGTGCCGGTGGTGGTGCTGGCCTACGACCTGCTGGAATGGCAGGGCGAAGACTGGCGCAACCAGCCCCAAACCAAACGCCGCGAACAACTGGAAGCGGTGATCGCCCGTTGCAACAGCCCGGTGCTGTTGCCGTCGCCGGTGCTGACCGGCGGCGACTGGGCCGATCTTGCCCAACAACGCGAGGCCTCGCGGCGCCTCGGGGTCGAGGGCATGATGCTCAAGGCGCGCGACGCGTTGTATGGCGTCGGGCGCACCAAGGACATGGGCGTGTGGTGGAAGTGGAAGGTCGATCCGTTCAGTGTCGATGCAGTGTTGATCTATGCGCAGCGCGGTCACGGTCGTCGCGCCAGCCTGTACAGCGATTACACCTTCGCCGTGTGGGACGGCCCGCCGGAGTCGAGCCAACGCTCGCTGGTGCCGTTTGCCAAGGCCTATTCGGGGCTGACCGATGAAGAAATGCGTCAGGTCGACAGCATCGTGCGCAAGACCACGGTAGAGAAGTTCGGCCCGGTCAGCAGCGTCAAACCGAGCCTGGTGTTCGAACTGGGTTTCGAAGGCATCGCCCTGTCACGGCGGCACAAGAGCGGAATCGCCGTGCGCTTCCCGCGCATGCTGCGCTGGCGCAAGGATAAAACCGTCGAAGAGGCGGACAGCCTCGCTACCTTGCAGGATCTACTGGCCTGATCCTGGCCCCGCCCCGGTGATCGCAGTAATCGTGGTGATCGCGGTGATCGTTCCCACGCTCTGCGTGGAAATGCCTCAACGGACGCTCCGCGTTCGGCTTTGGAAGGGACGCAGAGCGCCCCGGGCTGCGTCCCTACGCAGAGCGTGGGAACGATCAAGGTGAGCAGTCGAGCGCCGAGCAGTGCAAAGCCCCAAAACTGTGCAAGAATCCAGACCCAGCCAAGCGCTCGCACCAATCGCGTGCTCGCCCTCGTGTCTCAATCTTTTAAAACACCTGTTCGGCACTCTGGTTCGGAAATTGCTACTTTCTATAGGTCGTAAGCGTTGCAGTAACAATAATTCTGCGCCACAAGCGCTCATATTGGTTCTTAGGGATTGAATAATGAAAAAAGCATTGCTGACCCTTTCTGCACTGGCGTTGTGCATGGCCGCCGGCTCCGCGCTGGCCAAGGAATACAAAGAGCTTCGCTTTGGCGTTGACCCTTCGTACGCACCGTTCGAGTCGAAAGCGGCCGATGGCAGCCTGGTGGGTTTCGATATCGACCTGGGTAACGCGATCTGCGCCGAACTGAAGGTCAAGTGCAAGTGGGTCGAAAGCGATTTCGACGGCATGATTCCGGGCCTCAAGGCCAACAAGTTCGACGGTGTGATCTCGTCGATGACCGTGACCCCGGCGCGCGAGAAGGTCATCGACTTCTCCAGCGAACTGTTTTCCGGCCCGACTGCATATGTGTTCAAGAAAGGCTCGGGGCTGAGCGCTGACGTTGCGTCGCTCAAGGGCAAAACCGTCGGTTATGAGCAAGGCACCATTCAGGAAGCCTACGCCAAAGCCGTGCTGGACAAGGCTGGCGTAAAAACCCAGGCCTATCAGAACCAGGATCAGGTTTACTCCGACCTCACTTCAGGTCGTCTCGATGCGGCCATTCAGGACATGCTGCAAGCCGAACTGGGTTTCTTGAAGTCGCCAAAAGGCGAAGGCTATGAAGTCAGCCAGCCGGTCGACAGTGAATTGCTGCCAGCCAAAACAGCTATCGGTATCAAGAAAGGTAACACTGAGCTGAAAGCGCTTTTGGATAAAGGTATCAAAGCGTTACACGACGACGGCAAATACGCCGAGATTCAAAAGAAACACTTTGGCGATCTGAATCTGTACAGCGGCAAATAATGCCCCGGCGCCCATCCTCGATGGGCGCCTTTTCCATCCGTTCAGGTTGCTGATTTATGTTTGAAACCCTTCTGCAAAATCTGGGGCTGGCCTCCTTCAGTCTGCAGGGCTTCGGCCCGTTGCTGCTGGCAGGTACCTGGATGACCATCAAATTATCGGCGATGTCGCTGCTGGTGGCCGTGTTGCTCGGCCTGCTCGGCGCCAGTGCCAAACTGTCGAAAGTCAAACTGCTGCGCCTGCCCGCCCAGCTCTACACCACGCTGATCCGCGGCGTGCCGGACCTGGTGCTGATGCTGCTGATCTTCTACAGCCTGCAAACCTGGCTGACGTCGCTGACCGACTACATGGAATGGGAATACATCGAGATCGACCCGTTCAGCGCCGGCGTACTGACCCTGGGCTTCATTTATGGCGCGTATTTCACCGAAACCTTCCGTGGCGCGATTCTCGCGGTGCCGCGCGGTCAGGTCGAAGCGGCCACCGCGTACGGTCTGAAACGCGGCCAGCGCTTTCGCTTCGTGGTGTTTCCGCAAATGATGCGTTTCGCCCTGCCGGGCATCGGCAATAACTGGATGGTGATGCTCAAGGCCACCGCGCTGGTGTCGATCATCGGCCTCGCCGACCTGGTCAAAGCCGCGCAGGACGCCGGTAAAAGCACCTATCAACTGTTCTACTTCCTGGTTCTCGCTGCCTTGATTTACTTGCTGATCACCAGTGCCTCCAACTTCATTCTGCGCTGGCTCGAACGTCGCTACGCGGCCGGTGCCCGGGAGGCCGTGCGATGATCGAACTCCTCCAGGAATACTGGCGCGCCTTCCTTTATACCGACGGCCAGAACATCACCGGGCTGGCGATGACGATGTGGCTGCTGACCGCCTCGATCTGCATCGGCTTCATCGTCTCGATTCCGCTGTCGATCGCCCGCGTCTCGCCGCACTTCTACATTCGCTGGCCGGTGCAGTTCTACACCTATCTGTTCCGGGGCACGCCGCTGTATATCCAGTTGCTGATCTGCTACACCGGGATCTACAGCCTGGCGGCCGTGCGTGAGCAGCCGTTGCTCGACAGTTTCTTTCGCGATGCGATGAACTGCACGATCCTCGCCTTTGCCTTGAACACCTGCGCCTACACCACGGAGATCTTCGCCGGGGCGATTCGCAGCATGAACCACGGCGAAGTCGAAGCGGCCAAGGCTTACGGCCTGACCGGCTGGAAGTTGTATGCGTATGTGATCATGCCCTCGGCGCTGCGCCGGTCGTTGCCGTATTACAGCAACGAAGTGATCCTGATGCTGCACTCGACCACTGTGGCCTTCACCGCGACCATTCCCGATATCCTCAAAGTCGCGCGGGACGCCAACTCGGCGACCTTCCTGACGTTTCAATCGTTCGGCATCGCCGCGCTGATCTACCTGACCATTACCTTTGCGCTGGTCGGCCTGTTCCGCCTTGCCGAACGCCGATGGCTGGCCTTCCTCGGCCCGACTCACTAGGACAACCCTGCAAATGCGCCACCTGATTCATGACTTGCTGGCCCCGCTGCCGGGGACCGCACGACAGATTCACAGCTTCCACTTCGGCCCGGAGCAGGCCAAGGGCAAGGTGTATATCCAGTCCTCGCTGCATGCCGACGAATTGCCCGGCATGCTGGTGGCCTGGCACCTCAAGCAACGGCTGGCCGAGCTGGAAGCCGCCGGCCGCCTGCGCAGCGAGATCGTGCTGGTGCCGGTGGCCAATCCGGTCGGCCTCGAGCAAGTGCTGATGGACGTGCCGCTGGGTCGCTACGAACTGGAGAGCGGGCAGAACTTCAACCGCTGGTTCGTCGACCTCAGCGAAGAAATCGGCAACGCCATCGAAGGCCAGCTCAGCGACGACCCGCAACACAACCTCGAACTGATCCGCGCCAGCCTGCGCGCCGCCCTCGCCCGCCAGACCGCCAGCACGCAACTGCAATCCCAGCGCCTGACCCTGCAACGGCTGGCCTGCGACGCCGACATGGTGCTCGACTTGCACTGCGACTTTGAATCGGTGGTGCACCTTTACACCACGCCGGAAGCCTGGCCGCAGGTCGAGCCGCTGGCGCGCTACATCGGTGCCCAGGCGAGCCTGCTTGCCACTGACTCTGGCGGTCAGTCGTTCGACGAGTGCTTCACCCTGCTCTGGTGGCAACTGAAGGAACGCTTCGGCGAACACTTCGAGATTCCGCTGGGCAGTTTCTCGGTCACCGTCGAGTTGCGCGGTCAGGGTGACGTCACTCATCCGCTGGCCAGCCGCGACTGCCAGGCGCTGATCGACTATCTGATCCAGTTCGATGCGATCGTCGGCGAAACCAAGCCACAGCCGTCCTTGCCCTACCCTGCCACGCCGTTGGCCGGCGTCGAACCGGTGACCACCCCGGTCGGTGGCCTGCTGGTGTACACCGCCACCGCCGGGCAGTACCTGGAGGCCGGTCAGCAGATCGCCGAAATCATCGACCCGATCCACGATCGCGTCACCCCCATTCATTGCACCGCCGCCGGCCTGCTGTACGCACGCTCGCTGCGGCGCATGGCCACTGCCGGCATGGTCATTGCCCACGTTGCGGGCGCTGAAGCCTATCGCAGCGGCTACCTACTTTCGCCTTGAGGATGTTCCTCCCATGTACAAACTGACCGTTGAAGGCCTGCATAAAAGCTATGGCGACCATCAGGTGCTCAAAGGCGTTTCGCTCAAGGCCAAAACTGGCGACGTGATCAGCCTGATCGGCGCCAGCGGCTCGGGCAAAAGCACGTTTTTGCGCTGCATCAACTTTCTCGAGCAACCCAACGACGGCGCCATGAGCCTCGATGGCCAGTCGATCCGCATGGTCACCGATCGCCACGGCATGCACGTCGCCGACGCCAATGAACTGCAACGCCTGCGCACGCGGCTGGCCATGGTGTTCCAGCATTTCAATCTGTGGAGCCACATGACTGTGCTGGAAAACATCACCATGGCTCCGCGCCGGGTGCTGGGTTGCAGCAAACAGGAGGCCGATGACCGCGCCCGGCGCTATCTGGACAAGGTCGGCCTGCCGGCGCGCGTCGCCGAGCAATACCCGGCGTTTCTCTCCGGCGGCCAGCAACAGCGCGTGGCGATTGCCCGGGCGCTGGCGATGGAACCGGAAGTGATGCTGTTCGACGAACCCACCTCGGCGCTGGACCCGGAACTGGTCGGCGAAGTGCTCAAGGTGATTCAGGGCCTGGCCGAGGAAGGCCGGACGATGATCATGGTCACCCACGAAATGAGTTTCGCGCGCAAGGTGTCGAATCAGGTGCTGTTTCTGCACCAGGGTTTGGTCGAAGAAGAAGGTGCGCCGGAGGATGTGTTGGGCAACCCGAAGAGCGAACGCCTGAAGCAATTCCTCAGCGGCAACCTGAAATAACGCCGTACACAATTCCCCTGTAGGAGTGAGCCTGCTCGCGATAGCGTCTTTACATCCAACACTGATGTGACTGACAAACCGCTATCGCGAGCAGGCTCACTCCTACAGGGGACCGCGCCTGCCTTAAAAATCAAACTTGTCCCCCCGCTTCGCTGTCTCTGAAAAAACCCCTCCAGAGCGCACGCAGCCGGCATGGCGAAATCCCCCGACCTTGCAAAAACCTGGTTCAGCGCCCGCGGCTGGAAGCCATTCGCGTTTCAAAAGCAGGTGTGGGCCGCGGTGAAGAAAGGCGAGTCCGGGCTGCTGCATGCCAGCACCGGTGCTGGTAAAACCTATGCCGTGTGGTTCGCTGCGCTCAACCGCTACGCCCGTGAGCGACCTGCCGTCGAAACACCGCGCAAACGCAAGCCACCCGCCGAACCGCTGACGGTGCTGTGGATCACCCCCATGCGAGCGCTGGCCGCGGACACGGCGCGCGCCTTGCAGGCACCGGTTGATGACCTGAACCTCCCCTGGAGCATCGGTCTGCGCACCGGCGACACCAGCAGCAGCGAGCGCGCCCGCCAGGGCCGGCGCTTGCCCACCGCGCTGATCACCACGCCAGAGAGCCTGACCCTGCTGCTCGCCCGTGCCGATGCGCGCACGGCGCTGTCGACCTTGCGCATGATCGTCGTCGATGAATGGCACGAATTGCTCGGCAACAAGCGCGGCGTGCAATTGCAACTGGCCCTTGCCCGCCTGCGCCATTGGCAACCGGGACTGATCGTCTGGGGCGTTTCCGCCACTCTTGGTAATCAATCCCACGCTGAACAGGTGCTGATCCCACAGGGTGGGGGCGTGAGTGTGCAAGGACAAAGCGAAAAAGCCCTGCAAGTCGACACCCTGCTCCCACCGGCTATAGAGCGTTTTCCGTGGGCCGGGCACATCGGCCTGAAGATGCTGCCGCAAGTGGTCGCCGAACTGGATACCTGCGCCAGCAGCCTGGTGTTCACCAATACCCGGGCGCAATCGGAAATCTGGTATCAGGCGCTGCTTGAAGCCCGGCCGGATTGGGCCGGATTGATCGCCTTGCATCACAGCTCGCTGTCCCGCGATACCCGTGACTGGGTCGAACAGGCATTGAAGGACGGACAGTTGAAAGCCGTGGTGTGCACCTCCAGCCTGGATCTGGGCGTGGATTTTCTGCCGGTCGAGCGCGTGCTGCAGATCGGTTCGGCCAAAGGCGTTGCGCGTCTGATGCAACGGGCCGGGCGTTCCGGCCACGCACCGGGGCGCACCTCGCGGGTGACGCTGGTGCCGACTCACAGTCTGGAACTGATCGAAGCGGTGGCCGCACGCGATGCGGTCGAGCAGCGGCGCATCGAGCCGCGCCTGTCGCCGCACAAACCTTTGGATGTGCTGGTGCAGCATCTGGTCAGCATGGCCCTTGGCGGTGGGTTTATTCCTGAAGATTTGTACGAAGAGGTCCGTGGCGCCTGGGCTTATCGCGACCTGACGCTGGGTGACTGGGCCTGGGCGCTGGCATTCGTACGCCATGGCGGGATGTCTCTTACAGCCTATCCGGATTATCGCCGGGTCGAGCCCGACGAACATGGCGTCTGGCGGGTACCGGATGCGCGTCTGGCGCGGCGCCACCGGATGAGTATCGGCACCATCGTCAGCGATGCGAGCATCAACCTGAAATTCTGGAGCAAGGGCGGCGGTGGCAAGCAACTGGGCAGCGTCGAAGAAGGGTTTATCGCCCGGCTTAAACCGGGAGACGGTTTTTTGTTCGCCGGGCGCTTGCTGGAATTGGTGCGCGTGGAAAACATGACCGCCTACGTCAAACGCAGCACCGCGAAAAAAGCCGCGGTGCCGCGCTGGAATGGCGGACGTATGCCGCTTTCCAACGAGCTGGCCGAAGCCGTGGTCAGGCGCTTCACCGCAGCCGCTCAAGGTGAGTTCACAGGGCCGGAAATGCACGCGCTGCGGCCATTGCTGGACACGCAGATGCGCTGGTCCGGCCTGCCCACCGAGAAAAACCTGCTGGCCGAGGTACTGAAATCCCGCGAAGGCTGGCACCTGTTTCTTTACCCGTTCGCCGGGCGCCAGGTGCATCTGGGGCTGGCGAGTCTGTTGGCTTGGCGGGTCAGCCAGCGCCAGCCTGTGACGTTCTCGATAGCGGTGAATGATTACGGACTGGAACTGCTCAGTGCCACGCCCGTCGATTGGGCTGAACACTTGAATGGCGCGCTGTTTAATGCCGATCAACTGTTAGCCGACGTGCTGGCCAGCCTCAACGCGGGAGAACTGGCGCTACGGCGCTTCCGCGAGATCGCACGGATCGCCGGACTGGTTTTCGCCGGTTATCCCGGGGCGCCGAAAAGCACCCGCCAGGTGCAGGCGTCGAGCGGTTTGTTCTTTCAAGTGTTCAAACAATACGACGCCGACAACCTGCTGCTGGCCCAGGCCGGGGAGGAAGTGTTGCGTGAAGAACTGGATATCGCTCGACTGGAGCAGACCTTGCACCGGATCAACCGAATGAAACTTGATGTGCATTTGATCAAACGCCCGACACCGCTGGGCTTTCCATTATTGGTCGAGCGGATGCGTGAAAGCATGAGTTCGGAAAAACTGGCTGACAGGATCAGAAGAATGGTCGGTGATCTGGAAAAAACCGCTGATAACGGGAGATCGTCATGAGCGCGGCGTATCCGGTGCGCCTGGCCGGCGAAGAATTATGGTTGCTGCCGGAGAAAGCCCTGTACTGGCCTGCGCAGGAGGCACTGCTGATCGCCGACGTGCATTTCGGCAAAGCGGCGGCCTATCGCAGTCTCGGCCAGCCGGTGCCGCATGGCACCACTGCGAGCAATATTGCGGTAATCGACGCGTTGCTGGCGAGGCTGCCGTGCCGCCAGTTGATCTTCCTCGGCGATTTTCTTCACGGACCTGGCTCACATGCGCCAAATACGCTGAACGCGTTGGCTGAGTGGCGAGCACGGCACGCTGATCTGCCGATGACGCTGATTCGCGGCAATCACGACAAACGCGCGGGCGACCCACCGGCCTCGCTGAATATTCGCGTGGTGCCCGAACCCATGCTGCTGGGCCCGTTCGCCTTGCAACATGAACCCGACCCGCATCCCGAACGGCACGTACTCGCCGGCCATGTGCATCCGGTCTATCGACTGCACGGCAAGGGGCGGCAGAGCCTGCGTCTGGCCTGTTTCCGGCTGGGCGAGCGCATCAGCCTGATGCCGGCATTCGGGGCGTTCACCGGAGGCTTTCAGGTCGAGCGCGACGAAACCTGCAGAGTCTTCGTGATCGGCGATAACGAAATATGGCCCGTCAGTTAGTAACTGACGGGCCATACCGGTGACAGTGAATCAGGCGACAGGCGCCGGAGGCGGCTCGTCCGGCAGAGTCGGCTCGCCGGGTTCGGTCGGTTGTTCATTGGGAGTATCGGGATCAGGCTGACCGGGAACTCCGCCAGCCGCGCTCAGAGGCGGATGCGCCAACAAGGACCAGGCCAATACGCCAACCTGATTGGGCTCAAGCCTTGCCAGTTCGGCAGTGATTTGCGGATCGATCTTCATAGGGCACTCCTCGGCGAAGGCCCGTTTCGCTGGAAACAAAAACGGGCAGTACACCTCATAGAGTGCCTGCCCGCCAAAGAATTCCCGCGTTCTGTCGGAAGACAGATCAGGTGCGCGGCAGGGTCACGCCACGCTGGCCCTGGTATTTGCCGCCGCGATCCTTGTAGGACACTTCGCATTCCTCGTCGGATTCGAGGAAGAGCATCTGCGCCACACCTTCGTTGGCGTAGATTTTCGCCGGGAGGTTGGTGGTGTTGGAGAACTCCAGCGTCACGTGGCCTTCCCACTCGGGTTCCAGCGGCGTGACGTTGACGATGATGCCGCAGCGCGCGTAGGTGCTTTTGCCCAGGCAGATGGTCAGCACATTACGCGGAATGCGGAAGTACTCGACGGTGCTGGCCAGGGCGAACGAGTTCGGCGGGATGATGCAGACGTCGCTGTGGATGTCGACGAAGCTGCCGGCGTCGAAGTTCTTCGGGTCGACAATGGCCGAGTTGATGTTGGTGAACACCTTGAAGTGGTTGGTGCAACGCACATCGTAGCCGTAGCTCGATACGCCGTAGGAAATCACCCGGCTGTCGTCGCTGCCGCGCATCTGGCGTTCGACGAACGGTTCGATCATGCCGTGTTCCTGCGCCATGCGGCGAATCCACTTGTCCGATTTGATGCTCATGGCGGGTTTGTCCTGAATAGCGAGGTGGAAAAATTCTGTCCGGCATCTTACCGGGCGCGCCGCCTCGTTCAAAGTGCGCACTGCAATTCTCGGCGAACACCCTGGAAATACGGGCTGCGGCGACGAACTGTCACACCGCCGATCCCGAAAACACAGAAACCTTTGCAACAAGCATTGGCACGTTCCGGAAAAAGGGTTAAGGTGGCGTCACTGTGTTGCTTGTGTCACTGAGAATCTCTACACGATATGTTGAATTTCGATCCAACCATCTACAAGAATTTTTCCTGCTCTTTGCACTCAGTCTCGGCCAGGGTTCTTCCTGAGTCGCAGTTATCTTTGTTCAAGGAGTTACACCATGTCTAATCGCCAAACCGGTACCGTTAAGTGGTTCAACGATGAAAAAGGCTTCGGCTTCATCACTCCACAATCCGGTGACGATCTGTTCGTTCACTTCAAAGCTATCCAATCCGACGGCTTCAAAAGCCTGAAAGAAGGCCAACAGGTTTCTTTCATCGCTACCCGCGGTCAGAAAGGCATGCAAGCTGAAGAAGTACAAGTTATCTAACTTGTAGCTTCTTTAGAAAAGAGCCCCGCCCTCAAAAGCGGGGCTTTTTTGTGGGCGTCTGTTTTGTGCAGGCAAAAAAAATCGCAGCCCGACAACGGCTGCGATTTTTATCGATGACTTACCAGGCCACGCCAAACCCTGCGGTATAGCGGGTCTTGTTCAGATCGGCATCGTTGGTACCGCTGATGATGTCACGTTCAGCCTTGAGGTTGAGCGACGCCCACTCGGTGACCTTGTAGCGCAGGCCCAGTTCGGCATCCAGTGCGTAATCGGCCACACCCGAGAGTGGCTTGCCGACTTCACCGTTGGTGAAGAACTCGACTTTCTTGCCGATCAGGTAGCGGTTGTAGTCCCACTTCATGGCAACAGAGTAGAAATTGTCCTTGCTGCCATCGCGGTATTCGTAATCGGTGCGGTTGAGCAACGAGCCCAGCGAGAATGCACCCAACTCATCGTCCCAGAACTGGTAGCCGGGACCGGTACCGACCACCCGCTGACGCGCCAGCTCTTCGATGTGGTCACGCTTGTAGTTCAGGCGACCTTGCCAGAACCATTGATCGGTAATGAAGCGGTCAAGGGAGTACTCGGCGCGCCAGTTGTTGGTGGTAGTTTCGGCGTCCTGCACTTCGCGGTTGTACTCACCTTCGGCGGTATGACGCCACCGGCCGTGACGCGCCGAGGTCTTGAACGCGACATCGTAATCATCGGTATCTTTCTCGGCGCGCTGATAATCCAGCGCCAGGTCGACATTGCCCTTCCAGACCAGGTCAGTGACGATCGGTTTTGGCTTGAGGATCTGCTGAATACTCGCCAGCTCGACGGTTTTCGGCGCGTCACCGTTGGCCAGGGTGACCTTGCCGTCGTCCGCCGCAGTCAGCGACTTGGAGACTTCGCCGGTATAAGCGTCCTGCTTGACCAGCAGGTGCTGCTCGCTCTCCAGGGTCTTGACCTCTTTCCAGTCGATGGTCACCGCACCGGCATATTTGGTCTGGATCAACAGCTTGCCGCCATCGAAGACGCTGATGGTGCCGCTCAACTTGTCACCGTTCTTCAACCAGACGGTGTCGGCAAGCAGGGGCGTTGAGGCACTGAAAACAGCAAGGCACAACAGGGATCTGGAAAACATAGGCGAATCGAGGGCTCAAGTTGTCGGAAAAAGGTCGGCATTATCCGTAGGAATAAGACCCTGACAAGGACTGACCGGACGATTTCCAATGAGTTCATTTCTCAACTGCGCGGCGACGGATTACTCTGAACGCCTTGAAAAAGACCCTGCTCAGGAACCACGCCCGTGACAGCCCCCAACGACGCCCATGACAGCGAAGCGCAAATCCGACGCACGGCGCTCTACTCCACTCTCGCGCAAGTGCCCGAGGGCAAAGTGGTCAGTTATGGCCAGTTGGCCGAACTGGCCGGTTTGGGGCGCGCCGCGCGTTGGGTCGGCCGCACATTAAGTCAGTTACCCGGCGATACCCGACTGCCGTGGCACCGCGTACTGGGCGCTGGCGGGCGCATCAGCCTGCCTGTGGGCAGCCCGTCCGGCGATGAACAACGGGCGCGATTGCGCATGGAAGGCATCACCGTCCAGAACAATCGTGTGGATATTCGGCGCCATGGCTGGCGTCCGGTAGAGCACAGCGGTTAGAGTGCGCGCTTTGTTTTCGCAATCTTGAGGCAGACTTCAGCCCATGCCCCGTAAAACCTGGCGCGCCGCGCTCGCCGCCTATGCCAGTCCTTCGACGCTCGTGCTGTTGTTGCTCGGTTTTGCCGCCGGCCTGCCGTACATGCTGGTGTTCTCAACGCTTTCGGTCTGGCTGCGTGAAGCCGGTGTCGCCCGTGAAACCATCGGCTATGCCAGCCTGATCGGCCTGGCCTATGCGTTCAAATGGGTCTGGTCTCCCCTGCTCGACCAATGGCGCCTGCCCTTGCTTGGCAAGCTCGGCCGTCGCCGTTCATGGCTGGTGCTTTCGCAGGCGCTGGTGATTCTCGGGCTGATCGGCATGGGATTCTGCGATCCGCAAAAACACCTGTCCTGGCTGATTGCGATTGCCGTAGTGGTCGCTTTCGCCTCCGCCACTCAGGATATTGCCGTCGACGCCTATCGACTGGAAATCGCCGATGACAGCCGGCAAGCCGCGCTCGCCGCCAGCTACATGTCCGGCTACCGCGTCGCCGCCCTGCTCGCCACCGCCGGCGCGCTGTTTTTCGCCGAAGGCTTCGGCTCCACCGGTTTCAACTATAAGCACGCCGCCTGGACGGGTACTTATGTGCTGTTCGGCGCGTTGATGGTTCCGGCACTGCTGACCACACTGTTCATGCGCGAGCCGCCCGTACCGCTGCGTACGCAATTGCAGGCCGGGCGTTACACCTTCATGCATCAACTGATGTCGGTATTCGTGCTGATCATCCTGCTGGTGTCCGTGCCGGCGATGTTCACTCAGCTCTACAACACCGATTTCGCCAGTGTGCTGTTCGGCGACATGAGCCCGCTCGACCTGTTACTGGAAGATCGCGCATTCCTGCGCGCCATTCTCTATACCCTGCTCACCGGCCTGTGCCTTTCAGCCATGGGCCGCCGCGGCCTGGCGCCGGTGCTGACCCCGGTCAACGACTTCATTTTGCGTTACCGTTGGCAGGCGCTGCTGCTGCTCGGCCTGATCGCCACCTATCGCATGTCGGACACGGTCATGGGCGTGATGGCCAACGTGTTCTATATCGACCAGGGCTTCACCAAGGATCAGATCGCCAGTGTCAGCAAGATTTTCGGCCTGATCATGACCCTCGTCGGTGCCGGCATGGGCGGTTTGCTCATCGTGCGTTTCGGCATTCTGCCGATTCTGTTTATCGGCGGTGTAGCTTCAGCGGGGACCAACCTGCTGTTCGTGATGCTCGCTGACATGGGTCCGAACCTGCAGATGCTGGTGGTGACCATCTCTCTGGACAACTTCAGTTCCGGCCTGGCGACCTCGGCGTTCGTGGCCTACCTGTCGAGCCTGACCAACCTCAAGTTCTCGGCCACCCAGTACGCCCTCCTCAGCTCGATCATGCTGTTGTTGCCGCGACTGATGGGCGGCTATTCCGGCGTGCTGGTGGAAAAGTTCGGTTATCACAGTTTCTTCCTGATCACTGCCCTGCTCGGCGTGCCGACGCTGGTGCTGATCGCGCTGCACTGGTTCCAGGAGAGCCGCCGCGAAGGCCCGACGCCAACGCCCGAGCCCACACCCACCCCGGTCGTCGAAGAATCGTAAGACGTTTCGCCGCCGGCGGGAGGAATCCCGCCGTCGAACCTCACCAGCGGCCGCATGCCTGTACGTCGACAAAACTCGCCGGTACACTGCTCCGTCATTTCCAGTCAAAGCAACCGACAACGGCCAACCATGCGCACCAGTCAATTTTTGCTCGCCACACAGAAAGAAACGCCTTCCGATGCGGTCGTGATCAGCCATCAGCTGATGCTGCGCGCCGGCATGATCCGCAAACTCGCCTCGGGCCTGTACACCTGGCTGCCCATGGGCCTGCGGGTAATGCGCAAGGTTGAAGCCATCGTTCGCGAAGAAATGAACGCGGCCGGCTCTCTGGAAGTGTTGATGCCGAGCACCCAACCGGCCGAGCTGTGGCAGGAATCGGGGCGCTGGGAAGAATACGGTCCTGAGCTGCTGCGCATCAAAGACCGCCACGGTCGCGACTTCTGCGCGGGCCCGACCCACGAAGAAGTGATCACCGATCTGATGCGCAACGAGTTGAGCAGCTATAAGCAGCTGCCGATCAACCTGTACCAGATCCAGACCAAATTCCGTGACGAAATCCGCCCACGCTTCGGCTTGATGCGCGGCCGCGAATTCATCATGAAGGATGCGTATTCGTTCCACGCCGATCAGGCATCGCTGCAGGTCACCTACGACCGCATGCACCAGGCCTACTGCAACGTGTTCAGCCGTCTGGGCCTGAAATTCCGTCCGGTTGAAGCCGACAACGGCTCGATCGGTGGCGCCGGTTCGCACGAATTCCACGTATTGGCCGAGTCCGGCGAAGACGACATCGTTTTCAGCAACGGTTCCGACTACGCGGCGAACATCGAGAAAGTCGAAGCCGTGCCACGGGAAACTTCGCGTCCGGCGCCGACCGAAGAACTGCGTCTGGTCGATACGCCAGACACCAAAACCATCGCGGCCCTGGTGGAAAAATTCAATCTGCCGATTGAAAAGACCATCAAGACTCTGATCGTGCGCGCCGAAGAAGAAGGCAAGCTGATCGCGCTGGTCGTTCGTGGCGATCACGAACTCAACGAAATCAAGGCGGCCCGGCAACCAGGCGTGGCCAGCCCGCTGGTCATGGCCACCGATGCCGACCTGCGTGACGCGATTGGCGCCGGCGCCGGTTCGCTCGGCCCGCTGAACCTGCCGCTGCCGATCATCATCGACCGCTCGGTCGAGCTGATGAGCGACTTCGCGATCGGCGCAAACATCGACGACAAGCACTACTTCGGCGTGAACTGGGAACGTGATCTGCCGGTTCCGACCGTCGCCGACCTGCGTAACGTCGTGGCCGGCGACCCAAGCCCGGACGGCAAGGGCACGCTGGAAATCAAGCGCGGCATCGAAGTCGGGCACATCTTCCAGCTGGGCAACAAGTACAGCAAGGCGATGAAGTGTGAAGTGCTGGGCGAGAACGGCAAGCCGGTTACCCTGGAAATGGGTTGCTACGGCATTGGCGTGTCACGCGTGGTTGCGGCGGCGATCGAGCAGAACAACGACGAAAACGGCATCATCTGGAGCGACACTCTGGCGCCGTTCCAGATCGCTTTGGTGCCGCTGCGTTATGAAACCGAGCAGGTGCGCGAAGCCACCGACAAGCTGTACGCCGAACTGACGGCCGCCGGCTTCGAAGTGCTGCTGGACGATCGCGACAAGAAAACCAGCCCGGGCATCAAGTTCGCGGACATGGAGCTGATCGGCATTCCACACCGGATCGTGGTCAGCGACCGCGGTCTCGCCGAAGGCAACCTGGAATACAAGAGTCGTACCGAAGGCGAAGCGCAAGCATTGCCGGTCGCCGACGTACTGTCCTTCCTGCAGGCCCGTATCCGCCGCTGAAACCAGATAGAGACGTCATGTTCAAGCGAAACACCTTAGGCCTCGGCGCCGCCGCCCTGTGCGGCGCCCTGCTGGTCAGCGGCTGCGCCAATCACATGTCGCAGCGCAGCGAGCACGAAGAGCGGGTCGAGCGCAAATTGCTCGACCACAGCCTGCAGATCGATGTCGGCGAGCCCAAGGTGCTTGAGCTGCCGCAACGACGCGTGAAGATCAACGAGCAAAAGACCTTCGAGGTCACCGAGTTCGAGGTCACCCGTCGTTACGACCGTTACACGCCTTACCAACCCTGGCGCGAAGTCTATGAAATCCCGCTGGGCGCGGTCGCCGTGGTTGGCGGTGTGGGTGCCAACGTGGTCAACGTGTTTGCGCTGGGCAACCTGCCGGACAGTGTGACCAAGGACTGGTTCAGCTACGGTTTCGCCGGGCTCAATCCATTCATGAACGCGCAATCCAACGGGCGCGCGCAGCAGAACCTTGCGGGTATCGACGAAGTCCAGCGCGACAAGCGCACGGAATATTCGAGCCTGCCGTGGAGCGAGCGGCCGGTACAGGTCAAGGCTGGCAAGCAGACTTTCGACATGGCCACCGATCGCAACGGCGTACTGCGGCTTAACCTGCTGGACAGTCCGTTCGCCGAAAACGATCTGAATCATATCGGCCGCTTGCAGATCAGTGTCGAGGACGCCAAGGACGACGTGCACTCCGATTCAACGCTGATGCTCAGCAGCCATCTGCGCGACAAGTTGCTGGAAGCGCACGGGCTGATTTATGACGACCTGGAAGATGACGAAGTGAGCCAGTGGGTGCACCGGGTCAAACGCCTGTCGGAGCTGGGCCTTGAAGAAGAAGCCAGCGAACTGGAACAAAGCCTGATTGAACTGACGCGCAACGATCCTGAGTTGCAGGCTGAGTTTCTCAAGTCGTTGACTCGGGATGCTGGACGCCTGGTGGCGGATCCAGGACCGAATTAAAGCCAATCGCGAGCAGGCTCACTCCTACATTGGAACGCATTTCAATGTAGGGTTGGCCTGCTCGCGATGAGGCCATTACATTCCGCGCAAATCTACCGCTCAAACAACTCCATCTGCTCAAACCCGCCGCGCAAATCCTCCAGCCTCACCCCAACCCCAAGCAACCGCACCGGCTTACCGCCACGATTGAACGCCTGCGTCAGCATCAACTGATAACTGCCCAGATCCCGCCCTGCCCCGGCCTGCTCCAGCGTGGTCTGGGTGAAATCATGGAATTTCACTTTGACGAACGGCTTGCCCGGCCGATAGCTGCTGTCGATCCGCGCCATCCGGGTTTTCAGGGTGTCGAGCAACTCGGGTAACTTGTCGAGACAGCTGCTCAGATCCGGCAGATCCGCGTCGTAGGTGTTTTCCACGCTGATCGACTGTCGCCGACTGTCGTTGTGCACCAGCCGGTCGTCAATGCCACGGGCGAGGTTCCACAGGCGCTCGCCAAAACTGCCGAATTCGCGCACCAGCGCCAGCCTTCCCCATTCACGTAAATGCGCGCAATCGACGATGCCGAGTTTACCGAGCTTGTCGGCAGTGACCTTGCCGACCCCGTGCAGCTTGCTCACCGGCAAGCCGCTGACAAAGTCTTCGACCTGATCCGGCGTGATCACAAACAGGCCGTTGGGTTTTTTCCAGTCACTGGCGATCTTCGCCAGAAACTTGTTTGGCGCTACGCCCGCAGACACGGTGATGTGCAATTGATTGGAAACGCGCCGGCGAATGTCCTGCGCGATACGCGTGGCGCTGCCGCCAAAATGCGCGCTGTCCGATACGTCCAGATAAGCCTCGTCCAATGACAGCGGCTCGATCAGGTCGGTGTAATCGGCAAAAATCGTATGGATTTCCCTGGACGCTTCGCGGTACGCATCCATGCGCGGCTTGACGATGGTCAGATCCGGGCACAGCTTCAAAGCGTGCCCCGAAGCCATCGCCGAGCGCACACCGTAGGCGCGCGCCTCATAGTTGCAGGTGGCAATCACCCCGCGCCGATCCGCTGAACCACCCACTGCCAAGGGCTTGCCGGCCAGACGCGGGTCGTCGCGCATCTCGATGGCGGCATAAAAGCAGTCACAGTCAATGTGGATGATTTTTCGCTGAGTCATGTCAGAAAAGGAAACGTGGCGAGCCAGAGCGGCAGTATCTCACCGACACCTGTATATAGCACCAGTGGTGTTGAATGTTCCTGACCGGCTGTAGGAAACAAACGTTGAATGTAATTTCTCAATCAAACCAAGGCCTCCAATAGAGCCGAAACCCTTACCGCGCCTGCCCTGCGAGCCTGAAAACCCGCCTCGGAAAACGCTAACCAATTGAACCTGAACAGATTTATTCCAATCGGCGGTTGACACACCCGCAAAGCTCTGTAGAATGCCGACACACAGACGCGGGATGGAGCAGTCTGGTAGCTCGTCGGGCTCATAACCCGAAGGTCGTCGGTTCAAATCCGGCTCCCGCAACCAAACATCAAAAAAGGCTACTCGAAAGAGTGGCCTTTTTTGTGCGCGTCTGTTTTACACACAGGCGCCCTGCTCAATTGGTAACGTAACGATAATTCCTTGCATTTCCGAAACTTACGCATCCCCTGCGACCGTTTGCCGCGATTTCGCACTTATTTGATTCTTTACAGGATTAGCGGTTGACACCTCGCCGTTCGCCTGTAGAATGCCGCCACACAGACGCGGGATGGAGCAGTCTGGTAGCTCGTCGGGCTCATAACCCGAAGGTCGTCGGTTCAAATCCGGCTCCCGCAACCAAACATCAAAAAAGGCTACTCGAAAGAGTGGCCTTTTTTGTATCTGTGGAAAAAGTCCTTTCGCAACAATGATCTGTCATCGTGCAGTGAACCGTCCAGGATCTCAGAACCGCCGCGTTGCGACTATGCTTGAGTCGCGGACAAGACGCCTGCAATCCAAGACTGCCCTCGCCGACACCCGGTGAGAGGCGTAATATTTTGTGATTATTTTTTTCTACAGGGATTGGTAACTTGGCTGGATACCTCCATCCTGTCGCGCACAATCCAAGAGGTGATTGATGCGCGCCAACTCGTCTGATCCACAAGACACCGTTACAGCAGAACAACCGATCAAACCCGAGCGTTTACGCTGGCTGGATCGGTTAAGCAAATACCGCCAGCCGATCGGTCTGGCCGTGACGTTGCTGCTGTTTGCCATTGCGCTGATTGCCTGTCGCCATCTGCTCGCCGAGCTTGATCTCGACGCGCTTCACGACTCGATTCTCGACGTGCCGAAACCGGCGCTGCTCGGTGCCATCGGGGCGACCGTGGTCGGCTTCATCATTCTGCTCGGCTATGAATGGTCGGCGAGCCGCTACGCTGGCGTGACATTGCCACCGCGCATGCTCGCCCTCGGCGGCTTCACTGCGTTTGCGATCGGTAATGCGATTGGCCTGTCGCTGCTGTCGGGTGGCTCGGTCCGCTATCGTTTATATGCGCGGCTGGGCGTCGGTGCGTCGGAAGTCGCGCACATGACCTTGTTCGCCAGCCTGTCGCTGGGCTGCGCCTTGCCGCCTCTGGCCGCGCTGGCAACCTTGAGCAACCTGCCCGCCGCTTCGCAAGCGCTGGGCCTGTCCGAGGTGTTGCTCGGCTGCGTCGCTGCCGCCGTGCTGATCCTCGGCGCCGTATTAGCTATCGGCATTTATCGCCGTCGTCTGCCGGAACAACCCTACCCCGACAATCTGTTGGTCAAGGCCGGGCGCCGCACCCTGCGTCTGCCCGGTCGGCGCCTGACCTTTCTGCAATTGGTGATCACTGCACTCGACGTCGCAGCTGCCGCCACCGTTCTCTATCTGTTGCTGCCGGAAGCGCCGCCCTTCGCGCCGTTCCTGCTGGTGTACCTGTTGGCGCTGGCCGCCGGTGTGCTCAGCCATGTGCCGGGCGGCGTTGGCGTGTTCGAAGCGATTTTGCTCGCTGCGTTCGCCGACAAACTCGGCGCGGCGCCACTGGCCGCGGCGCTGCTGCTGTATCGCCTGATCTATGTGGTTTTGCCATTACTGGTCGCCTGTGTGCTGCTGCTGATCAACGAAGGTCAGCGCCTGTTCCAGACCCAGACCATGCGAGCCGCGTCCGGTCTGGCCGCGCCGATTCTGGCGGTGCTGGTGTTTCTTTCGGGTGTGGTGTTGCTGTTTTCCGGCGCCACCCCTGAAATCGACACGCGTCTGGAGCACATCGGCTTTCTGATCCCCCATCGTCTGGTCGACGCCTCGCACTTCGGCGCCAGCCTGATTGGCGTGTTGTGTCTGCTGCTTGCGCAAGGCCTGCGCCGACGTCTGTCGGCGGCGTGGATGCTGACCACCATCCTGTTGCTGGTCGGCGCCCTGCTCTCGCTGCTCAAGGGCTTCGACTGGGAAGAGGCCACGCTGATGACCCTGACGGCGGCACTGCTCGGCGTCTTCCGTCGCTCGTTCTATCGCCCGAGTCGCCTGACCGAGTTGCCGTTCTCGCCGCTGTATCTGGTCGCCAGCCTGTGCGTGCTCGGTGCGTCGACCTGGCTGCTGTTGTTCGCCTATCAGGACGTGCCGTATAGCCATCAGCTCTGGTGGCAGTTCACCCTTGATGCTGACGCCCCGCGCGGCCTGCGTTCGCTGCTCGGCGCTGCCGTGCTGCTGTTGGTGATAGCCCTGACCTGGCTGCTGCGTACCGCGCGCCCGGTGATTCATCTGCCGACACCGGACGAACTCGATCGCGCGGTAAAAATCCTCATGGCGTCGTCGCAGCCCGACGGCGGCCTCGCGCTGACCGGTGACAAGGCGCTGCTGTTTCACCCCAACGACGAGGCGTTCCTGATGTACGCCCGCCGTGGCCGCAGTCTGGTGGCCCTGTACGACCCGATCGGGCCGAGCCAGCAACGCGCGGAAATGATCTGGCAGTTCCGCGACCTCTGCGACATCCATCACACCCGCCCCGTGTTCTACCAGGTACGCGCGGAGAACCTGCCGTACTACATGGACATCGGTCTGACGGCGATCAAACTGGGCGAAGAGGCCCGGGTCGATCTGCAGCGCTTTGATCTCGAAGCCAAAGGCAAGGAGATGAAGGATCTGCGCTACACCTGGAACCGTGGCACCCGCGATGGTCTGTCGCTGGAAATCCATGAGCCGGGTCAGGCGCCAATGGACGAGCTGAAGGTGATTTCCGATGCCTGGCTGACCGGCAAGAACGTGCGCGAGAAGGGCTTTTCCCTTGGCCGCTTCAGCGACGATTACCTGAAGCATTTCCGCATTGCGGTCATTCGCTTCGAAGGCCGCCCGGTCGCGTTCGCCAACCTGCTCGAGACTTACAGCCACGATCTGGCAAGCCTCGACCTGATGCGCGCGCACCCGGACGCGCCGAAGCTGACCATGGAATTCATGATGGTCGGCCTGATTCAACATTATAAGAGTCACGGATACGCGCGCTTCAGCCTGGGCATGGTGCCGTTGTCGGGGTTGCAACCCCGCCGCGGTGCACCACTGACTCAGCGGCTGGGCTCGATGGTCTTCCGCCGTGGTGAGCAGTTGTACAACTTCCAAGGCTTGCGCCGCTTCAAAGACAAGTTCCAGCCTGACTGGGAACCCCGTTATATGGCCGTGCCCGCCGGACTCGATCCGTTGGTGGCGCTGGCCGATACTGCTGCCCTGATCGCGGGTGGCTTGACTGGATTGGTGAAACGCTGATGATTCAACGCTCCCTGAAGTACATCCTGGCTGCACTGATCGTGCTGGCCGTGATTGCCGGCGGCGGCTTCTGGTACCTCAAACGCCCGGCACCGGAACCGACCGTCGAACAGCTCAAACCCGCCGATGGTGCGGCTATGACCCGAGTAATCCCGGGCAGCAAGCCGAAAGCCCAGGTGCTGGTGGCCGTCACCGACGAGCAGAAGCTCTCCGAGAAACAACTGACCACCCTGAGCCGCAGCGCCTCGGCGCAGATCGTTCAGGTGATTCTGCCCAAGGACTGCCTGCTGCAAAGCCGCGCGCTGCAATCGGGCCTGCGTGAACTGAACGGCCCGGCCACGCTGGTCAGCGGTATCGGCCCGGGCGCCGTATTGGCGTGGCGCTGGTTGGCCGAGCAGAAAAACGACAAGGCTCAAGCCATCTCTGTCGACCTCGCGCTGGAAAAACCCGGTTGCACCCACCTGCTGCCGAAGACCGCCGCCCACGGCCACTGGCTGGTGGCATGGAATGACAACCCGGACGACGCCAGCGCAGGTTTCGTGCGCGATCAACCGAACGCCGAAACCAGCATCAGCGACTACGACATCAACCTGCCGCAAGTGCTGAACAACGAACTGCGCAAGATCCTCGTCGGCGGCGACAAGGCCAACGGCGGTCTGGCGATCCCGGTAGTGGAAGTCCCGGCCGGTCAGGCCAACGACACCGTGACCCTGTTTCTCTCCGGCGACGGCGGCTGGCGCGACCTCGACCGCGACGTCGCCGGGGAAATGGCCAAGATCGGTTACCCGGTGGTCGGCATCGACACCCTGCGCTACTACTGGCAGCACAAGAGCCCGGAACAAAGCGCCCTCGACCTCACCGAACTGATGCAGCACTACCGGCAGAAATGGGGCACCAAGCGTTTCATCCTCACCGGTTACTCGTTCGGCGCTGACGTGCTGCCGGCGATCTACAACCGCCTGCCAGAGAACGAACAGCAACGCGTCGACGCGATCATCCTGCTCGCCTTCGCCCGCACCGGCAGCTTCGAGATCGAAGTCGAAGGCTGGTTGGGCAACGCGGGTAAAGAAGCCGCCACCGGGCCGGAGATGGCCAAGCTGCCAGCGGCCAAGGTGGTGTGTATTTACGGTGAAGAAGAAACCGACGAGAGTGGCTGCACCGACAAGACTGCAGTGGGTGAGCCGGTGAAACTGCCCGGTGGCCATCACTTCGACGAGAACTACCCGGCGCTGGCGAAGCGCTTGGTGGATCTGATTCAGAAGCGCCAGAGCAAGGACTCGGTGGCGGAAGAGTGATCTGAGCCCCCCACAAAAAGCCCCTGCAACTTCACGGTTGCAGGGGCTTTTTACATCTCGGACGATGAACACATTCCCCTGTAGGAGTGAGCCTGCTCGCAATAGCGGAGTATCAGTTAGCAAATAGGTGGCTGACACTCCGCTATCGCGAGCAGGCTCACTCCTACAAGGGATGGCGGTGAATTCATGAGTTTGTGCAGAGACCGCAAATTTCTTCACTCTGCACAAAGCAAGAAAAACCGAGTGTCCACATTCCATAAAACGTGGACACCTGCTTGATCGGCATTATCGAATCGTCAACCCCAAACTCTGCCTGAACGCACCGCTTAACCCTGTGGGAGCTAGCCTACTAGCGATGGCGGTGGATCTGGTAAAGATGTGCTGACTGACACTCAGCCATCGCTAGCAGGCTAGCTCCCACAGGGGATTTGCAGTGGTTTGAAAATCTATGCGCATGCACAAAAAAGCCCCCGCCAGCCAAAAGGCCGACGGAGGCTTATCAGTTGAGGCGAGGTTTACATCTCCACCTGCGTCCCCAGCTCAATCACCCGATTCAACGGCAAATTAAAGAACCGCAAATTGCCATTGGCATTCTTCAACATGAACGCAAACAACGCCTCGCGCCAACGCGCCATGCCTTCGAGTTTCGAGGCGATCACCGTTTCGCGGCTGAGGAAGTAGGTGGTGCGCATCGGGCTGAAATCCAGTTCATCCAGATGACACAGCTTCAGTGCCTGTGGCACGTCCGGCTCGTCGGTGAAGCCGAAGTGCAGGATGACCCGGAAGAAGCCTTCGCCGTGGGCCTCAACTTCAAAACGTCGCGATGGCGGTACGCGCGGGATGTCTTCGTAGACCACGGTCAGCAACACCACCTGTTCGTGCAGCACCTGGTTATGCAGCAGGTTGTGCAACAGCGCATGCGGCACGGCGTCGGAGCGGGCGGTGAGGAAAACGGCGGTGCCCTGCACGCGATGCGGCGGTTGTACGCGGATGCTGCTGATGAAGATCGGCAGCGGCAGCGCGCCTTCGTCGAGGCGATCGACCAACAGTTGCTTGCCGCGCTTCCAGGTGGTCATCAGCACGAACAAAGCGATACCGGCGATCACCGGGAAGGCACCGCCCTGAATGATCTTCGGCACGTTGGCGGCGAAGTACAGGCCATCGACCAGCAGGAAGCCCAGCAGTACCGGGACCGCGAGAATCGGTGGCCATTTCCACAGCAGCAGCATGACGGCGGAGACGAGGATGGTGGTCATCAGCATGGTGCCGGTCACTGCCACGCCGTAGGCCGAAGCTAGAGCGCCAGAGGATTCGAAACCGATCACCAGCAGGACCACGCCGACCATCAACGCCCAGTTCACCGCGCCGATGTAGATCTGGCCCTGCTCGTCGCTGGAGGTGTGCTGGATGTACATGCGCGGGATGTAGCCGAGCTGAATCGCTTGACGGGTCAGGGAGAACGCGCCGGAAATCACCGCTTGCGAGGCGATCACCGTGGCCAGGGTTGACAGGCCGACCAGCGGAATCAGCGCCCAACTCGGCGCCAGCAGATAGAACGGGTTGCGCGCTGCGTCAGGGTTGTCGAGCAGCAAGGCGCCCTGCCCGAAATAGTTCAGCACCAGCGCCGGCAGCACCAGCAGAAACCAGGCGCGGGCGATCGGCTTGCGGCCGAAGTGGCCCATGTCGGCGTACAGCGCTTCAGCACCGGTCAGCGCCAGCACCACCGCGCCGAGAATCGCCACGCCCATGCCGGTGTGCACCATGAAGAATCGCACCGCCCACGCCGGGTTCAGCGCGTGCAGCACCTCCGGCGTATGGCTGATGCCGTACACGCCGAGTGCGCTGAGCACCAGGAACCAGGTGACCATGATCGGCCCGAACAGAATGCCGATGCGTGCGGTACCGTGGCGCTGAATCAGGAACAAGGCGACCAGCACGACCAACGACAGCGGCACGACCCAGTGATCGATGCCATCGAAAGCCAGCCCCAGACCTTCAATGGCCGACAGTACCGAGATCGCCGGGGTGATCATGCTGTCGCCGTAAAACAGCGCCGCGCCGATCAGGCCGCAGACCACCAGCAATGAGCGCAACTTGCGCCGATGCCCCGCCGCTCGGCGTGCCAGGGCTGTGAGCGCCATGATCCCGCCTTCGCCCTGGTTGTCGGCGCGCAGCACGAACATCATGTACTTGATCGACACGACCCAGATCAGCGACCAGAAGATCAACGACAAAATGCCGAGCACCCCGTCGTGATTGACCGGCACGCCGTAACCGCCGGAAAACACTTCCTTGAGGGTGTACAACGGGCTCGTGCCGATGTCGCCGTAAACCACCCCGACCGCCGCGACCAGCATGCTCAGTGGCCTGGAGGCCGAACCCTCGGCGCCTGCCGCATGACTACTTGCCTGACCCATCCAACACTCCTGATCTCAATACCGGCTTCTTCGAATGAAGCACTATGCTTTGTGGCGCAGCATGCGCTGTTTTACCTGTTGTTACAGACGTTTTGTTGACTGCAAGAAATCGGTAAAGCTCAACGGCGCGAAGCATAGCGCAGCACTCGTCGTATTTCCCTGCATAAAGCTGGTCAAGTGCGTTGCCCGCCGCTAGAATTGCGCACTTTTTGATCAGAGGCGCACGAAACGTCCTGTCTCGCGAATCACTGCTGCTTTTTGACGGTGCCTGTTGTCGCCATGCTGCGTTGCCGCTTCTCGCCATAGCGCGCTATGACTCGGCGCGGCGCCTTGCCTGACGACAACAGTCACTCGTCAAAAAATAGCGGATTCACGAGACAGGACGTAAAGCGCCCATCCGTCAGCTGCCGCGCGTGGCCAGCGACGTCACAAAACACCGAGGTTAGACATGTCCACCACTCCTGCGCCGGCCAATCCAAAGGTTGGCTTTGTATCTCTGGGTTGCCCGAAAGCACTGGTCGACTCCGAGCGCATCCTGACCCAGTTGCGCATGGAAGGCTATGACGTGGTGTCCACTTACCAGGACGCCGACGTGGTGGTGGTCAACACCTGCGGTTTCATCGACTCGGCCAAGGCGGAGTCGCTGGAAGTGATCGGTGAAGCGATCAAGGAAAACGGCAAGGTGATCGTCACCGGCTGCATGGGCGTGGAAGAAGGCAACATTCGCAACGTGCACCCGAGCGTGCTCGCCGTGACCGGTCCGCAGCAGTACGAGCAAGTGGTCAACGCCGTGCACGAAGTGGTGCCGCCGCGTCAGGATCACAACCCGCTGATCGATCTGGTGCCGCCGCAAGGCATCAAGCTGACCCCACGTCACTATGCGTATCTGAAGATTTCCGAAGGCTGCAACCACAGCTGTTCGTTCTGCATCATCCCGTCGATGCGCGGCAAACTGGTCAGCCGCCCGGTTGGCGACGTGCTCGACGAAGCCCAGCGTCTGGTCAAGTCCGGCGTCAAAGAGCTGTTGGTGATCTCGCAGGACACCAGCGCCTACGGCGTCGACGTGAAATACCGCACCGGTTTCTGGAACGGCGCGCCGGTGAAAACCCGCATGACCGAGCTATGCGAAGCGCTGAGCACCCTCGGCGTCTGGGTCCGTCTGCACTACGTTTATCCGTACCCGCACGTCGACGAGCTGATCCCGCTGATGGCCGCCGGCAAGATCCTGCCGTACCTGGACATCCCGTTCCAGCACGCCAGCCCGAAAGTGCTCAAGTCGATGAAACGCCCGGCGTTCGAAGACAAGACCCTGGCGCGGATCAAGAACTGGCGCGAGATCTGCCCGGACCTGATCATCCGTTCGACCTTCATCGTCGGCTTCCCGGGCGAAACCGAAGAAGACTTCCAGTACCTGTTGAACTGGCTGACCGAAGCGCAGCTCGACCGCGTCGGCTGCTTCCAGTACTCGCCGGTGGACGGTGCTCCGGCCAACGATCTGGACCTGGAAGTGGTGCCGGACGATGTCAAGCAGGACCGTTGGGAGCGTTTCATGGCGCACCAGCAAGCGATCAGTTCGGCACGCCTGCAAATGCGCATCGGCCGTGAAATCGAAGTGCTGGTGGACGAAGTCGACGAGCAAGGCGCGGTTGGCCGCTGCTTCTTCGATGCGCCGGAGATTGACGGTAACGTGTTTATCGACAACGGCAGCAACCTGAAGCCGGGCGACAAGGTCTGGTGCAAGGTGACGGATGCTGACGAATACGATTTGTGGGCTGAGCAGATCTGATCTGAACGTCAAAAGCCCCTCATCGGAACGCCGCCCGCCTACCCCTCTCCCATGGGAGAGGGGACTGATCGGGTTGTTCTTTAGAATTGCGGCAACCTGTAATATCGGGTTGAACGCAGATTTTGAAAAGCATGAAGATCAGCTCCCTTCCCCCTCGCCCCCTCTGGGGGAGAGGGTTGGGGTGAGGGGGAGAGATCTTGCTGGCGACAGAAGCATCCAGCCAGACACCGCAACAAATACAAAAAGCCCCGCTCTTTTTATGAGATGCGGGGCTTTTTTGCGGCTATCGTTTAGCGGGGGACGGACTCCCTTGAAACGTACAAGAGGCTCACGCACATGCGTCACCATTCGGTCATCCACACGCCGAAACTCAGCGATTATCAGGAACTGACCCGGGTCTGGGAGGCCTCGGTCCGTGCGACCCATGATTTTCTGCCGGACAGCTACATCGAGCTTTTGCGCAACCTGGTGCTCACCCGCTATCTCGATGCGGTCATGCTGATCTGCACAAAAGACCCTCAGCAGCGCATCACCGGGTTTGCCGGTGTGGCGGCGGGCAAGATCGAGATGCTGTTCATCGACCCCGATTATCGCGGCCAAGGGCTGGGCAAGAAACTGCTGAATTACGCCATGCAGCACCTGAACGCCGATGAACTCGACGTGAACGAACAGAATCCGCAGGCCCTGCGGTTCTATGAGAAACAGGGTTTCGAGGTGATCGGCCGCTCGGAGGTCGATGGCATGGGCCAGCCGTATCCGCTGCTGCACATGCGTTTGCGACAGAATCAACAGCGCTCCAGTAACGGCTGACTCACCCTGAAACCACTGTGGGAGCCAGCCTGCTGGCGATGCAGGCGCTGCGGTCAGTCAGATACACCGCGCTGATGCCATCGCCAGCAGGCTGGCTCCCACAGGATTTGCCAACAGCCTGCAAATGGAACCGGGCTTAACCGGCGCCACACAGGTACAATGCTCACCCCTTTTTTGTTACGGCCCTGTCATGACTGACCCGATTCGCCTCTCCAAACGCCTCATCGAACTGGTCGGTTGCTCCCGCCGGGAGGCCGAGCTGTTCATCGAGGGCGGCTGGGTCACCGTGGACGGCGAAGTCATCGATGAGCCGCAATTCAAGGTCGGCGACCAGAAGGTCGAGCTCGACAAGGACGCCAAGGCCACCGCGCCGGAGCCCGTGACCATTCTGCTCAACGCGCCGGCGGGCATGGACGTCGACACCGCCATGCAATCGCTCAGCGCCGAGACCCTCAGCGAAGAGCATCGCTACAGCAAACGTCCGCTTCGCGGGCACTTCCTGCGCCTGACCGCCAGCGCCGATCTGCAGCCCAAGGCCAGCGGCCTGCTGGTGTTCACCCAGGACTGGAAAATCCTGCGCAAGCTCACCGCCGACGCGGCGAAGATCGAGCAGGAATACGTGGTCGAAGTCGAAGGTGAGATGGTCGCCCATGGCCTCAATCGTTTGCAGCACGGCCTGACCTACAAGGGCAAGGAACTGCCGCCGGTCAAGGCCAGCTGGCAGAACGAAAATCGCCTGCGCTTCGCCATGAAAAACCCGCAACCGGGGATCATCGCGCAGTTCTGCGAAGCGGTCGGCCTGAAGGTCGTCGGCATCCGTCGCATCCGCATCGGCGGCGTGTCGATCGGCAAGGTCCCGGTCGGCCAATGGCGCTACCTGTCCGGCAAAGAGAAGTTCTGACGCTTCCCCCACCGCCACACATTTCGGTAGCGCCCGTGAGCGCTGCCCACAACGCATCAGGAATACCGACATGGTTCACAACGACGTACTGCGCAGCGTGCGCTACATGCTCGACATCAGCGACAAGAAAGTCGTCGAGATCATCAAACTCGGCGGCCTGGACGTGACCCTCGCCGACGTAGTGACCTGGCTCGACAAGAAAGAAGAAGACGAAGAAGGTTTCGTGCGCTGCCCGGACGAAGTCATCGCGCACTTCCTCGACGGCCTGGTGATCTTCAAGCGCGGGAAGGACGAAAGCCGTCCGCCGCAACCAATCGAAGTGCCGGTGACCAACAACATCATCCTGAAAAAGCTGCGCGTGGCCTTCGAGCTGAAAGAAGACGACATGCATGCGATCCTCAAGGCCGCCGAATTTCCGGTATCCAAGCCTGAGCTGAGCGCGCTGTTCCGCAAGGTCGGCCACACCAACTACCGCCCGTGTGGCGACCAGTTGCTGCGCAATTTCCTCAAAGGGCTCACGCTGCGCGTGAGAGCCTAAAAGCTGCTGCAAGCTGCAAGCCTCAAGCTAGAAGCTAGAAGCGGCACGGCGGAGTAGTGTTTTTAACTTGCCGCTTGCCGCTTGCAACTCGAAGCTGGCCGCATGGCCCCCCATTCCCCCCGAAAATAGTGGCTCCGCTTTGCGCGGCTGACGACTAGGGTGTACTCAACCCCAATCTTCAGGATTTGCCATGCATCCCTACTTTTCCTTGCAAGGCCGCACCGCTCTGGTAACCGGCGGCACCCGTGGTATCGGCAAGATGATCGCCAAAGCCTTTGTCGAGGCTGGCGCCCGTGTCTACGTCTGCTCGCGCGACGCCGAAGCCTGCCATCAAACCGCTGAAGAACTCGGCGCCTTGGGCAAATGCCATGGCGTGGCGGCGAATCTGGCGACCGAGGAAGGTGTGCAGGAACTGGCTGCGCGCCTGGCCGAGCAGATCACCCATCTGGACATTCTGGTGAACAACGCCGGCACGACCTGGGGCGCGCCGCTGGAGAGTTACCCGGTCAAGGGCTGGGAGAAGGTCATGCAACTCAACGTGACGTCGGTGTTCAGTTGCATCCAGCAGTTCCTGCCTTTGCTGCGCAAGGCCGGCTCGGCGGCGAATCCGGCGCGAATCATCAACATCGGCTCGGTGGCGGGGATTTCTTCGTTTGGCGAGCAGGCGTATGCCTACGGGCCGAGTAAAGCGGCGCTGCACCAGTTATCGCGAATTCTGGCGCGGGAACTGGTCAGCCAGCACATCAACGTCAACGTGATCGCACCGGGGCGGTTTCCGAGCAAGATGACCCAGCATATCGGCAATGATGAGCAGGCGCTGGCCGAGGACACCGCCCTGATTCCGATGAAGCGCTGGGGACGAGAGGAAGAGATGGCGGCGTTGGCGATCAGCCTGGCGAGTACGGCGGGGGCTTATATGACCGGGAACATTATTCCGCTGGACGGAGGGTTCAGCCTCTGACATCGGCGATGAAGCTATCGCGAGCAGGCTCACTCCTACAGGTCATGGGTGTACACAAAAATTTGCGTTCACTGAAAATCCCTGTAGGAGTGAGCCTGCTCGCGATAGCGGAAGCCCAGCCGCCACCAGACTTGAAGCGAGCCGGGTTATCATGCCCACCCCGCCCCGCTTCGATTGCAAACCATGACTTACAGCGTCTCCCCCATCGGCTTCGTGCGCTCCTGCTTCAAGGAGAAATTCGCCATCCCCCGCCAGCCACAGCTGGCCCCCGCCGCCCGTGGCGTGCTGGAGCTGGTCGCGCCGTTCGATCAGGGTGACGCGGTGCAGGGGCTGGAACACGTCAGCCACGTCTGGCTGCTGTTCCTGTTTCACCAAGCGCTGGAAGACAAACCGCGGCTGAAAGTCCGTCCGCCACGGCTGGGCGGCAACAAGTCGATGGGCGTGTTCGCCACCCGCGCCACACACCGGCCAAACGGCATTGGCCAATCGGTGGTGAAACTCGACAGGGTCGAAGCCAATCGGCTGTTCATTTCCGGCATCGATCTGCTCGACGGCACACCGGTGCTCGACATCAAACCGTATGTGCCTTACGCCGATATCATTCCGGGCGCCGCCAACAGCATCGCCAGCGCCGCGCCGCCGTTGATCGAAGTGCGGTGGACGGATTCAGCGCTGCAACAGGCGCATACCCATGCGCAGCGCCTCGGCGAGCCGTTGGTTGAGCTGATCGAGCAATGCCTGGCGCAGGATCCGCGCCCGGCCTATCAGACCCCGGCGCCGGACCGTGAGTACGGTGCGCAGTTTTGGGATCTGGATGTGCGCTGGCATTATCCGACGCCTGAGCGGATTTGCGTGCTGGAAGTGATCCCGGCGTCAGCTTAAACCCCAGAAACGAAAAAGCCCGCGCTGCCTTCTCAGGCAACGCGGGCTTTTTGCTTTTCTGTAGGCCTTCGCCTGCTCGCGATTGCGGTGGACCAGTCACGTCAGATGTCGACTGACAGGGCCCTATCGCGAGCAGGCTCACTCCTACAGGGATGTATTTACTTCTCGACGAACGCGCGTTCGATCAGGTAATCACCCGGCTCGCGCATCCGCGCCGAGATCTTCAGGCCGAAGCTGTCGAGCACTTCGCTGGTCTCATCGAGCATGCTCGGGCTGCCGCAGATCATTGCGCGGTCGTCCTGCGGGTTGATCGGTGGCAGGCCGATGTCGCTGAACAGCTTGCCGCTGCGCATCAAGTCAGTCAGACGGCCCTGATTCTCGAACGGCTCGCGGGTCACGGTCGGGTAGTAGATCAGCTTGTCACGCAGCGCTTCGCCGAAGAACTCGTTCTGCGGCAGGTGCTCGGTAATGAATTCGCGGTAGGCGACTTCGTTGACGTAACGCACGCCGTGAACCAGGATCACTTTTTCAAAGCGCTCGTAGGTTTCCGGGTCCTGGATCACGCTCATGAACGGCGCCAGGCCGGTGCCGGTGCTGAGCAGGTACAAGTGCTTGCCCGGGTTCAGGTCATCAAGAACCAGGGTGCCGGTAGGCTTCTTCGAGATGATGATCTCGTCGCCTTCCTTCAGATGCTGCAACTGAGAGGTCAGCGGGCCGTCCTGCACCTTGATGCTGAAGAATTCCAGATGCTCTTCCCAGTTCGGGCTGGCGATCGAGTAAGCGCGCATAAGCGGGCGGCCGTTGGGCTGCTGCAGGCCGATCATCACGAACTGACCGTTCTCGAAGCGCAGACCCGGATCGCGGGTGCACTTGAAGCTGAACAGAGTGTCGTTCCAGTGATGAACACTGAGGACACGCTCGTGGTTCATGTTGCTCATGTACGTTTGACTCCTGGAGATTGGGTCTGCGCAGGCCCACCAAGGCCATAGCGCGCAATTGCATCGCATTCTAATAGCGACGACAATATCTGTTAACTGGATTATTAAGATAAGGGTTATCGGTTATATCGATATGCGATTTACTCTCCGTCAACTGCAAGTCTTCGTCGCCGTCGCCCAGCAGGAAAGCGTATCCCGTGCTGCGGGTCTGCTCAACCTCTCGCAGTCGGCGGCCAGCACGTCGATCACCGAACTGGAGCGCCAGTCCAGCTGCCAGCTGTTCGATCGCGCCGGCAAACGCCTGAGCCTCAACGCCCTGGGCAAACAGCTATTGCCGCAAGCGGTGGCTTTGCTCGATCAGGCCAAGGAAATCGAGGATCTGCTCAACGGTAAATCCGGTTTCGGCTCTTTATCAGTGGGGGCGACGCTGACCATTGGCAACTATCTGGCCACCCTGCTGATCGGCAGCTTCATGCAACGCCACCCGGAAAGTCAGGTGAAGCTGCACGTGCAAAACACTGCCAATATCGTGCAACAAGTCGCGCATTATGAAATTGATCTGGGTCTGATCGAAGGCGATTGCAGTCACGCGGACATCGAAGTGCAGAGCTGGGTCGAGGATGAGCTGGTGGTCTTCTGCGCGCCGCAGCATCCGCTGGCGCAACGTGGCAGCGCGAGCATGGAAGAGCTGACCCACGAGGCGTGGATTCTGCGTGAACAGGGCTCCGGCACACGACTGACCTTCGATCAGGCCATGCGTCACCATCGCAGTGCGCTGAATATCCGTCTCGAGCTGGAGCACACCGAAGCGATCAAGCGCGCGGTGGAATCGGGATTGGGGATTGGCTGCATTTCACGTCTGGCGCTGCGTGACGCGTTTCGTCGTGGCAGCCTGGTGCCGGTGGAAACGCCGGACCTGGATCTGGCCCGGCAGTTTTACTTCATCTGGCACAAGCAGAAATACCAGACCTCGGCCATGCGCGAGTTTCTCGAACTGTGCCGCGCGTTTACCGCCGGGGTGCAGCGCAGCGACGAGATCGTTTTGCCGACCATCGCTTAAAGCAGAATCACCGCCCACACCAACGCGATCATGCTCAATGCCACGAACTGCGCAGCACTGCCCATGTCCTTGGCGTTCTTCGACAGCGGGTGCAGTTCCAGCGAGATGCGGTCAATGGCCGCTTCCACCGCCGAGTTCAACAGTTCCACGATCAGTGCCAGCAGGCATACGGCGATCAATACGGCTTGTTCGACACGGCTGACATTGAGAAAGAAGGTCAACGGGACCAGCACGACATTGAGCAACACCAATTGGCGAAACGCCGCTTCGCCGGTAAACGCCGCGCGCAGGCCGTCGAGCGAATAACCGGAGGCGTTGAGAATACGTTTCAGGCCGGTCTGGCCCTTGAAAGGTGACATATGGAAGAGACCAACCAAAAAGGAGTGGGGAAGCTAGATCAACGAAAGTCAAAAAAGCGTGAAACCGCCAGCGATCACTGGCTCGGAATTGACTCAAGTTGTTGCAGCAGTAACGCCGCTTGCGTGCGCGTGCGCACATTCAGTTTGCGAAAGATCGCCGTGACGTGGGCCTTGATGGTCGCCTCCGACACACTCAGCTCATAGGCAATCTGCTTGTTCAGCAGGCCTTCGCAGACCATGGTCAATACGCGAAACTGCTGCGGTGTCAGGCTGGCGAGGCCATCGCTGGCGGCTTTGGCTTCGTCGGACACGCTCACCGCTTCGAACGCTTGCGGCGGCCAGAACACATCGCCGTCGAGGACTTTGCGCACGGCTTGCTGAATCACGCTCAGATCGCTGGACTTGGGGATAAAGCCGCTGGCGCCGAACTCGCGGGATTTGACCATCACCGAAGCTTCTTCCTGGGCTGAGACCATCACTACCGGAATCTGGGGGTATTGCCCGCGCAGCAAGACCAATCCGGAAAAACCGTAGGCGCCGGGCATGTTCAGGTCCAGCAGGACCAGATCCCAGTCGGCTTTTTCGGTGAGGCGGGTTTCCAGCTCGGCGATGCTTGCGACTTCCACCAGCCGCACGTCCGGGCCGAGGCCCAGCGTCACCGCTTGATGCAGGGCGCTGCGAAACAGCGGGTGATCATCGGCAATCAGGATGTCGTATGTGGCCATTTTTCAAATGATCCTGTTTTTGATGGCCGGCCGGGGCATTCCGGCCAGACCAAAGCAACTCGAGATGCCGCTCGCAAGCGATATCCACAGGGGCACGTTCAACGCCAATCAACAGCAAACACGGCGTTTCAAAACTTGGCCGCACCCAGAACGGCGCCAAGCATGCCCAGCGAAGACAGGGTGGTCAAGCAGCACGGCCGCTGGCTCGTACAGTATGGGCCACTATTGCGCCAACTCCGCCTGCGGCTTTGGTATATAGCGTTGCAACTCGGCATGAGCCGGCGTTGACTCGTTCTTGTCCAGTTGCTGTTTTGCGCCGAGGTAATGCTGGCTGAACACGTCGAAATACGCGTCCAGCGCCGAAGCGGCATCCGCATCACCGGCCAGTTCCAGGCACAGCGCTGCCACTTCTGCGGTGCACAGATGCTCGCTGCGGGTCGAGCGGCGCAAGCGGTAGCGCGAGAGTTTGTCGGGCAACAGGCTCAAGATCGGCAGCTGATCGAAATACGGACTCTTGCGGAAAATCTTTCGCGCTTCGGTCCAGGTCGCATCCAGCAGAATGAACAGCGGGCGCTTGCGGCTATCGGCGGCGACGGTGTTGGTCACTCGCGACGGCTCGACATACTCGCCCGGGAACACCAGATACGGCTGCCATTGCGGATCGTTGAGCAATGCCAGCAACTGCGGGTCTGGCTCGGTGCGCGACCAGATGAACGCATGGTTGTCGCGCACCACATCGGCAATCAGCCAACCGGTGTTGCTGGGTTTGAACACCTCTTTACCGGTCATGATCAGGCACACGCCCGAACGGGTTTCGACAGTCGGCCGCCAGGCGCACAGGCAATGGCTGATGATCACCCGGCAGTCGCGGCAGCGCTCGGAGCGAAAGCCCCGGGCCTGAATCGGCTTGATGCCTTCATCTTCACGCTGATCGCGCAAGCGGGCTACGGCGTTGGGGGCATGGTTCATCGCAGGCAACGTCGGCAGGCAGGGAAACTCGACACGAACAACACTCGGCAGGGCAATAAAGGCCGGCAGTTTACCAGAGCAAGAGGCACAAGCCTGTACCCTCCCGACCGGCTCCCCTATAATTCGCCGCCACTGAACGCACAGTCACGTGACGGGTCGAACCACCAGTCACTGAACCAGGAGAGTTTCATGCTGCGCCTTATCGTTCCCACCGCTGCCATTCTGCTGGCGTCGTCCTTCACCGCTCAGGCGGCGTCCCTGAGTGAGCAGAATCTGAACAGAGAGCTGCGCAATGTCGCCGCCCAGAGCAGCGTCGGCACGCCTCGGGCAATCAATGAAGACATTCTCGATCAGGGCTACACCGTTGAAGGCACTCAGTTGATCAATCACCTGAGCGTGCAAAAGAGCCACGCCGACAAAATGCGCGCTGATCCTAAAGCCGTGTACTTTC
Source organism: Pseudomonas granadensis (assembly GCF_900105485.1). Lineage (GTDB taxonomy): Bacteria > Pseudomonadota > Gammaproteobacteria > Pseudomonadales > Pseudomonadaceae > Aquipseudomonas > Aquipseudomonas granadensis. Next base: position 1,021,027 of record NZ_LT629778.1, on the reverse strand, counting down.
AGTTGGGCGCTTCGGTGTGCAACAACCCGTCGTACCGCAAGCTGATGGCCAAGGGCGCGATCATGCGTTACGACTTCACTGAAGTGAAAACCAACAAGGCGATCGGCTCGGCGAGCTATCAGGAATCCGACTGCCCGAAAGCCGCTCCGGCGAAGAAGAAGTAATCACCGCGAATTGGCGCGCCGCTGTTCATCCTCGGCGCGCAATTCGGCCAGCAAGGCCTGCAGATATTGAGAACGGCACTCGCCGCCCGCCAGACCACGGCAACACTCCTCTTCGAGACTGATCTGACTGGTCTCGGCCGCTGCCAGTAACATTCGATACAGCTGCGTATCGATTTCCAGTACTACTCTGGCCATCTGTCCCGCCTCCTTGTCACCTGCAAATCCTTCAATAGCCTGTCACTTGCGTACTGATCGCCGCGAAGTTGTCGCATAACGCCTGTAAATCAGTTAATCAGAGGGCTGATTGCTCGGTAAGCGCTCGGATGAGCGGTAGCGCTTCGCGCTGAGCCATTCTCGGCTGCTTACAAAAGAAGTCACAGCGTAATGCCGCGCGAAGGTCTAGATTCAGAGTATTCCCGATCATCTGTTGACGGCAGCCAAGGAACTGCCCAGAGGTGCGTTTTTGCAGCGCGGCACTGACGCCGCTCGTCAGGGCCACCCGCTCTGTGCACAAAGGAGACATTGAATGCCTTACCAACCGAATGACCTCTTGAGTCGTCATTTTCAGGAAAGCGGCCCCGATCTCATCAGCAAGGTCGAAGAACAACTCAACCGTGTTTCCCCCAACAGCCCGAACATTCCGATCTACCGCGACATGATCCTCACCGTGCTGCGCATGGCCCAGGACGACCACAACCGCTGGAACGCCAAGATCACTCTGCAGGCTCTGCGCGAACTGGAACAGGCTTTCCGCGTGCTCGAACAATTCAAGGGGCGGCGCAAGGTCACGGTATTCGGCTCGGCCCGCACGCCGCTTGAACATCCTTTGTACGCAATGGCGCGTGAGCTCGGCGCCGCACTGGCGCGCTCCGACATGATGGTGATCACCGGCGCCGGTGGCGGCATCATGGCCGCGGCCCACGAAGGGGCCGGTCGTGACCACAGCCTCGGTTTCAACATTACCTTGCCCTTCGAACAACACGCCAACCCGACCGTGGACGGCACCGGCAATCTGCTGCCGTTCCACTTCTTCTTCACTCGCAAACTGTTCTTCGTCAAGGAAGCTGACGCGCTGGTTTTATGTCCGGGCGGTTTTGGCACACTGGATGAAGCACTGGAAGTGCTGACGCTGATCCAGACAGGCAAGAGCCCCTTGGTCCCAGTGGTATTGCTCGATACACCGGGCGGCACATTCTGGCAGGGCGCAATGGATTTCATTTGCCAGCAACTGGAGGCCAACCGATACATCCTGCCAACCGACATGAAGTTGATGCGGTTGGTCTTCAGCGTTGACGAGGCGGTGGAGCAGATCAATCAGTTCTACAGCAACTTCCACTCCAGCCGCTGGCTCAAGCGCCAGTTTGTGATCCGCATGAATCACCAGCTCAGCGATCAGGCACTGGAACACATGCAGGACGCCTTTGCCGACCTGTGCCTGAGCGACCGGTTTCATCAACACGCCTATGCCGGCGAGGAACATGATGACGCTCAATTCAGCCATTTGGCACGGCTGGCGTTCGCCTTCAACGCTCGCACCCATGGCCGTCTGAGGGAATTGATTGACTATATAAACCTGCCGGAAAACTGGGCTCATTCTCAACCACAAACCGCTCAGCGCAGCCGGGAGCCCTCAAAGGCAATTTGAAGGCAAAAAAAAACGGCCCGCTATTTTCATAGCGGGCCGTTTTTTATTGAATCGTTCTAATCGTCCATCCCTCGACCGCTGAACAAGCGGTTGATCATCTCCATCGAAAATCCCCGATAGGCCAGGAACCGGCCTTGTTTGGCCCGTTCTTTCGCATCAATCGGTAAATGTCCGGAGAACTTGCGCCGCCAGGTTTCCTGAAGTTGCTCCTGCCAGTTGATACCGCTGTCGCGCAGGGCCAGTTCGATATCGGCACGCTGCAGACCGCGCTGGCTAAGCTCCTCACGAATCCGCAAAGGGCCATAGCCGGAACGGGCACGATAGGAAACAAAGCTTTCGAGGTAACGGGCTTCGGAAAGCAGACCCTCTTCCGTCAATCGGTCGAGGGCTGTTTCGATCATTTCCGCTTCAGCGCCGCGCTGGCGCAACTTGCGCGTCAGCTCGACTCGACCATGCTCGCGCCGTGCGAGCAGGTCCATCGCGGTTCGTCGCACTGCGACGAGTGTATCGAGTACGACGGTGGTCATCGCTGCTATCAGATATCAGCGTCAGCCAGATCGTCTTCGGTTTCCTTGACAGCGGAAGCCTTGGAGTCGGCAATCACTGCTGGCGACAGCAGCTTGTCACGCAGTTGCTTCTCGAGCTTCGCGGCGATTTCCGGGTTGTCCGCCAGGAACTTGGCCGAGTTGGCCTTGCCCTGACCGATCTTGGTGCCTTCGTAGGCATACCAGGCGCCGGATTTTTCAACGAACCCGTGCAGTACGCCCAGGTCGATCATCTCGCCGTTGAGGTAGATGCCCTTGCCGTAGAGAATCTGGAATTCAGCCTGACGGAACGGCGAAGCGACTTTGTTCTTCACAACCTTGACGCGGGTTTCGCTGCCGACCACTTCATCGCCTTCTTTCACCGCGCCAGTACGGCGGATGTCGAGACGAACCGAGGCGTAGAATTTCAGAGCGTTACCACCGGTGGTGGTTTCCGGGCTACCGAACATCACGCCGATCTTCATGCGGATCTGGTTGATGAAGATCACCAGGCAGTTGGCGTTCTTGATGTTACCGGTGATCTTACGCAGCGCCTGGGACATCAGACGGGCTTGCAGGCCCACGTGCATGTCACCCATTTCGCCTTCGATTTCAGCCTTCGGCACCAGCGCAGCCACGGAGTCGACGATGATCACGTCAACGGCGTTGGAGCGCACCAGCATGTCGGTGATTTCCAGTGCCTGTTCGCCGGTGTCCGGCTGGGAAACCAGCAGGTCATCAACGTTGACGCCCAGCTTGCCGGCGTACTCTGGATCGAGGGCGTGTTCGGCATCGACGAATGCGCAGGTCGCACCGGCTTTTTGCGCCTGGGCGATCACCGACAGCGTCAGCGTGGTTTTACCGGAAGATTCAGGGCCGTAGATTTCAACGATACGACCTTTTGGCAGGCCGCCGATGCCGAGTGCAATGTCCAGACCCAGAGAGCCAGTGGAGATGGCCGGGATCGCCTGACGGTCCTGATCGCCCATACGCATTACGGCACCCTTGCCGAATTGACGTTCGATCTGACCCAGGGCCGCAGCCAAGGCTTTCTTCTTGTTGTCGTCCATTAAAGTCCTCACGTAATCAATAAGGCCTGACGGCCAACACCTGTATAAGTAGCCAGTATTATTCCACAGCGTTCGAAGATCGCCTACCCCTGATTTTCGATTTCTCGTGCCGCTAGTCGCAACAGCCCCTCTAGCGCGGCCTTCACCGTTTGTCGGCGGACCTCGTCGCGGTTGCCGGGGAAGTGCTGAACCTCGCTGAAAATCGCATCGCCCACTCCCCATGCCAGCCACACCGTGCCGACCGGTTTGTTCGGCGAGCCGCCGTCCGGCCCGGCCACACCGCTGACCGCCACGGCAAAACGCGCCAGGCTTTTGTCCTGTGCACCACGCGCCATCGCATCGACCACCTCGCGACTGACCGCGCCCACCGTCTCGAACAGCTCGGCCGGCACATTCAGCTGCTGGGTCTTCTGCCGGTTGGAGTAGGTCACGTAACCGGCCTCGAACCACGCCGAACTCCCTGGAACCCGGGTAATTGCTTCGGCGATACCGCCACCGGTACAGGACTCGGCAGTAGTCACATGAGCATTGAGCACTTGCAGACGACGGCCAAGTTCGGCGGCCAGTTGGGTGATCTCTTTCACGGCGCACTCCGGATCGTGTGGAATGCGTACCACCGTACACGAGCCGGTTGCATCTTCACTACACAGAATCATTCAAAATGTGCAGGCGCCAGCGCTCTGACATAGGCCTGACAGGCCTGCAAGGCAATCAATCCGCGGTCGCCGGTGTCGGTGATGGCGACAATTCGTTGAGCATGCGCCGGGTCAAGTCGGGCGCGTACGGCTGCATGATCCACGCGGCCGGCGCCGGCGGTGGCTGGCACGTTGCAGCCTGGGGCAACGTCGCTGGCGTCGAGAAGGACTGACAGGCGCACATCGGCAGTAGCAAGACGATCGCGCAGGCGATCCTGATCACGTTGGGCATCGCTCAGCGCTCGAAAATGGGTTTGTTCACTGCTCGCGAGCCGCTGCTCCAGTGCCAGGCGTTTATCTTGTTCGGCCTGGTGCGCGGTGGCGGCGGCGAGATTCTGTTGATTGACGGCTTCAGCGTTCAACCGTGACTGCTCCGCCAGTTGCCGCCCGTAACGCCAGTCCTGAAACTGCCAGGCCGCCGCAAAAGCACCGGCGGCCAGCCATACAATGCCAATCACTCGCCAGGGGATTGGCATAGCACCGCCCTCGCCCGCGCCCAGATTTCCAGTCGATCCTGCAAACCGTTCAACCCGCCGTTTATGCGTCGGGTGATGATGTTGAACTGATCACGATCGGCCAGCTCATTCAGGCCCTTCTGTTCCCAAAACCATGCCGCAGACTCGGCCGCCCACTGTGGCTGCTCAAGCAGTTCGGGCAGGGACAACAGGCGTTCATCGCCGAACAACCCAAGGCTGCACTGGCGATAGTTGCTGCGGCCGGTGATCTGGATCAGGCCGCGGCCGCGATACATCTGCCCGTCACCGTCAGCCTCCGGCGTGTTGCCCAGACGCAATGCCAACGTACCCGTGTCGTATTTGCTCAGGTACTGGTTGTTGCCCAGTTCGCGCACGTAACGCAACTGTCCCGACTCGTGGCCGATCTGCGCAAGAAACGCGGCAATGCGCTTGGGCGAGTCGATGCGACGACGCGCCATGGCGTTGTTCAGTGCAGAAACAAAAACGCCCGCTTGGGAGCGGGCGTCGGGCATGATGTCGATAAGGTTGTTTTCGGTTATTTGCATAATGCTTGATCCTCCCTGGATTGCCCCGATTGAATCATGGCTGGCGGTTGCTGCGTGCCAACCATTTATTTGCCAGAGTTTTCAGGGTTCCGGTCGCGCCAGTTTCTGCGGGTACTCCATCCACCGGCAGCACCTGCCCCCCCGATAGCTGCCATTGTTGAAATTCCAGCCAGTCGCGATTGCCGGGTTCCTCGGGGATAAATGCACAGTCAGCCAGGCGCAGCACGCCGCAGGCGCTGAGTTGATAAGCCATGAATGTCGCTCCTAGATTTCAGCGTCCGCTGTCCATTCAAGTTGCAAGGTCTGCCCCGGTGCGCTGCCGACCGGCGTGACAGTGGCAAAAGAAACACTACGATCGGTTACGCCCTGAAGAAGTGTACCGGTGCAAGCCTTGCTGATTGTTTGATTCCATACCTGATTACTGCTGTCTGCCGGGCAATAGGCGGTAACCGTCGGCTGAACTCTTTTCTGCACCAGAAAGCCGATCGTCATCCCGTATTGGCCGGTGTTTCCTGCCGGGACCTGGGTGAAGGTCGAGATACAGGTATTGGTGCCATTGTTGGCTTTGATCGGCAGCCCGGACGCGAAAGACTTTTCGTAGTAGCGCTGACACAACGCCAGCTCTTGCGCGATGGACCGATGTTCAAAGGGAGTGGATACCGGACCCTCCTCCAATTGAACCTGTGCCAGGTCCACCGTTTGCAGAACGTTGAGAGGCAAGTCGAACGCCAATATCAGGCAGTCGCCGCTGCCTTGCATCTTCCCGGCAATGGCAGGAACCTGGAACGTTGCGGTGTAGCGAGTCCATGCCGTGCTCAATTGAAACGCATCGACCAGCTTGCCAACGGGGGCCGATCCGCCCGCGCCGAATTGTTGCGCAATGGTTACTTGTAATGATCGCGCGGCATCGGATCGGGCCCAAAACGTCAACGTCGCGGTTTTACCCGCGAGCGTTCTGACCGACTCGATATTCTGGGAGATTTTGTGAACGGTCGCGCCCGCGCCCGCAGCGGTTTGCTGCCAGCGCAGGAAGCAGGCCGGCTCATCGGAGACCTCGCCTTGCCCGAGAGCAAAGTTCTGACGAGTGATGCTCACGCCCGCATTACCGTTCCAGTCGCAGCGAAATCGGTCCGCCACATAGCCGCCGGTATTGGGCCCCTGGTTGGTTGTGCCACGCTGCCAGATCCGGAAATCACCGTTGATCAACAAATTCCTGCGATAGACCTGCACCGGGAATTGTTGCAACGGGTCAGGTCTGGAAAGCTGTCGAATGGCGTGGGCCAATTGATCGGTCTGTTCTTCGTCAGGCGTCAGGCCAGCGGCTGTAATTGCATTGAGAATTTCCTGGGTAACACTGTTGCCCCAGCTTGCCGGAATCAGCGACCCCGGCTTTCCTGCTATCGGGTCTTCGTCGACAAACCTGCCGTTTTCCAGACCTGAGCCCGGAATGCTTTTCGGATAATCCATATCACGTCCCTGATGATTTAAAGCGCGGCAGCCAGCCAGCGCGGTGCCACCGGCCGATGCTCACTGAACGGGAAGAATGAGCCTTGCGGCCACTCGCGCAACGCTCGTCGATACGTTTGCAGTTCGGCGTATTGCTCGGTGGTCAATGTCGTGCCGCCGCCGTCCTCCAGTTCGTCGCGGTCGCGTGCGACCAGGCCGTCGGTGGCGGCGAGTTGCGCTGCACGCCACAAGCGCTCGATGTCAGCAGCTTCATCCGGTGAAGGCGGCGGTGGATCGACCAGAACCGGATAGCCGGTATCGGCACGCACACCAATCACTTTCGGGATGACCGCCATCTGCTGCAGCAACGAGATCCAGTACCCCTGAGGAATTTCGATAACGTCGTCGGGAATGTCCGACGAATTGATACCCGGTACATAGGCGCCCCGGGTACTGGCGCTGAACAAAATATTGAACGGATTCATTCAGTAGCCCTTTGCAAGGTAAAAAACACCCCAGTTCGCACTGACGTCACCGGTGTAGCTTCGCACCTTCAGCCGGCAGCCCTGTTTCGTCGCAGAGTTGGAGTACATGGTAACCATCGCGCCATCGCCCCCCGAGTGGATGGCCACGATCGATGAAAACGCGTTGGGAAAAGAGATAGGAAAGCTGACAATAACGTCGCCTTTGGCATCCGTGGTGCCAACACCCCACTGGTCGATGTTACCGCTGGGATAGCGTTGATAACCGACGTTGCCTACGACACCGGAATGCGCTGTGGCGTACCTGTCGCTGACCGATCCCCCATACAATCGCCACTGATTGCTCAGCTTGATCAGATAAGCGGAATCACCAAGATCCAGCTTCAGCGGTCCGAATGTGCCATTACAGGTTTCGATCTGTTCATTGGCTGCCGGACTGATCGTCAAAATACCGGTGCCCGCATTGATCACGTGAAGGGTACTGGCGTGAGCAATTCCGTTGGTTGAAGGCAACGTCGCTGTGATCGGCGAGTTATTCGCGAAGCTGGCGACTCCACCGATATTGGCAGCACTCAGAACGGTGCTCACTCCATAGGACACGAAACCGGAAAACTGCAAACCTGTTCGGGTTACGAATTCAGTCGTAGCAACCGATTTGCCACTGTCAAATTGCGGCGCAGTCACAAATAACTTGGTACTGCGTAAAGCCCCTAACAGCTGATCATTGGCGGACTCTGTAGGCGTAAGACCGGCAGCCTGGATGACCTTCAGCAATTCCTGCGTGACGCCGTTCCCCCAACTCGCCGGAATCAACGATCCCGGTTTACCCGCTACCGGATCCTCATCGACAAACTTGCCGTCCATCAGGCCCGCACTGGGCACACTTTTTGGATAATCCATTACTCATCTCCTGATCTGAAAACACACAACCTGATGGCGTTAGCCAGCATCAGCGGCGAGCCAATCGGGGGCCGAGGGCCGGGAAACTGACGAAGGAAACTGGCTTGAATCAGGCCAGTCACGCAGTGCCTGGCGGTATTCCAGCAACTGCAGATACTGAGCGGGCTTGAGCGTTGTCCCACGCCCCAGCGCCTGCTCGTCGCGATGCCGCGTCACCCACCATTCCGTAGCCGACAGGCTGGACTGACGCCAGGTGCGTGCTGCTGTCAAAGGCGCTTGCTCCTCGACGACAGTTACCGGAATGACGACAGGGTTGCCCGTGACCGGTAACGGCTCGACCTCGTGGCGCAATTCACTGACGGGTGCGCCGATCTCAACGTGCATGCCCTCCGGCACCTGCACCATCGCCTCGACAAAAGCCGGTGCATACAGTTGAGTGATTGCGTACTCACCGGTATCGATCAGCTCGACCGCGACACCGTTTTCCAGCCGTGCATAACGGGCCATTACTCGTACTCCCAGATTTCACAGAAGGCATTACCGCCGACACCGCTAAGAACAGAGGCGGACGCACTGGTCGAACAAGAACCACTGCCACCCGAGCCTCGATTCCCTGAGGTGCCGGGGCCACTAAGGCCCATCAACGGGCCGCCGCCATCAAACGGACTCGCCCCACCGCCGCCGGCCAATACGCCCCAATTGGCGTTGTACATGGCATAACCACCGCCAATTCCACGTGCGTTAGCCAGGTTTCCACCCGTCACGGCTTGCCCTCCGGCGCCACCCTGGACGAAGCCGACTGCCGTGGCTGTCACGGGGAAGGTCAGGATTTGCCCACCCATGCCTCCCGCTGCGCTCATGTAGCTGCCAAAAGAAGCACCACCACCGGCCTGCCCCATCGCGTTACGTGAAGCGCCACCTGCTCCCAGTGAAACCGGTACGCCGGCCATCATTTCCGCGCTCACGTCATACAAACTCTCGCCATAGGCGCCACCGCCACCGCCACCGCCGATACTGTGATAACCCGCTACCACCGGTGCACAGCCGCCGCCCGAACCACCGGCACCTACCAGACGCACACGAATGCGACTGGCCCTCGGGTTGGGCTTGTAAACCGTGATCCCAACCGTCTCGATCTGCCGGACTGCCAGCAACCGCCCCACCGCATCGGTGATGCCATAACCAGCCAACGTGGTTGGGGTATTTTTCAGTCTGGTGAAATCAACGAGGGCGCCGATGGCTGTGGCCAGTTGATCGGTTTTGGCTTCATCCGGGGTCAATCCGGCAGCCTTGATCGCGTTGAGAATTTCCTGCGTGACGCTGTTGCCCCACGCTGCGGGAATCAACGATCCCGGTGTTCCGGCGAGCGGGTTTTCATCGACGAAGCCGCCGTCGACGAGGCCCACGCCGGGAATAGTTCTTGGATAGTCCACGTCAGAACCTTTTTTCAGTTTTACAGGCAGCCGAATGCCGGCAGCACAAGGCCGCCTGTCAGTATTTCAGTGAGTAAGTCGCGTATTAAACGGTCGGCGAATTCACGAATCTGGCCGGTGCGGTCGGCCACTCAACGACCGATGGATAATCCGCTTGCAGCTCGATACGCGCCAGGTTCAGGGCGTAGCGTTTCCAGGCTTGCAGCGAAGCCGACTGCTCAGCGGTGGCCTCACCCACGTCATAGGCATATTGCAATGGTGCGACGCGAATGATCACCTCACGCAGACGGTTGTCGCGTTCACTATCGGCTTGCGCTGCCAAGCCTGCACGCTCGGCTTCGATGTCCAATACCCAGTCGTCATCCTTCCAGAAGTAGTAGCTGTTTGGCCGTGCCTTGACCGTCAGATAATCAGGCAGCGGGCCCAGTTCGCTCCAGTAGACATAGTTGCCATTGTCCTTGCGATAGACGAACCGGTTGCGCAGGTCGATCAATTGCGAGGCCTGTGCATTACGCCAAACCCAGACATAACCGACCTCGGGAGTCGGCAACAGCTCCGTCAGCACAATCACATTACCGGGTATCTGAACGCCGATGCCCGGCGTCACTGGCAAGTCGATCGGGCCGGTGAGGATCTGGTTGGTTTCGTCTACTACGTAGTAGTAATCCATTGTTGAATTCCTTTGCTGATGAAAGAAGCCGCAAGCGGGCCTCAAATAAGTTTTATCCGGCCTGGATAAGCCGTGTTGCGCGGACGGGTTTCAATTCCACCGGTGTTTTCGGTGAAGCCGAGACTGATGTTGGCTTGGTTGAACAAGGCATCAGGTGCCGCGTTCTGTGCCGACACCAGCGGTACGCCCAGCAAGTCGCTTTTGAGTTCATGGCGATGGGAGCGGAACATGTCTACCTGCCAACTGCCGATCGAACGACCGGCATCCACGCCTCGACCCTCGTCGCTCAATCGAATGAACTCACCGCGACCTTCCGGCCCGCGAAAGGTCAACGTGCCGTCGCCACTGGTCCAGCCTCCTTCGGCCCCGACTCTTGCGGCCTCGGCGGTCAGCGCGCCGGACTGCTGCGCGTGATCCCACAACCATGGCCAGTCGCTGCGACTGAACACCGCCCCGTTAAGCGGACCGTATCCGCCGGGGTTGAGCAGCGTAGTTGTCTCGAATACAGCCCGACCCAATGGTGTGCCGTCGAACCGTCCGATCGGCCACCAGTTGCCCGCGCCGTCACTGCGCAGATGCCACCAGTCCCCCGAACCCATCAGCACGAAAAACGGATAGCCGGCAGCGACCAGATGGGTATGAAATCTGATTTTGTCGGTGCCCGAAGCTCGCACCACCAGGCGCGACGTCGAGTTGTCGACCCGACGCACAATGGCGTCACGGACCCCCAACGCGCGGTCCGATGGCGGCAGGCTGATGGTGGTCGCACCACTGCCCGCATTGACCAGTACCAGACCGAGCTCATTTGCCGCCAACGCGTGGGAGTCCGACACACTGATCACTGACGTGCCCATCGGACTGGCCAATGCCAAGAGGGCTTGCAAGGCTTTGAGCAACTGCCGATTGTCCCCTTCGGCAGGCGTCAGTCCCGCACCGGTGACAACGTTGAGCAGCTCCTCCGTGACCGCATTGCCCCAAACGGCGGGAATAAGTGAACCCGGCGTGCCTGCCACCGGGTTCTCATCAACGAAACGGCCATCGACCAGGCCGACGCTGGGGACGCTTTTTGGATAGTCCATGGATTACTGGTTCTCTGGTAAATGACAAATGAACCGCGTCGGGCCGGTCGCCATGGCGGCCTGTGCGAAATAAAAAAAGCCCACGTTGATTGTGGGCTTGGGTGACGTCGAATTGAGTCGTGGGTCTAGCTGGAAACCTCGCTGATCAGCTCACGAATCGCTACCAACGCATCATCGGCAGCACGGCGCGCCAGATCGATGTTGCCCTTGGCTGCTTGGGCGCGGATCTGCGCCTTGGCCTTCAGGCGCAAGGTGCGCAGGCTCAGCAAGTGGTCGGTGAGTTGATCGGCCTTGGCGAGAATCTGCTCTGCTGCCTGTTTGGCGGTGCGGCCCTTGACGACCCAGGCTGCGACCGACAACGGGACTTCCTTCTTCGGGTAGCCGGCATCCTGATAAGCCTGCGCGTCGGCGGCGGCCTGGGCGTATTCCATGGCCTTGAGCGGGCCGCCGGCCAGTGCGGCGCGGGCGCTGTCGGCGGCGGCGTCAACTTTCGCGCAAAGCCGCTCGACTTCCTGACGTTCCAGTTCAGCCATTTTTGACGCATTTGCCAGCCATTGCTGTCCATCCCAATCGCATGCAAGCGACGGCTGCGGCGGACGGAGTTCGTCGCCGAACTGATGAAGCTCCTGAATCACCTTCATCGGATCAACTCCCACAAGAAATGAACATTGACGGCGTTGCTGAAATTCACCGCAATGCCGGAGGTGTAATCGGCTATAAGGTGGTTTTTGATGCCGATGCCGTGCAACGCTTCGTCCTTCGAAGCATCTGTCGCCCCGAGACCATGTTGCGACTGAAATGTCTGCCACAACGAGCGAAGCTGCGTGTGATCGAAGCTGGCCGTCAAAGTCGATACGGTCACATCTCCCACCGCGTTATTGGTAGAAATCACGCTTGGGTTTTTGGCTGTCCATCCTGCTGGATTGCCACCGATGGTCTGCACACCGGGGCTCAGGAAGGTGTAGCTGGAGCCCAACCAATTGCCCTCCGGAAACCCTACGTTGGTCACCAGACTGGCTGAAGGCGTCGCATTGCTGAAAATCAACCGGGCCGAACGCGCATGAGGGTCAAGTGGCAGATAAACCACACCGGTCCCATTGACGGTCTGGCTCCAGGTGAGCCGCGTCCGGTTATAAATCGCAAGTACTGAAGGGACAGTTCCCACCGCTCCGGTGAGAATCCAGGCAACGCACATGTCCAGGCTGGTCGACGAAAATCCGCCACCACCCACGCCATCAGCCATGCCTCTCAGAGACGCCGGGGCTGCGTCAGTGGGCGCGCCGCGCTGAACATAAAACGTCAGCGCGTCTCCAACTACCTGGGCTCGCAGAAAATATCCGGTATTGGGCAACAGTTCGGCGCTGGTCCAGTTTGACGTAGTGAACGTTCGCGACCTGCCCAACTGACCGGCCACTACCTCCTGAGCAAGGCTGACCGGTACGCCAGAAGGAACCGAAACCTTGCCTCCGCTGGTCGGTGCCGCATTGGTAGTAACGGCGAGCCGGCCCTCGGCATTCGCGATGGCTGGTAACGGCAATGAGCTGATCGGCAATGCCGAGTCCAGGCTTCGATCTTTGGCCGTAACACTGCGAATCGCCTGCAACAACTGATCGTATTTCTTCTCGTCCGGCGTAATCCCGGCCGCATTGATCACGTTGAGAATTTCCAGCGTGACCCCGTTACCCCAATCTGCCGGAATCAACGACCCCGGCGTCCCGGTCAGCGGGTTTTCATCGACAAACTTGCCATTCACCAGACCGGCGCTGGGCACACTGTTCGGATAATCCATCCCTCATTCCTCCCTACTCATAATTGATGTGCACCTTGGTATGCGCCGGCGCGCTGCGGTGGATCAGGCATTCCAGCGCCGAGCCCGGGTTGACGCCGAAGCGCTCGCCCCAGTAGCTCGCGCCGTAACGCCGGCCGAGCAGCAGGCGGCCGCCGGTGTTGAGCGTCCACATGAATTGCGCTTCCCAGGTGCCCCAATGCGCCGAGCCGAAACGGGCGCGGCCCATGCGCGGTGCTTCGTGTTCGGTGATGGTGGCGTTGGGGTAGCCCTGGCTTTTGGCGATGTCGAGGTAGTAGCCGACAGCCTGGTTGCCGACCGCGAGCAAGCGGCGGCGTACGGCGAGGCGGCGGTCGTCGAACAGCGGCGTGGCGCCCAGGCACGGGTCGGGCAGGTTCATCACCTGTTCCCAGTCCGGCACCAGTTCGCTGACGCCGGCCGGGTCCATCTCGTTGAGCAGGTCAGCGGCGCGCGCATCGAGGCGCGCCAGTTCGACGGCGACGCCTTGCAGCACTTCTTCGAGCTCCGGCACACGTTCCGGGTCCCACGCCGGGCCGCTGGGCAGCAAGGCGCGCAGTTGCGCCTGATATTGCGCGGCGGTTCTTATGCCCCCCATACGCAGCCTCCAAACGTCAGCAGCTCGCTGTCCTTGGCGATAACGTTGGCGACCGGGGCGCTGAGCACGTGATCGGTTTCACCGGCAGCGCTGCTGATGGCTTCGCGAATGTGGCTGATCAGCAGATCCTCGCCGAGGTCGGCCTCACGGTTGTGCAAATCGCGTAGCTGGGTTTCGACCGCCGCGCGTACGGCACTGGTGTCCGGCGTGAGCTTCAGGCGATAGGTCACCGGCACCTGAATCGGCGCACGCACATGCACTTCGGCGGTCACTGGGCGCAACGGCTCGATGTACGCCTGCACCTGCGCCAGTTGCTCGTCGTTGGGCACCGGTTGTGGATCGTCGTCACGCATGATGTACACGCCGACGGTGCCGGGGCCGAGAAAGCCGCCTCGGCACCAGGCGCGGGTCACGCCGGGCACTTCCAGTGCCCAGGTTTCGTAATCGTCAGCCGAGCCGCCGTGGGGAATGATCCGGTACGAGCGGATCACCCGCGAGCGCAGCGATTCGAGACTTTCCCGTGCGACGCCGCCGCTGAGACCCGGTGCGAGCACGACGAAGCTGTTGCCGACCACGCCGGCAATCGGCTGCACCGGCGTCAGCGCCAGCCTGGCGTCGGCATTGCCAAGGCTGCCGGCCTCCAGCGCTGCAATCGTCGTCGTGTTGCTGCCATTGATTGCAGTGCGTGCACTGGTGACTTTGTAGGTGCGGCCATCGCTCGCTTGCAGCAGCGTGTCGACGTCCAGCAGCGCGCCGGCCGTAGCGCTGAAACTGACGCTGCCGCTGGCGACTTGCGCGGGTTTGCGCGGCTGGTTCAAACGCAGTGCGGCGATGCGTTCCAGGGTCGACTCATCGGCTGTGTCCGGCAGGATCTGTTCGGCAATCCAGTCGAGGTAGCCGTACAGACCATACGCGGCGCCGCTGAGGGTGCGGGCCAGCACTTGCGCATCGGACTGGCGCAGCGAATCGCCGGCCAGGTCGCTTTGGGTGCGCTTGATCAGCACCGGCAGCGAAGGGGTTTCAAACGGCATAGATCACCTGCCAACTGTTATCGGGGTTGATGTCCAGACGTTCGCCATCGGCCAGGGTCAGGACCGTGCGCAGGTTCAGGCGCTGGGCGTCGAGGCGTTCACTGAGGATGCCGATGGCGCTGCAGTGACCGTCGTCGATCAGCCATTGCAACGCCTCGCGGGCATAGAATTCAGCGTCCATCTGGGTCTGTCGGGTCAGCTTGACCCGGCGCAGCAGCCACAACCGTGAACCGATGCGATCGTCGGCGACGGTGGGAAAGCTGTCGCCCCACCAGCCGAAACGTTCTTCATCGTCGAGGGCGTCGTCATCGGCGGCGCGGCGCCAGGTGAACAGGCTGATCAGCACCGCGCGGGTCAGCGCGGCATGCAGGTTCGGGCTGATCAGCATCATTCGCCTCCTGCCGGCACGCCGGTCTGACCGTTGCCGGCCTGAACGCCGAGGTGCACATGGTTGATCTGGCTGACGCCGCCGGCGAGCTGGTCGCCAGTGGAAACGATCTTGCCGGTCTGGTTGATGACGGGCGTATCGAAGTTCACCGCGCTGCTGGCGCGGATGTTCAGCGTGGCGGTTTCAAAATCGATGATCCGCCCGCGCTTGAAATGAATCCGGTCGCCCTCATCGGTGTAGATCGCCACTTCACCGGCGGCGAGCGATTGCAGGCGATAGCGGCGGTCGGCGATGACCAGGGCGATCGCATGGGAACGATCACCGCCAATGAAAGTGACGACACCTTCGGCGCCAGCCAGTGGATGGCTGGTAAAACCGTAGGGCTCGAAGTGTTCGAGGTCGTCGTTCACTTCGCCGGCGGTGAGGCGCATTTGCAGCGATTGCAGCTTGGAGGCCGAATTGGCGAGCACGACAGTGCCGCGCGCCAGCAGGCGTGTCAGTAGGC
Organism: Pseudomonas granadensis; assembly: GCF_900105485.1. GTDB lineage: Bacteria > Pseudomonadota > Gammaproteobacteria > Pseudomonadales > Pseudomonadaceae > Aquipseudomonas > Aquipseudomonas granadensis. The sequence goes on along the minus strand of NZ_LT629778.1, from coordinate 1,005,572 downwards.
TCATGGGGTTTTCTCAAAATGTGGGAATGACGCGATCCACTGTAGGAGTGAGCCTGCTCGCGATCGCGGTATGACAGTCGACACTTGTTTGTCAGGTGTACCGCTATCGCGGGCAGGCTCACTCCTACAAGGATCGGTGTCAGGTCTGGGGTTTTTTCGCTGGCGTTGGATCAGCATCGAAGGTATGCGGCGGTGCCACCTGCAAGGTGGTCACCGAGCCCTGCGCCGACAGCGAATAGGTGACTTTGGAAATCAGCATGTCGCCGTCGAATCCCAGTACCGGATCTTTCACCCGCACCAACGTGTTGTGCCGCCACAGATCGCCGTTGGCCTGACGCCAGCCCTGCACCTGATAGGTAGTGGTTTGCGCCCGGCCCATGCGGGTGGCGCTTTCCCATTGGGCACGCTGCTGCGCCAACTCAAAGGTCAGTTGCGTGCCTTCATTGATCACCGTGGTGCGCCGTCGTTTGAAGGTCAGGTCGGCGGCCGTCGATTCGACTTCGCTGACCGCCGCCCCGCTCTGCTTGTCCGAGCCTTTCTGCTGGCCGATCACCCGGTATTCGGAGAACACCTGGCTGTAGTCCATCGGCGCATTGGCAGACAAAATGTTTTTGCCCAGCTCGAGCACATCACTGGCCCGACCACCGCTACCCGGTTTGGCCAGCACCAGCCGGCCCTGCTCGTCATCGGTGGAAAACACCCGCAACAGCGAGAGCAGCCGATCGATCGACTGAAACGCCGTTTCCCCCGGCACGATTGTGTGCTTGGCCAGCCGCGCGGTTTCGGGGATTTCGTTGACCACCATCAGCGCGTATTCCATTGCCAGCGCCTGGACGATGCTCAGCAGCGGCTGTTGCTGCCATTGGTTCGGCTGATTGCGGGCGGCACAATCGACCAGATCCTGAGTCTTGGAACTGCCTTCGATGGTCAGGCTGATCTGCCGGCCGTCATAGCGGATCGGCGCCTTGAACACGTAACCGGTCAGCACCAGATCCTGGCCGATTTTCACTTCGCAGGGATCACCCGGTTTGATCCGCTGATCCACCGTCTGCCCCGGCCACTGCCAGGTGATGTCGAGTTTGAAGGTACGGAACTGGCGCTCCAGATCAGCAGTGATTTCCACGCTTTTCCAGCCGCCGTATTCCATGTTGTTGATGGTCAGCGTGACATGGTTGTCCATCTCGCTCATGGCTTACTCCCTGGAGACTTTGACGTCGTTGGGGGCAAAGCCCGGATGGTTCATGGCGTTGCTCTGCGTCACCTCAGTCACCCGCGTGGCATCGGCAAATTGCTGATAAGCCACCACCAGCGCGGGCAAGCTTTCCTGAAACGATTTGCTGACCTGTCGCACACCGGAAGACGCCACGGCCTTGAGGTGCGCAATCAACGCTTCCTTCACGTCATTGATGGCCTGGTGGTGTTTGGGATCGGCCTTGTCGAGCATCGGGTCAATCGCCGCTCCGACCGCTTTCTGCAGCGCTTTCATTTCCTCGGTCACCGGCACTTCCTGACGGGTCACCGGCTGATCCGCCTGATGCGCCACCGAAGGGGTCGAAAGGAGTTTTACCGCAGGGCTGGCGACCGGCATCGACGCGACCCATTGCGCCACTTTCACCAGCAGCGTGTCCTGCACCAGATCGGCCATGGCTTGCGCCGCCGCGTTGGTGTCCTTGCCGGTGGTGATCTTTGGCGCATCGGCCTTGCGAATGGCTTCGAGTTGTTGCGACACGTCGGCAATCACGCCACGGTAGCCCTCCTTCGCGAAGGCCTTCAGCTCCTTGATATCGCCAAGCAAGCCTTTGAACTCTGCCGCCACTTCCTTGGGCAACTCCTTCACGGCCTTGACCAGTTCGGTGATCTGTCGGTACTGCTCGATCAGCGGTTTGAGCTGTTCCTTGATCACCTCATAAACTCCGGTGAGGCTGTTGCGCAGATTGGCGATGCCGATCCGCGCAGCCTTGATCAGCGTCATCGCCTGTTCAAAGCGCGCCACGGCCGACCCGAGCAGCGTGTCAGCCTTGGCCAACAGGACTTTCTGGGTACTGACCGTCGCGGTCGGAAACGGCAACGGTTTATCGGGATAGAACTTCAGCGCAAAGGTCACCAGCCCGCCGTCATGGCGGGTGTGGGTCATGTCGCATTCGCCGACCTTGACCTGCAAGCGCCCGAGCCACGGATGCACCAGCTCGCCACTGCCTGCCTCTAACGCCTTGAGCAGCTTGTCGCGCTGCTCCAGGCAATCAGCGCCGACGATGAAGGCGGTGATGTCGTGAATCTTCGCCTGCTGACCAAGGTCTTCGAAATACGGCAGGTCACGTTGCGGGTATTCGTGCAATTGCCCCTTGCGACCGACCGGGGTTTTCGCCTGATCGATCCAGAAGCCGACACCGCGAAAGGATGCCGGCAACAAACGGTCACGCCAGTTCATTGAGAACCTCCCATCGACAGCGAGCGATAACCGATGCGCGACGCCACGGCCAGGCCCGGTTGATTGGTTTGCGGTTGTTCGGTGCGTAGCCCCGCCGGCGCATTTTCGAAGCGCACGGTCAGGCCGCCTTCGAGTTGCGTGCGATTGTTAATTGCGCTTTGTTGGATCAGCGCGCCTGAACCCTGCTGCAACGAACCGCTTTGCAAGCTGCCATTGCCGGCAGCCGTCGGGCTGGCGCCGAAAAACGCCGGTGCGAGTTCACCCTTGCCTTCGGCGTTGGTCTGGCGTTGCGCCTGGGTCAGCGTTTCAACCTTGCCGGTGACGTTGGCGATCAAGCCGGCAAAGCCGCCGTCAAACAGTTCCTTGATCGGCGCAATGACGGTTTGCAGTTTTTGCCACAACTCGCCGAACCACTCGGTGACCGGCCCCCAACTCTCGATGATCTGATCCAGAGGTTTCCATTCGAACAGGCCGTGCAGAAAATCCACGACCGGCGCGGACAGCGCCAACACAACACCCCAGATCGCCGAAAAAACCTCACCGATCGGCTGCCAGTACTGGGCAATCTGCTCCAGCGGCGACCACTCGAACAGGCTGGTGAAAAAGCCTTTGACCCGTTGCACCGACGTTTGCAACGCCACCCAGATCGGCTCGAAAAACCCGACAATCCCACCCCAGGCACTGGTGAGCATTTCCATCGGGAAAAAATCGAACAGCGTGCGCAAAATATCGCGGGTGCTTTGTACTGCCGACTGCAGCATCGTCAATATCGGTTGGAAATACGCAACGACACCTCCCCAGGCGCTGGTGATCATCTGCATCGGCGAGAAGTCGAACAGTGACACGAGGAATGCTTTAGCCGGTTGCGCCACTTTTCGCAGGCCGCTGAACATCGGTTCGAAGAACGTGACGACACCACCCCACGCCTCGGTAATCATCTGCATCGGCGAGAAATCGAACAGGTTTCTGAGAAACGCCATCGCTGGCACACTCAAGGCCTCGAGCAATTCCCAGATCGCCGAGAACAGGCCGGTCAGCGGCCCCCAGTTTTCGATGATCATGCCGGCCGGAGACCAGGAAAACACCGATTGCAAGAAATCCGTCAGCGGCGCGGTGACGGCTTTGACCTTGTCCCAGACGCCCGCAAAGAGCCCGCCGAGCGGTTCCCACAGCGCCGCCAATGTGGCCAACGGTCGCCAGTCGAGCACCGAGCGCAACGTCGCCATCGCCCGCGCCCCGACGTTTTTGATGCCTTCCCACATTCCGATGAAGAACGCACTGATCGGCGTCCAGTTGGCGACAATCAAACCCGCCGCCACGGCAATGCCCATGGCAATCAGCATGATCGGGTTGGTCTTGAGCACCATGCTCATCACGTCGAACACCTGCGTGGCGCCGCTCACTGCGGTTTGCATCGCCGAAAAGGCGATGGCCCCCGCCGCCAAGCCTTCGACCAGTTGCGGATTGTCGGCGAGCAGGCTGCCGACCTGGGTCAGCACCGGTTCCAGACCGACCACCAGCGCCCCAACGGCCGGCACCAGGGCGGCGTCGACCGAGGCCGACACCTTTTCCATCGAGGCACTGAACACGTTCATGTTCTGCGCAGCGGCTTTCGGCGCGGCGGGCAGCTCAACGGTTTTCGCCGTGTCGCTGACTTCGTTCAATTTGCCCTGAAACGCCGCCGCCGATTTGATCCCTTCCACGAACGGCGTAATCACACTGCCGCCCTTGAACAGACCACTGATGTCCAGTTTGCCAAGGCCAGTCTGTTCGAGATTGTTTTTGAAGCTCTCGACCTTCACGCGCAGGGCGCCGAGTTTGGGCGAGAGTTCATCGAAACCGGTGATCAGCACCGGTTTCGGGGTTTTCTTCTCTTCGTCTGCCATCACTGCACCTGCTGCATCGCATTGATCCGTTGCGCGTGCTCCAGCGATTCGCGGAGCACATCCAGTGGCCTGGCCATCATCTGTTCGGGGTCAACCTTCCAGAACCAGGCCAGGTCATAGGCGACGGCGATCAGGTCGGTGATGGCGCCGACGCCGCACTCATGAAAAAACTCGCAACGGCCCAGCTCAGCGCATTGAGGTCAGCCAGATCCAGCTGGTTGACCGACGACGGTGGAATGCCGGCGCACACGGCGATGTATTTCGCCGCCACGTCCATGTCGAGGCTGACTTCTTCGCTCTTGTCGATCTTGTACGGCAGCGCCTTGATCGCTCGCACTTCCTGCACCGTCGGGCGGCGCAGGACGAGTTCGGTCAGGGGCTCGCCGTGAGCTTCGATCGCAACCTGAAGCTTCACGGCGCCGCTCATTGCCAGGTCCCCTTGATGCCTTCGAATTTCAGTTCGATGGTGGCGTCATCGCCCTTGGAAACCGGTTCTTCGACCAGGTAGGCGCCGGCCAGTACGTAGACTTTGCCGTTGCTGAATTCGCAGGTGACGGTGATATCGGTGCCTTCGATCAGCTTCTTCAGCGGAAAATCGGCGGTATGCAGCGCGGTCACTTTGAACGACGGCGCGATGTCGGTTTCCTTGTAGAAACCGGGCACGACGGTTTCGCGTTTGACCGCCATCAACGGGGCTTCGCAGCCGCCATTAATCGTCAGTTGTGCGCCGTCGACCTTGACGTAGCAGGTGCCTGCAATCAGTTGACCCATGGTGTTACTCCCTTGAATGAAAAAGCCCACGCGAGGTGGGCTGAAAGCTTGGCGAAAATGACGGCGATCAAGCCGCGTCGTCGTATTGCAGACGGAACTGGTTGAGCAGTGCGAACACGCGCAGACCGTTGATGTAATCCGGCGGGAACAGCACGTTCACGCGGCTTGGGTCCTGCACGTCGCGCTCGACGATCAGGTGCTCGGCGAACAGTTCAGCGTTCTCGACGTGGCCTTCCAGTTCGAGCTTGGCGTACTGGGCGATCAACTCGCCACGAATGGTCGCCGGGGTGACGATCGGCTGGCCGGCGCCGAAACGGGTGCCGTCGGAGGCCAGTTTGTGCCGACCGTATTTGCTGGTGATCACGCTTTGCAGACGACGCACGATGAACGCCGACTGGTGCATGGTTTCGCTGTCCAGGTAGGAGTTGTCGGCCTGGCCGTAAGCGTTTTTCTGGTAGGTGGTGATCGAGCGCTGGATGCGCACGTAACCGCCTTCGTAGTACGCGGTGGCGATGCCATAGTTGAGCAGCGACTGCCGCTCGGTCAGGGTGAACCGCTCGCTGGCCGGCGCCGGATCGACACCCGGCAGGCTGCCGCTTTGCGTCGGACGGCTGGCGTCCGCCGAGATGAACACGGCGGTGCGCGCAGCCAGTGCCGCCGCTTGTACCCAGAACGGTTGTGGCACGCCCGGCTCCAGCGCCTGAATGGTCATGTGCTGGTCGTTGCGCGCCTGGCCTGCGGCGACCAGAGTGCCGACGGTGCCGCGCTTGGCGCTGTAGACATGACCGAACAGTTGCTTGGCCCACGACCAGCGACCGGTGCTGTCATCCATGACTGCTTGCCAGGTGTTGAGGGTCGACAGATCGGACCACGGTAGTGCGATGAACTCGAACGGCTCGTCGCCCAGTGCCGCCACCGCAGCCACTTGATCCGGCACACCGGCGCCGCCGGTCATGGCGGTGATCGCAGTGGTCAGGCCGGCCGGGGTTTCTTCGCCGTTGCTCTTGCCCAGGCGATTGAATTGCAGGCTGATGTCGTTGCCGCTGTCGCCGGTCCATTTGGCGCTCAGGGTAACTACACCTTCTGCTGCGGCTGCGCTGACTGGCAGGTCGGCGGTGGCGTTGATTTTCTGCGCCAGGGCGGTGGCCGCTTGAGCCGCGGTGGCACCGTTGACCACAGTGGCCTGCACCCGCACGCCGCCAACATACAGGTTGAGCACGCCAGCCTGAGTGGCTGCGCCGGTCAGGGTCAGCACGCCTTTGGCGATCGCGCCTTCAGCGTTGTGCAGCGGCAGGCACCAGATCTCACCGATCGGGTCGGCCTTGCGGAAAGTCTCGTACATCAAGGCGAGCATCGAGCCCTGACCACCGATGCTTTTTGCCAGCGCCACGCTGGACACCAGCACCAGCTTGCCGACTTCGCTCGGGGCGATGTTGTCATTGACCTGCGCAACAATGAGACGGCGCATGGCCGAAGTCGCACTGTTGGCGGCCGAATTGTCCATTTCGGCATAGAACAGCGGTACACGAATGTCCGCCGGGATGTTGCTGAATCCGATCGCCATTATTTGGCTCCCTTTGGTTTGGCTGTTGCGGTTTTGAGGGTGATGTCGCCGTCGGTCAGACGGCGGCGCCACCAGGCGCTGTCCGGCACTTCACGGCCTTCTGGCGGCAGCAGGTCGCCGGCCTCCGGGTCAGGTACGACGCGGCCGGCGGCCGGCAGCACAGTGATGCGGTTGCTCATGGGGTTACGTCTCCAGAGAAAGTCATTTCCACGCGCCCATCAGGGCCCGGGCGTTGCAGGTTGGGGTCGGCCGGATCGATCGCATCGACCCGTACGGTGGCCCCGGTAAAGGACGACAAACCGTCCAGTTCGCGTTCATGCCAACTCTCCGCAGGCTGACTTGGCAGATTGCGGCCGAGCTGGAACTCGGCAAAAAAGCGCAGCCGATAAAACGCGCGGCTGCTGTTGAGCGAGACCATTTCGCCGCCGTCATAAACGATGGCGCTGTAGTCGGAATCGGGCTTGAAACCCACCAGTGCGCGCCACAGTTCGGCGCGCAGTTCATGCAACAGATCCAGCGCTTTTGTCGCGTCGCTGGCATCAAGCACGAGAAGGATTTCGAAGCGGTCGCGGATCGGTTGGGTGTTGAGGTTTTGGGCGGTGCTGGTGGTGGCCAGATCGGCCAGTGGCAGCACGTGAGCCGACGGTGTCGGCAGGTTGGGGTTGCCTTGCAGCAACGCCAGATCCACGCCCACCGAAATGTGATTGGCAAGGCTTGGGCATTGCCCACGCATCTGCGTGAGGATCGGAGTGATCTTCATGGGGGTGTTCCAGAATGAGGAGAATTGCGCAGGACCCAATGTGGGAGCGAGCCTGCTCGCGATTGCGGTGGGTCAGACACTTTGTTTTCGACTGGGACCGCTATCGCGAGCAGGCTCACTCCTACAGGGCGTGTGTTGCTGCGGGATCAGCCTTTGGATTCAGCCTTGGGATCGAGGCCGCTCGCATCGATCAGGCAGCGATAGCTGTTTTCACGATTGCCGCTGGCGGTGACCTTGTCGATCGACCAGCGCCCGCGCATGAAATCCGGCCAGGTGTCATCGAGCAGTAGCAGGCCTTCGGCCGCCAGTCGCGGATCGCCCGGGCAGGTGATCTTCACCTTGAATTTTTGCCGGAGCATCTTGCGCACTTCACCTTCTCCCACGGCAATGGCATCGGCTTCACTGGGTTGCTTCTGGCGGATGGTTTTGAACGGCGCCAGTCCCGTTTCGATCCAATGCAAAACGCCTGTAACCGCATCGACAAAACAGGTCTTGCAGCCCTTGGCCTGTTCGCGGGCGGCCTCTTCCAGCGTGGCGCTGATGAAGGCGTGATCGCCGGGACGATTGTTGTGGGTGACCGATAACGTCACATCCTGCAGTTTCTGCCCCGAGATTGATTTGATCTGACCGGGCCGCGCCAGCACATACGCATCGCCATAAGGTTTGGCGACCAGGTTGTACTTCTTGGCCAGGCGCGTCAGAAAGCCCATGTCGGTTTCATTGGTCTGGTCGACGTGAGCGATCTTGATCATCGACACGTCCGCAGCGACACGCGATGAAAAACCGTGCTGCGACACCAGTTTGCTGAACAATTGACCGAGCGTCGTCGGGCCATGACTGGCGGTGCGGCGCTGCTTGAAGCCGGTCTCGTCCTCCTTGCTGAAAGGCGCTGCAGTGGCCACCAGGGTCAGGCGAAACGGAAACAGCGTCGGTGTCAGGCGAGTGACTTTGAACTGGCCCTTGTCAACCATCTCTTCCATTTCCAGGTAACCCACCCGCAGGCCGATTTTCCCGCCCAGGTTCGGCAGCCCTTCGAGACCTTCCAGATCAATGGTCAGGGTCAGTTGATCCGACTCGATACCGGCGGCATCAATGTGCTCCCAACTGATCAGACGCTGGTTGAGAAGATCCGCGTTGGCGCCATAAATCTGCACGACCGGGGTAAAACCCAATGCCATACAACCTCCTTAATCCCAGGCCGTGAGCGCTTTTATCGCGGCGGGTTTGCTGTCGAGTTCCGGCAGCACGACCCAGATGCCAGCGGGCAGAACCGGGCCGTGTTCGGCCAGGCTCGGGTTGAGTTTCCACAGGGCTTCTTCGGCAGCGTCATCGCTGCGCCCGGTTTCGCGGTAGAGCAACAGATTCACCGAATCACCGGCCACGCTTCGTACCTTACGCATTGTTGAACTCCGCCAGTTCGATGACCCAATCGACCACCATCGCAGTGCCGTCATCGATGATCTGGCTTTGGGTTTCTGAAATATTGCTGATTCGCCACAGGCCCCAATTGCGCCCGATGCCATCGATCAGCGGCAATGGCGTGCGCAGTGCCTGCAAGGCGCGCAATTCATCGAGCCGGTCCATGGCCACGGCGTACATCGATTTGCCGGTGATGGTCAGGGTTTCCGGCTTCTGCCCGGTTTGGCTGGACTTGGGTTTGCTGGTCAGGATCTGGATTTCGGTCCAGCCGCCATCGGACTTGCGCAACAGCGAGTGGTACGCAAATTGGCGCGAGAGGCCGAAGATGAAACTGCCCAGTGCCATTTGTTGTTTCATGTGGCGGCTCCATCGGTCAGGGCTGCGTCGCGGCGGGTGGCGAGGGAGTTGTTGGTCATCAACGGCAGGAACTGGCCGTGAAATTGCCCGCTCAGTTGCTGTCCGATGATTGTGCGGATTTGTTCAGCCGTGTCCGGAGCCGGACAGGTGACCTGTATCAGAGGTGAAAAGCTCACCTGTTGGTTTTGCGTCTGTGCGCTTGGCAGTTCTTTGGCGACCTCTGCCGGTGGGGCGAGTCGGTCGGACGCCGGTGCCAGTTTTTCACCAAGCCACGAACCGCCCATGTTGCCCAACGTGCTGCCGACAATACCGCCGACCAGACCACCGACAGCCGTGCCGATGATGGGAATGAAACTGCCTATCATCGCGCCTGTCACCGCACCTGCATAACCACCCGCCAGACTGCCGCCGGCTGAACCTAGCGCACCGCCGACCATTTTGTTATCGCCTTCCTGCAGCCCCTTGATCACGTCAGGCGCCGCCGCAGCTACGGTCAGCAAAGCATTGGACTTGCTGAAACCCTTGGCCATAGCCTTGGCGTCGGTGAAACGGCTGCTCAATGTCGGGCGTGTTTGTGCAGGTTTTCGTGGCGCGACGGATGACCGTTTGACGGGGGCTTTTGGACTGGCTGATTTGCGGCGTTTTCCAGGCTTCGTCGACTTTTCGGATTTGTCGGGTTTGTCGGTATCGCCAGCGGCGACAGACCTATCAAGAACATCGATCAGGGGACCGGCTCCTGCCGTCGTCAGCAATTTCGTCGCCGCACCACGAATGAGCGAGGCCGTGGCGACTTTGATCTGTGTGCCGCGCGATAGAGCAATCACGCCGCCTAGCATGAGCAGAGCCGCCGTCGCCTTGGGCTGTTCCTCGGCAAACCTGGCCATACCACTGGCGACAGCGTCCAGAGAAAACACTACACCGTCGAACCCATTGGTGAATGCTCCGCCAACGGCCGTAGACAACCGTGTACCGCTGGCATCCAAGGCATTGAAGCGCCCTTGCGAAGTGCTCCCTGACTGGTCGGCGTCTTTGCCGACTGACCCAACGTAATCGAGCTTCGTTGGAGCTTGTGGATTCGCTACAGTCAGCAGACCGAACGCCTTGGTCACATCCTCAGGTTTTTTCAGCAGCTTGAGAATCGCGTCGTTGCCACCGAACAGCGTTTTGGTCAACGCCTCCTTCTCTTCGGGCTTCTTGTCCTTGAGGGCTTCCATGATCTTGATGATGGTCGCCGACGTATCGGTCTTCATGCCTGTGGCGACAGCCTCTGGCCCCAGATCATTGCCCAGCGAAGCCCAGGCAGTGCGCTGCTCATCCGTGGCCGTGTCGGCCTTGGCAAGCAAGGTCATCAAACTGTTGAGCCCGGCTCCCGCTGCGGACTTGTCGACACCACTGTTCAAAAACGCTGCGGCCAATGCAGCGACCTGCTCCGGCGCAAGCCCGCCAGCGACAGCTTTTTCACCCACACTTTGCACGACTGAGCCGATATCCGCAGATTTTGCGTCCAGCGTGCTATGTCCCAGATAGTTGGTCGCATCGGCCAGGCTTTGGCTTTTGCCGCGATCAAGATTCATCGCTGACTGCCAGGCCAACATCATCTCACTGGCTGTTTTCACATCAACGCCGAACGCCGAAGCGTTGATCGCCGCGTCGCGAGCGAATTCGGTCAAGGCGGCAGCTTTGCGCTCGGGCTCCAGACCTTCACCCACCCCAGATCTGGCGGCTGCCAGTTGCACCTGCAATAAATCCACACCGGTTGCGCCACTGGGAGCAACCGGTTTTTCGCTGGCCATTCTCAAGGTTTCTTGTGATAGCGCCGCGAGCTGGTCTTTATCCAGTTTCACCACTCGATTGAGCTCAGACAAAGCGGTCTGCTGCGCCATCGCCGCTTGCATGGCTTTAGGTGGTGAGCGCTGCTCGACTTCTGCCTTGAGTTTTGACTTCGCCTCGCTATTGGCAGACGGGGCCGTCGCCACGACTTTGAATAGCGATTGCTGGCTCACCAGCAGTTCGCGCAATTTGATCTGCTCTTGGGTCAGCAGACGGATGTCCACGCTTGCCAATGCCAGTGCCAGGGTCAAATCCTGCACAGGTTTGACGAGGTTATCGCCTAGCGTGGATCCGCTTGTTGTAAGGCCGCCCTCACCGACGTAGGTGAGCGCAAACTTGTTCTCTGCCATGCCGCTCTACTCCTGTTTCACGCCAAGGCGAGTGATCGCTATGTCGTAGCGGCGCAACGCCTTTTCGGCGTCCCATTCCAGAATCTCCGCTTCACTTACCGGGTAAATGAGCGGGACGATATCGAGGATTACTTCGATGTCGCGTTCCGAAAGTAAGCCGCCGGCTGGTTTAAAAAATCGTCTATGCGCACCTGCAATTGCGTCCAGTCCGGCACGCTCAGGTGGGCCAGATCGGGGATCATCAGGCCGGTGCAATGAGCGGTGATGAATTCGGCGCGTTCCTTGGCCGTTTTCAGTTTCTTCATCACTTTGGTGGCGCGCAGCGCGGGCATTTCCAGGCTCAGCGAGGTCACGGTGCGGCCAGTGATGGCGAGCGGTTGCAGCAGTTGCACTTGATCGGGGTCGGCGGACTTTTCCGCGTCTTCGACCTGCTCCAGAAAGAACGACGCTGGACGCGTCGACATCTCGTGAACGTACTGCGCAATGCTCACGTAATCGGGGCGCTTGAGCTGGTCGAGTTCCTTGACCGACAGGCCGGTGGCGAGCAGTGCCAGTTCGAAAAACTGGTCGTCTTCGTCATCGCCGGCGCGTTCCAGTGCTTCTTTCTGTGCAGCATAAAACAGCGGTTTGAGCTGCAGGATTTCGATTTGCGAACCATCGTCGCCAGTGATCGGCGACAGCAGTTCATGTTGGGGTGGCATCCACGACATGTATGAATTCCTTGGTGATTCTTTGGGAATTATTGAAACCCCTTGTGGGAGCGGGCTTGCCCGCGATGAGGGCGGCACTTCCAACATTGAGTTGATTGACCCACCGCCATCGCGAGCAGGCTCACTCCTACAGGGGTTTGGTGTGTGCCCGGGGGTTACGGCATCAGCACCGCACGTCGCGCGTCACCGAGAATGTCGACGCCGTTGAGCACGAACTTCTGCGTGCGCACGTCGATGTCGATCACCGGCACGCCGTTTTCCAGGCGGTTGTAGGTGCGGCAGGACAGCTCCAGATTGGTCTTGGGTTTTTCGCCCATTTTCACTGCGGTTTCTTCAAGGGATTTCAGCTGACCGCCCACGGTGTGGTAGGTAAACCAGGTGTTGCCGTCCTGATCCTGACCGGCTTCACGCACGTTCAGCAGGATGTCGTCGCCCAGCTTCACACCCAGTGCGAGCATCACTTCGGCGCCGAGGCCTTGCAGGGTCAGCTTGGCGTTGAGCGCCTTGCCGCCCTTGGCCATCTCTTCGACGATAAAGCGCCCGCCGCGCATTTCTTCCATGTCGAATTCGATTTTCGGCGGGGTGAATTCCTCTACGGTCGCCGACAGCGGCAAGCCTTGCAGAGTGGCCGCGATGGCCTGGCGATTACGGTTGGTAAACATTAGAGAACGTCCTCCAGGAACTGCTCGATGATTTCATCGCGGGCGTTGAGTTGATAAACCATGTGTTCGTTCGGCGCGTAGCGGCCGTAATCGATGACTACGTACCAGGTGCCGTTCTTGTACTTCTCGACGCTGTTGAGTTCCGGGTGCAGATAAACGCTGCCGCCAGGAATGGTTTCGTCGGCAACCAGAGTCTGCAGCCAGTCGTTGATGCGCTTGACCTCCTGGTCCATGAACGACTTGGTGAGGTTCTTGGCCATGGCTTTCTGGCCGGCCTTGACCAGCTTGCGGCTGATCGCATCTTCGAGGCCGACGTAGCTGATGAACTTGCCGGTGATCGAGCGATTGCCCAGCAGCGAGAAGCCACCCAGCACGGTGCGCGCGTAGTAGCTGACGCCGTAGCGGTTGAGCAGATCGCCTTCGGTGGAGGTGTCGAGGATGTTGTATTCGACGACGCGCGAGACGTCTTCGGCGAAGGTCACCTGATTGCCCGGGCTTTCCCACTGCTTGACCTTGGCCAGCGCGGCGATCGCCAGGCTGGACGGTGCGAGGAAAACGTTTTTCTTCGCCGCTTTCGAGTAAACCGCAGGCATGTTGTGCACCACCAGGCAACGGTCGAAACCGAGTTCGGCGCCGCCCAGTTCCTGGCTGTACAGCACCTGATCGGCCACCGAAACGTCTTTGCCGTCCAGCACCACACGGGCCTTGATGCGCTTGCCGAACGAGGCGAATTCACCGGCCACCGCTTTGCTGCCGGTGAAGCCCGGCGCGCCAATGATGGTCAGGTCTTCCGGGACACTGCCCAGCGCAGCCAGACCGAGCTTGCGGCCAGTGGCCGGCTCGACACCGCCAATCACCGCATTGACCGTATCGGCCGGGGTCGCGCCCGCTTCGACGATCACCACATAGACCGGCACCTTGACCACTTTGAGGATCTGGTAGACCGCGTGGTACAGCGTGCCCTCTTCCGCACCGCTCGGATCGAGCAGCGCATGGGTGGTGAAACTGTTGATGCGGAACGGTGCGTTCCGCGGAATCAGCGGATCGGCGTTCGGCGCGGTGCCGACCAGACCGATGACGTTGTCACCCAGGCCACCCATGGCCTCGGGGGATTCGGTGGCATTGACGGTAATGCCGTTGTGCTCGAAGTTCAAAACCTCAGCCATGTTCAGTCAGCCTTCTTGGCAGCGGCCTTTTTGGCCTGGGTGGAAGATGTTTTCAGTTGCAGACGCCCGGCGCTGTGCAAGGCACTGGCCTCGACATCGAGCAGATCAAGCTCTTGACCGACGCTCGACCAGTGCCCACCGCTGGTGGGGAATGGGACGAGCACGGTGTAGGTTTGGCGGTTTGCCATTTTTCGTTTCTCCATAAACGGGAAAGCCCCTCCAACGGAGGGGCTTGGCGGGTGTTGAATGCTTTACGCGGGCAAAAAAACGCCCCAGGGTAAGGGGCGTTTATTGAAGTGAGTCGACTTACTCGGTCGACGAAGTGTCGGGCCAGCCATCCTTGAGCATTTCGTCTGTGTAAGTGCCCGACTCGAGCGCATTCAACAGCTCGAGCTCCCGGTCAAAACAGGCTTGGACGTGAGCACGGACAGCTTTGGCAATAGCCAGAATTTGCGTTGCGTTGATGTGGACAAATCCATCCAGCGTTTTGAAGTTACAGCGGTACTCCGCGTCGAGAATCGCTGACAGTCCTGTACTGGCGATGAGTGCCTGGCTGTCACGGGTCGTCTCGATGCTTAAGTTTTCTACCGTTATGCCTGATGTCTCTCGTGCAAAACGCTCAGTTGCGAACGCTGCAGCGTTATTCGAAGAAACATCGGGTAGCGCGACTTTGACGATTTCCCCGTCTACTCGTTTCCAAACGCCGTCTGTATCCGCTCTGGTCGCCTGAAATACTGCTTCGTCAAGTTCAATTGCGCTCTCGGGTATAACGCTGTGAATGCTTGAGTCGTATCGCCCCATCAGCGTTCCGCTCTCATCAAATGTTGCAAACTTCATGATTAATCCTCACCACTTGGTGTGTTAGCGACCAATTGCAAAATAATAAAACTGTCCGGTAGCCTGTCCCGTATTGCGAATGGTCACGTTTGCTTTACTGATCCCTTTGATTTGCCCGATATAGGTCGATCCAACGGGAGCATCCGTCGCTGTATTGGGATAAGTAGTAAAAACTGATGGGTTTACCATTGGAAAGGCTAAGGGGAAAACCTGTACGTAATTGCCTCCAGAGGGAATGGCAAGCGTCATGCCCCATTGGAGAATCAAACCTCCAAGCCAGCTCGGGAAGATGACGTAGCTACCACTCATGTCCCCGGATACGCTGATTGAAAATCCCCAGCGCATTTTTTTGGGAGTGACAATCGTTCTATCGTCCGAGCCTGCATCCGTCTGCACTTGAGTCGCGACTTTTGCTGTGCCTTGATTGGTTTCGGAGGCGTGTTGCGCCAGCGTAGCCAGTGCAGTGATATCGACGTTTCCCTGATTGACTGGCGCATTCCAGGCTTTGATGCACCACATAACGGCGAGGTTGCGTGGCCGCGTCCCAACAAGATTGCCTCGATCATAAATGGGCAGACTATCTAAAAATGACAGCCCTGCTCTCTCAGCCGTGCTAACGGAAATGCCGGTATCCGGATACATGGCCTTATTGACAACGTCACCTCCAACATAGGAATGACTGTTCTCAGTGAGGGTCGGCCCAAGCTTGAACCCAACGGTCGTGTCTTGCAGCGCTGTCAATGCGGGGGTTACTGCATCGGTCGCTAAGAGGGTTGCCTTTTGGAAGCTTCCCATTTCCCGTCCCGCGTCAACACCTCGTCCGTGATCCCAACCACGTAGAAACTCACCACGCGATTCTGGCAACCGGAAATTGCCAACGCCCTCATCGCCCTTGTTGAACTTGCCACCCAGATAAGCGCTCAAGTCCGGGTAAGTAGCGCTACTCTTGACGCTGTTATCCAGTTCCAGAAAACCCGGTGGTGGCGCGTCAACCGGAAACGCTACAATCGAACCCACCGGCAACGCAGAAGCCTTGGCGATCAGTGCTTCAACTTCAGCTTTGGTGTACGAATCCTTGATGCCAAAACCGGCCAATGTCTCAGGATTGGCACCAGCCGTCGCGCGGCCATATTCATCAACAGTCAGACTCTTGTAAGTCCCCGCAGCAATCCCGGTTCGCCCTGCAAGCATCTTGAACGTCAACGCAGTAGTGCCTAGCGTGATCGGCCCGTTGGAGGTCATGTGCCACAGCGAATCTCCATTCGCTAAGCCCTCCTCCACCATCACCGTGAGGCCCGGCGTAACTTTGGCGGTGGAGTCGGCATCAGCCGTGCGCTGCCACTCGCCATTGGCAACAATCCACAGGCCGTTGTCCTTGGCCGGTGTCTGGCTCGACAGCAACACACGATCACCGGCGATCACCGCCACACCATCAATCTGCTGCGCGCCGTTCAGCACGACATTGCCAGTCGCCGCGACCCGCACCGATTGTTTGCCGTCGAGCTTGCCGAGTTCTTCGGCCAGATAGCTCATGACCCAGGCACGCGTGGCTTTG
Source organism: Pseudomonas granadensis (assembly GCF_900105485.1). Lineage (GTDB taxonomy): Bacteria > Pseudomonadota > Gammaproteobacteria > Pseudomonadales > Pseudomonadaceae > Aquipseudomonas > Aquipseudomonas granadensis. Next base: position 989,277 of record NZ_LT629778.1, on the reverse strand, counting down.
ACCACCGTGTCATCAATCTGCAGGGTCACTAGCGACGCATTGCTCGTCTCGAAAATCGAGCGGATGTAAAACTCTTTCCCCGAGCCCGACGTCGCCAGCACCGGTTTGAACGACTCCGGGTATTTGACGACGGCGTAGAGAATGCCGGTGTCGGTCCACAGCCCTGCTTCGCGCACATACCAGCCGCCAACATCCGGCGGAATGGTCACTTCGGCGAGTAGCCAGCTCGGATTTTTCTCGTCCTGGAACAGTGCATTGAGCGGTCCGCGCCAGACTTCGCGTTTCAGCGCGGTGGCGGTCGCGGCCGGGTTGTAGACCGCGCCGTTGCCGTCGCCGACCGAAATCTGCGTCAGCTTGATCGGCACACCCACGGCCTTGCACGCCGTTTCGTAGGCAGTCCCTGCGTTGGTGAGCAGGGTGTAATAGTCAGCCATTCAGGCCCCCTGAGGATAAATAGTGGATGTTTCGACGGTGTACAAAGCGGCGGCCATGAACGCCTCGCCAGAGGTTTCCAGGCCTTCGATGAACACCGGGTAAACCGTGGTCAGCTCGCCGCAGAACGTCGCGGCGCCGATGACGTGATTGCCGAACGCGCTGAGCCCCACCGAGACGGTCAGCACATCCCGCTCGCTTTTGGCATTGGCCAGGCGTCGGTCGAGACGGGCGTCGATGGCTTCGCTGTAAGGTTGTTCAGTGAAGGCGCGCACGGAAAAGCTGTAGGGGGCGCCGGGCGGTGTCTGTTCGTACCAGGCGCGGATTTCCGGGCGCAGTTGCAAACCCTTGGCAGCGTTTTCCAGCGCTTTTCGAGTGCCGGCCTGACGTGCCGTGGGCCAGGCCAGTTCGACGGTCAGGCGCTTTTCTGCTTCCGGTGCGGCGGTGCTCCATTCAGCAACACCGCGATCCGCTGCCAGATACGGCAGAAAGGCGACCGGTGTTTCTGCTGGGTTCATCAGCTCCGGGAACGGCGGCGCGATGCGATCAAGCAAGGCGCCAAAGCCCAGGTCCAGACCTCGTTCAAGTGCCGAACTGTTGGCCGGCAGCAGTGTTGGGCGCTGAGTTTTTTCACTCATAGCGTCAGCACCTCGACCTCGACCGCAGTGCAATACGGCGCTTGAAACGCCGTAGTCACGATCGGCGTTAGCGGTTCAAGAATCTGCAATTGCACGGCGCCGGCACTGTGCAGCATGTAGTCGATCCAGCTTGGATCGACCCGGCCTTCGAGGCGATGGCAACTGTCGGCGTAGGCCTGCAATTGTTGTTGCGCGGCGACTTTGGTCAGGCCTGAGTCAGGGCCGGAATATATCTTCGCGACAACGCGGATCTTGTAGCGCTGAATGTCGGCTGCCTTGATGGTAACCAAGTCGGTTTCCGGTCGTACATCAGGCCGTGCGAAGTGCTGACGAACGCCGTCAAGCAATGTCGCGGAAGGCGTGCCATCACCGCCGCGGGACAGCACAGTGACCTGCACTTCGCCCGGTGCGGTGCGCCGGGCATTGCCATCCTTAACTTGCGCGGCGAGGCCGTCCGGGTTGAAGGTGTAAGTGACATTCACCACGCCTGCCTCGGTGGACCCCACCTTTACCGCCGGACGCTCGCCGAGGGTGAAGACTTCGCGGCGATACTGCATCCGCGAACCCGCCGCCGGAGCGTGTGGCGCCAGGTAATAACGCAAGCGAGCATCGTCGTCGCTTTCATAAATTGCCGGCACTGGCGGAAACGCGGCCGGGTCACCGGGATCAAGCAACTGCCGCTCAAGGCCCATGTCCGCCAGCCGTGCATCAAGATTGCTGCCGGTCGCCCACCACGCCAGCATCTGCTTGATGCGGGCGTTGTATTTGCGCTCGTGGGTTTGCAGCCGCACGCAGAACGCTTCGAGTGCAAGGGTCAGCAGTTCGCTTTCGTTCTCCAGGCTGGTCTTGAGTTTTATCGCGCTGTCTAGCGAGCGTGCCGCGACGTAGTCGACGACGAAGGCCTTGAACTCGGCGAGCAGGTCCTCGAAAGCGTCGACCTTGATCAGTGCGGGTTCGACCAATTGGTTCTGGCCGGGAATCAACATGCTCATGTCACGACCTCGAAGGTTTGTTGGCGGTTTTTCCAGGTGCCGGCGAAACGCAGGAGCAGACCGGCGCCCTGACGGCTGGCGACGATCACTTGCGGTTGAAAATCGCCGATGCCGTTCTGCACGTTGTAGAACGCTTGCGCCGCGTGGCTCTGCGCCAGCAGCAACACGTCATCGCCGAGGTTCTGCCCCAGCGACGTGGGGATCAGCGAACCGTACAAGGGCCGTTTTTGCCGGGTGCCCAGCGGTGTGGTCAGGGCTCGGGTCGCGCGCTGCACAAACTGCAGCCAGTCGTCAACCGTGGCCCCGCTGTCTCTATCGATTCCGATCATGGAAAGCTCTTGAAATCAGGGACTAATGACGCGGCCTTGGTGGTCGACCAACGGGCCGCTGAAGTGCACGCCCGAAGCGTCGATGGTCACGCCCACGGCACCCAGTTGCAGGGTGATCAGTTGTGGCGTGAGCGCCAGTCGCGCCGGGCCGATGCTGAGCTCAAGCGATTCGCGAGAACCGTTGAACGCGGCCGGGCCGTTTTGCCAGTGCAAGGTGTGAGTGGCGTCGTCGTAACTGCTTTCGCTGCCGTCCTGGTGCACTCGTCGGGTCAGCGTCGGCACCGAGGCGGCGGGTGGAAAACGATCGCTGTTCAAGCCAAACAACGCCACGCTCTGCGCACCGCTTTCGCCGCTGCCGTAGTTGAACAGCAGGCATTGCTCGCCCATCGACGGAATCCGCGATTCGCTTTGCGCACCCGCGCTGGGGTTGAAGAACTTGATCGCCGGCGTGAGCAAACCGCCGTGGCTGACCGTGCAGGTATTGCTGGCGGCATCGACGGTCTGACAGAGGCCGATCCGACAGAAACTCTCGGCGCGTCGGTGCAGGTCCTCGATGTCCGCTTCCATTTCCGCCAGCCGCTCGATGACCGGGCCCAGTTGCATACGCAGTAGTGCATCGAACATTCGTCAGGCCTCCAGCGCGGTGTATTGATCGGGGTCGTCAATGTCGCTGACCTCCCAGGTACGGGCGAATCTGGGGATGCCCAGCGGGTCGTTAAGGAGGGTTGGGCCGAGATAGAGCGTCTGCTCGAATGTCAGCGTCCAGGTTTTGTATTGCTCGCCGTGAATTGACGGCAAACCGTCGATATTCATCGGCAGATCACACTGATCGCCGGGCAGCCCCCAGCGATTGTCGGTGATCAGATTTTTCAGCACGGCGATCAGATCGCAGGCGGCAAAGGCACTGGCGGAAAGTGCCGGGATGACTTGCAGCGACAGCGTCAGCACATGGGCAATACGCCCGTCAGCAGCACGAACGCCCGGTGCATTGCGGTCAACATCGATCAACACCCAAGCCTGTGCGCCAGGTGCGCTGAAATCCTCCTGATGGCCGACCTGCACGTTGAGTCCGGCGCTGTTGCGCAAGGTTGTTGCCATTGCCGTGTACAGCTGCGAGGGCTGCTGGATCGGGATGGGCATGCGTGACCTCCTTTTCTAATGTCCACGCCAAAACCCGCCGCACAGCGTGCAGCGAGTCAGGAAAGTGATGGGTTACTGTGGATCGCGCGGTGGCACTTCGCAGACGCCGATGCGCTTGGCGGCCCAGCGTTCGTACAGACCGATGGCGACGTCGGCACCGGCCATGGCAGTCAGGCAGCCGAATGCGCCGGCGGCCCATATGGACAGCCCTGCGGCATACAGCAGCATGATCGCCGACACGCCGCAGATCATGCAGGCGCCGGAGCGCAAGGCCAGGCGCCGCAGCAATGACCAGCCGCGGGCGCCCTCCTTGTCCGCGCGCCACATTTCGCCGGACACCCCGCCAACGACGGCCAGGAGGATGACCAGCCAGATCGGCATGTCCGCCAACGCTTGTTGCTCGTTTGTCATGTCACGCCTCCGTGGGTGATTGATGAGTGATGGGTTGGTTCAAACGGTTTCTCTTGAGGCAGGCATTCCAAAAAGCCCGGCGCTTGCACGCCAGGCTTTTCAGTAATGCGCTCCTTCGCCTTCCTTCAAATCCAGTGTTCAAGAAGGAAGCTGACTTTTCGGCGCTACTGGCGCGGTACGAGTCATTCAGATTGTTTTTCCGACCGCGGTCCCTGCCCGCCGGATAACTGCTTCTGGTGCTTTACGCTGCACACCCGGGTCAGTTGCCAACCCTCTGAACCGTTGAGGCCGGTTCATCGCTGCCTGTGCTTGTGGAACTAAAGAGCTTGTCTTGCCAGCCGCTTTGTCGAGCGGCTTGGTGGCAAGAATATGCATGGATGCATATACAGTCAATGCGTAAATGCATTTATTTATGCATCAAGAATGCACGAATGCATGGAAGCCCCGCTGCCAAAGGGGTTGGCGGCTTTCAGCAGGCGAAAAAAAACCCGCCGAGGGGCGGGCTTATCTGAAAGTGATGGGCTTAGCGGGCGTACATGCCCCACCAGAATACATGGCCGAGGATGACGATCTGCTCTTCCTGGATTTCCTGGAAGCTGTAGTCCTCGTCCGGGTGCTCATCGCGATTGAAGCTGCGCAGACGGATCCCGGTCGGCAGACGGTAGAGCTGTTTCACCCGCAACTGGCCGTTGTGGTTGATCGCATAAAGGTCGCCATCGATGATGTCGCCAATGCCGCACTTGCCCGCATTCACACCGACGGTGGCGCCATCGCGCAGCACCGGCAACATGCTGTTGCCGCGTACCGTCACGCATTTGGCCTGGTCGAACTGCACACCGTTATGGCGCAGGCTGCGCTTGCCGAAGCGCAGGCTAGAGCGCTCGCTCTCTTCGATGACGAATCTTCCTGATCCAGCAGCCAATTCAACCTCACGAAGAAAGGGCACCGACACCTCGTCGTCATCGACAGGGGTGTCGTCGTCCCACAGGCTTATGTCCTTGAGTTCCGCATGCACGTCGTCACGCCCGCCGCCGGACGTCGCCGCGACGTCCGCGCGCCCGCGCAGCTGATCGGTGCTCACGCCGAAGTATTCGGCGATTTTCGAAATGTGTTTATCCGAAGGATCGACGATCTTCCCGCTGAGAATCCGCGAGAGAGTGGATTGAGGCACGCCGGTGCGACGATGGAGCTCCGTGGGGGAGATCCCGTGCTGATCGAGCAGTGCTCTTAAGACGGAGGCTACGTTGCGTTTTTGCATAACGCGCATAGTGCTTGAAGTTTTTTGCGAAGACAAATGCTCTTTTGCATATAACATGCATAAAACAACATTTCGATGAACAAACCCGCCAATCGACCGCGATGCCTGCGTCCGATTGAGCGCCCATGGTAACCTTGCGTCCATCGCGGAAACGCCCGGCCGATGCCGCGCTTTTGCCCTACCTCTTTTAACGAGTTGCCTGACAATCCGATGAATAAAGCCGTCTCCGACCTGTCCTCCCACACCCCGATGATGCAGCAATACTGGCGACTGAAGAATCAGCACCCGGATCAGCTGATGTTCTACCGCATGGGCGATTTCTACGAGATCTTCTATGAGGACGCGAAGAAGGCCGCCAAGCTGCTCGACATCACTCTGACTGCGCGCGGCCAGTCCGCGGGGCAGGCGATTCCGATGTGCGGCATTCCCTATCACGCCGCGGAAGGCTATCTGGCGAAACTGGTCAAGCTTGGCGAGTCGGTGGTGATCTGCGAGCAGGTCGGCGATCCGGCCACCAGCAAAGGCCCGGTCGAACGTCAGGTGGTGCGGATCATCACACCGGGAACGGTCAGCGACGAAGCGTTGCTCGATGAGCGCCGCGACAACCTCATCGCGGCAGTGCTGGGTGACGAGCGTCTGTTCGGTCTGGCGGTGCTGGATATCACCAGCGGCAATTTCACCGTGCTGGAGATCAAGGGCTGGGAAAACCTGCTGGCGGAACTGGAGCGGGTCAATCCGGTTGAGCTGCTGATTCCGGATGACTGGCCGAAAGACCTGCCGGCGGAAAAACGCCGTGGCGTGCGCCGTCGTGCGCCGTGGGATTTCGAGCGCGACTCGGCGCTGAAAAGCCTTTGCCAGCAGTTTTCCACGCAGGACCTGAAAGGCTTCGGTTGCGAGAACCTGACGCTGGCCATCGGCGCCGCCGGCTGCCTTCTGGCGTACGCCAAGGAAACCCAGCGCACCGCCCTGCCCCACTTGCGCAGCCTGCGTCATGAACGCCTGGATGACACGGTGGTGCTCGACGGTGCGAGCCGGCGCAATCTGGAACTCGACACCAACCTGGCGGGCGGTCGCGACAACACCTTGCAATCGGTGGTTGATCGTTGCCAGACGGCCATGGGCAGCCGTTTGCTGACCCGCTGGCTGAACCGCCCGCTGCGCGATCTGACCGTATTGTTGGCGCGTCAGACCTCGATCACTTGCCTGCTTGATCGCTATCGCTTTGAGAAGCTGCAACCGCAGCTCAAGGAAATCGGTGACATCGAGCGCATTCTAGCGCGGATCGGCCTGCGCAATGCGCGACCGCGTGACCTTGCGCGTCTGCGCGATGCACTGGGTGCATTGCCGGAACTCCAAGCGGCGATGACCGATCTGGAGGCGCCGCACCTGCAAAATCTGGCGACCATCACCAGCACCTACCCGGAACTGGCGGCATTGCTGGCGAAAGCCATCATCGACAACCCGCCCGCGGTGATCCGCGACGGCGGCGTGCTGAAAACCGGTTACGACAGTGAACTGGACGAGTTGCAATCGCTGAGCGAAAACGCCGGTCAGTTCCTGATCGATCTTGAGGCCCGGGAAAAAGCCCGCACTGGCCTTGCCAATCTGAAAGTCGGTTATAACCGCATTCACGGGTATTTCATCGAACTGCCGAGCAAGCAGGCCGAGTCGGCGCCAGCGGACTATATCCGCCGCCAGACCTTGAAGGGTGCCGAGCGCTTCATCACCCCAGAGCTGAAAGAGTTCGAAGACAAGGCACTGTCCGCCAAGAGCCGTGCACTGGCCCGTGAAAAGATGCTCTACGAAGCCCTGCTCGAAGACCTGATCAGCCAGTTGCCACCGCTGCAGGACACCGCTGGCGCGCTGGCCGAACTGGATGTGCTGAGCAACCTCGCCGAACGTGCACTGAACCTCGACCTGAACTGCCCGCGCTTCGTCAGCGAGCCGTGCATGCGCATTACTCAGGGCCGCCACCCAGTGGTCGAGCAAGTGCTGACGACGCCGTTCGTGGCCAACGACCTGAGCCTGGATGACAACACGCGCATGCTGGTGATCACCGGCCCGAACATGGGCGGTAAATCCACCTACATGCGCCAGACCGCGCTGATCGTGCTGCTCGCGCATATCGGCAGCTTCGTACCGGCGGCCAGTTGCGAATTGTCGCTGGTCGACCGCATCTTCACCCGGATCGGCTCGAGCGATGACCTCGCCGGCGGCCGTTCGACCTTCATGGTTGAGATGAGTGAGACCGCCAACATTCTGCACAACGCCACCGAACGAAGCCTGGTATTGATGGACGAAGTCGGTCGCGGCACCAGCACCTTCGATGGACTGTCGCTGGCCTGGGCTGCGGCTGAACGTCTGGCGCACCTGCGTGCGTATACGCTGTTCGCGACGCACTATTTTGAACTGACCGTGCTGCCGGAGGCCGAACCCTTGGTGGCCAACGTGCATCTCAATGCCACCGAGCACAACGAGCGCATCGTGTTCCTGCACCACGTGCTGCCGGGGCCGGCCAGCCAGAGTTATGGCCTCGCCGTGGCGCAACTGGCCGGCGTGCCGAGCGAAGTGATCGTGCGTGCCCGTGAGCATCTGAGTCGTCTGGAAGACACCGCGCTGCCCCATGAGGCGCCGAAACCGGCCGCCAAAGGCAAACCCGCAGCGCCGCAGCAAAGCGATATGTTCGCCAGCCTGCCGCACCCGGTGCTGGATGAACTGGCGAAAGTTGACCTGGATGACATGACCCCGCGCCGCGCACTCGAAATGCTCTATGCACTGAAGAACCGGATATAAGCACTGAAGAAGCGGATATAACGCAAATCGCTTCAAGCTGTTAGAATCTCGCGCGGTTCGGGATGCTGCTGGCTCATAGCCTGGCCAGCAGGTATCGCTCCCGAACCTGGCGACCCCAACCGTGAAGGGGCAACGCTGCCGCCGCCTGAGGAGAAAATTAGAAATGACCTTCGTCGTCACCGACAACTGCATCAAGTGCAAGTACACCGACTGCGTAGAAGTGTGTCCGGTGGACTGCTTTTACGAAGGCCCGAACTTCCTGGTGATCCACCCGGACGAGTGCATCGACTGCGCACTGTGCGAACCAGAATGCCCTGCTGTGGCCATCTTCTCGGAAGATGAAATCCCTGCCGGCATGGAAAACTTCATTCAGCTGAACGTTGAATTGGCTGAAATCTGGCCGAACATCACCGAGAAGAAAGATCCATTGCCGGATGCTGAAGAGTGGGACGGCAAACAGAACAAGATCGAACAGCTCGAACGCTGATCTGCCCCGCGCTCGAAAGAAAAGGCCCCTCGCGGGCCTTTTTGCTTTTCTGCAGGCAAAAAAAGGGGCGGTATGACCCGCCCACATTTTTCCCTATTCCCTGTATTCCCTTTCATCGTCCTGATGAATCACGTCCTGCGATGTCCGTTCCCCTCCTCCTTGAAGGGCGTGTCTGTCCGTCGACACAGTTCAGATACTAATGATTTTCCAGAACGGGACAATCGGCCTCAAGCGCCAGAAATTACTGTCATGAGCTTTTAATAATCAGGAATATGCTTTTTTATCAGTGCATTACGTGACATCGACAAGCGGAATAGCCGTCCGCCACACTGTAAAAATATCGAACACTTACGAAACAGTAAGCATTGGCTTACAGAGCGAGACTACATCTCGCTCATCCAGCCCTTAGACCGCATCACAATCCGCCGTATTTGCTACAGACAACAAAAAGCCCCGAACCGGTCGGGGCTTCTTGCGGGCGGCCGGGCAGTCGCTTATTGAAAAAGCGACTCGCTCGACAGGCCATTCTTCTCAAGGATCTCACGCAGGCGTTTCAGGCCTTCCACCTGGATCTGCCGCACCCGTTCCCGGGTCAGACCGATCTCCAGGCCTACGTCTTCCAGCGTACTGCTTTCATGACCGCGCAGGCCGAAGCGACGTACCACCACTTCGCGCTGCTTGTCGGTCAACTCCGACAGCCACTGATCGATGCTCTGCGACAGGTCGTCATCCTGGAGCAGTTCGCACGGATCGGTCGGACGATCGTCGGTGAGGGTGTCCAGCAGGGTTTTATCCGAATCCGGACCCAGCGAGACGTCGACCGAAGAAACCCGCTCGTTCAGGCCGAGCATGCGCTTGACCTCGCCCACCGGTTTTTCCAGCAGGTTGGCAATTTCTTCGGGTGAAGGTTCGTGGTCGAGTTTTTGGGTCAGCTCACGTGCAGCCCGCAGGTACACGTTGAGTTCCTTGACCACATGAATCGGCAGCCGGATGGTCCGGGTCTGATTCATGATCGCGCGTTCGATGGTCTGACGAATCCACCAGGTCGCGTAGGTCGAAAAGCGGAAGCCGCGCTCGGGATCGAACTTTTCCACCGCACGAATCAGCCCGAGGTTGCCCTCTTCGATCAGATCCAGTAGCGACAGCCCCCGATTGACGTAACGCCGGGCGATCTTGACTACCAGCCGCAGGTTACTTTCGATCATGCGCTTGCGCCCGGCGGGATCGCCACTTTGCGACAAGCGCGCAAAATGAACTTCTTCTTCCGGGGAGAGCAGAGGGGAAAAGCCGATTTCGTTGAGGTACAACTGCGTGGCATCAAGTGCACGCGTGTAATCGATGTACTTATGTTGTTTGAGTGTAGCGGAGTGTTTGGATCTGGAACGAACGGAAGGTGGAGCAGCCCCTTCATCATTCGACATCGAATCCGAATCGATGCCGGTCTCCATAAGGAGAACCTCATCGTCGATGTCAAACTCCGGCACTTCTTTACTGAGAGCCATTGTTATAGTCCTTTGGTGAGTTCGACCCCAAGCTCAAGCGACGCCTTTATCCTTGGCAACGCTGGAGCCTGTCCCCTCTACGCGACGGAACAGGCTGGCTTACACATCAACGTCTGGGCAGGAACTGCAGTGGATCTACAGGTTTACCTTGGCGGCGAATCTCAAAATGCAGTTTCACCCGGTCTGTACCCGTTGACCCCATTTCGGCAATTGTCTGTCCGACCTTGACCTGCTGCCCCTCCCGAACCAACAGCCTGCGGTTATGTCCGTAGGCACTTACGTAGGTTTCGCTGTGTTTGATGATGACTAATTCGCCGTAGCCCCTTAAGCCACTCCCGGCGTAAACCACCGTCCCATCAGACGCAGCTAAAACAGGCTGTCCCAAATCTCCGGCGATATCAATGCCTTTATTCAAACTACCGTTTGAAGAGAATTTTCCAATCAGAACGCCATTAGATGGCCATCCCCAGCCGGTCGGGGCCGGGCCGGCCGGAGGCAGTGGCGCAGGTGCCGGCTTGCTTGCGACGGACGGTGCAACGCCAGTAGATCCGCGGGTTGTAGTGGTGGTGGTGCCATTTGCCTGGCGTCGGATAACTGTGGTTTTGCTCGACGAGGAAGGTGACGAACTACTGCTGCTGACCACCGCGGTCGGCGTTGAACCGCTACGGCCGTCGAAGCGAATCGTCTGACCCGGATGGATCGTATACGGCGTAGGAATATTGTTCCGGGCGGCGAGGGTTTTGTAGTCCCAGCCGTAGCGGAAGGCGATCGAAAACAAGGTGTCGCCGGGACGGACTACATACTGCCCGGTCGTCACGGCAGGACGTTGCGCAACGGCATTGTTGCGGTCGACCACCCGGACATTGCTCGATTTGGTGCTGGAGCAACCGACCAGCAAAGTACTCAAGACAAGGCCAGTCACCAGGCGCTGAAAGCTCGTGTTACCCATACGCTGCGCTATGACTGTGAGACTCACCCGCCGCTCCTTTGTGGTGGCTGAAAAATGTACAAGTGCCGCGTCCCGGCCCAGGTTGTCGCAAGTATAACGGGCCGTATCGGCTTTACCTTTAATGGCGCGAAATCGCTGCACGCACACGTTTGCCACTGGCCAAGTCGCTGCGTTTAATTCTTCGCTGCCGGTGTAAGACACAGGCGAACGAAAGGAATTCAGCACGCTTTTATAAATGCTCAGGCGAGTGGCCCGTTGAGCAATGGCACGAAACGCACAGCACCGAGAACGTGCCGGGAAAACCCGTTTTCCTCGCGCACGATCAGCATCAGTTGCTGCACTTCGCCCGACCCCACCGGGATCACCATGCGCCCGCCCGGAGCCAGTTGATCGAGCAAGGCTTGCGGTATGTCGGTGGCCACGGCCGTGACGATAATGCCGTTATACGGTGCCAGTGCCGGCCAGCCCTCCCAGCCATCGCCCCAGCGAAACACCACATTGCGCAGGTTCAGTTCGACCAGTCGCTCCTTGGCGCGATCCTGCAGGACCTTGATGCGCTCGACCGAGAAAACGCGCTCGACCAGTTGCGACAAGACCGCGGTCTGGTAACCGGAACCGGTGCCGATCTCCAGCACTTTGTCCAGCGGGCCCGCCTCCAGCAGCAGCTCGCTCATGCGCGCCACCATATAAGGCTGGGAAATCGTCTGGTTATTGCCGATCGGCAGCGCCGTGTCTTCGTAGGCGCGATGGGCCAGCGCTTCGTCGACAAACAGGTGACGCGGTGTCCGGCGAATGACTTCGAGCACCTTGGCGTTCGACACGCCTTCTTCATAGAGGCGCTGGATCAGTCGCTCGCGAGTGCGCTGGGAGGTCATGCCGATGCCGCTGCGCAGTCGATCGTCGTGTTCGCGGGCCATCAGCTCAGCCCTCCAAGCCAGCCGTCGAGACTTCTGAACGCATCGTTGAAGGTGCGATCGAGCTGCAACGGAGTGATGGACACGTAGCCCTGCATCACCGCATGAAAATCAGTCCCCGGACCGCCGTCTTCGGCATCGCCGGCTGCCGCGATCCAGTACCCCGCCTTGCCGCGCGGATCGACCACTTTCATCGGTGCCGCCGCGCGGGCACGGTGGCCGAGCCGGGTCAGTTGAATGCCACGAATATGGTCAAGGGGCAGATTGGGGATGTTCACGTTGAGTACCGTGCGCGGCGGCAGGTCGAGGCTGGCGTGCGCCTCGACCAGTTTGCGCGCGAAGTGGGCCGCTGTCGGCAGATTATCCACCTGGCGTGAAACCAGCGAAAAGGCGAACGATGGGCGTTCGAGAAAACGCCCTTCGAGGGCTGCGGCCACGGTTCCGGAATACAGCACGTCATCGCCCAGGTTGGCGCCGAGGTTGATGCCCGACACGACCATGTCCGCCTCGCGCTCCAGCAAGCCGTTGAGGCCCAGGTGCACGCAGTCGGTCGGTGTGCCGTTAAGGCTGATGAAGCCGTTGGCCAGGTATTGCGGGTGCAGCGGACGGTCGAGCGTCAGCGAACTGCTGGCGCCGCTCTTGTCCTGCTCAGGGGCGATAACCACGCACTCGGTGTAATCCGCCAGCGCAGCATAAAGCGCGGCGAGACCGGGTGCAGTTACCCCATCGTCGTTAGAAATCAGAATACGCATGGGCTGTCCGTCTGCCCCACCGGCACCAGATCAACGAGTTCGCGCACCAATACGGTGGCGAAGCATCCGGCCGGGAGGACGAATTCCAGTTGCAGAATGTCAGGCTGGGGATAATGCCACGTCAACCCGCCAATGGGCAGCCGCAGGATGCGCCGTTCGTGGCTCATTCCGGCATTGACCAGCCAATCGCGCAGTTCAGCTTCAGCGCCAGCGATCCCCTGCTCCAGATCATGGACAGCCCCCGACGCCGGCGAGTCACCTTCGCCCCACTGCGGACCGGTCGGGTGCAAGTCGAGAATCGCCAGGCGCGGGTCGCTGCACTCCGCTTCTCCGGCAGGAAAAAAACTGCGGCTATCGGTGAACGCGAGCAGATCGCCGACCTGGGCTTTCTGCCAGGTGCCGTCGGCCACGCGTGCTGCGAGCACTTTATTGAAGAGAAAGCTGCGCGCTGTCGACAGCAGTCGCGAACGCACATTGCGCTGCTCCGGCAATGCCTTGCGCGCCGCCCAGCCACGGGCATCGACGACATTGCCGCCGTCATGGCCGAAACGCTGGGCGCCGAAATAGTTGGGGATGCCTTGTTTGGCGATCAGCTGCAGACGTTCTTCGATCGCTGCCTTGTCGCCGGAAAACCGGGTCAGTCGCAACGTGAAACCGTTGGCCGAGTGCGCACCCCGTTGCAGCTTGCGCTTGTGACGGGTGGTCTTGAGGATCTTCAGCGTATCGTTTTCCGCCGCCGACAGATCCGGATCGGCCTTGCCCGGCAATTGCACGCTGAACCACTGGCGGGTCAGCGCCTGACGATCCTTGAGGCCGGCATAACTGACGGTGCGCAACGGCACCCCCGCCGCCTTGGCGATTCGACGGGCCGCTTCTTCGGTATTCAGACCGCGCTTTTCCACCCAGATCCACAGGTGCTCGCCGTCGCCGCTGAACGGAATGTCGAGCACTTCATCGACCTGGAAATCTTCCGCGATGGCTTTCAGTACTGCCGTGCCGAGTGGTTCACCATAGGCCCGGGGGCCGAGCAATTGCAGGTCATTCATGCGCGCAGCAACAAGGCAACGGAATGCACGGCGATGCCTTCTTCGCGACCGACAAAGCCAAGCTTTTCGGTGGTGGTAGCCTTGACGTTCACTTGATCGAGCTCAACTTGAAGATCCGCGGCGATCAGCGCGCGCATCGATTCGATATGCGGGGCCATTTTCGGCGCCTGAGCGACGATGGTGTTATCGACGTTGCCGACTTTCCAGCCCTTGGCGTGGATCAACGCAACCACATGACGCAGCAGCGCACGGCTGTCGGCGCCCTTGAATTGCGGGTCGGTGTCAGGGAAGTGTTTGCCTATGTCGCCAAGCGCCGCGGCGCCGAGCAAGGCATCGCTCAAGGCATGCAGCAGGACGTCACCGTCGGAATGAGCGAGCAGCCCGAAGCTGTGTGCAATGCGCACGCCGCCCAGAGTAATGAAATCGCCTTCAGCGAAACGGTGCACATCATAGCCGTGGCCAATACGCATAAAAAAAACGCCCCGATTTTTGTCAGGGCGTGATTCTACCTGCTTTGGCGAACATTAGGCGCCTAGAGCGCGTGCGTGATGCTGCAAGTGGTCGTCAATGAAGCTTGAGATGAAGAAATAGCTGTGGTCATAGCCCGGTTGCAGGCGCAACTCCAGCGGATGGCCCGCTTGTTTTGCCGCGTGTTGCAGGGCTTCGGGCTTGAGCTGGGTGGCAAGGAAATCATCGCGATCACCTTGATCGACCAGCAGCGGCAGCTTTTCCTTCGCGTCGGCAAGCAGCGCGCAGGCATCCCACTCTTTCCACTTCGAACGGTCTTCTCCCAGATAGTGGGAGAAAGCCTTCTGCCCCCACGGGCAATCCATCGGGTTGGTGATCGGCGAAAACGCCGACACTGATTGATAACGCCCCGGATTGCGCAACGCACAGATCAACGCGCCGTGGCCGCCCATCGAGTGACCGCTGATGCTGCGTTTGTCCGATGCCGGGAAATGCGCCTCAACCAGTGCAGGCAATTCCTGCACAACGTAATCATGCATCCGATAGTGCCGCGCCCATGGTTGCTGTGTGGCATTCAGATAAAACCCGGCGCCCAGGCCAAAGTCCCAGGCCTTGTCCGCATCGTCCGGTACATCCGGACCGCGTGGACTGGTATCCGGCGCGACGATGATCAGACCGAGTTCGGCGGCCATGCGCATGGCGCCGGCCTTCTGCATGAAGTTCTCATCGGTACAGGTCAAGCCTGACAGCCAGTACAGCACCGGCAATTTACTGCCCAGCTCCGCCTGTGGCGGCAGATACACGGCAAACACCATGTCGCAATCGAGTACTTCGGAGCGATGGCAATAGCGCTTGTGCCAGCCACCGAAACTCTTCTGACAGGAAATATTTTCCAGATTCACGGGATTCTCCCCAGCGGCAAGCGGCAAGCTTCCAGCTACAAGAAAAGGCACGTTCGCTCTTACTGGCAGCTTGAAGCTTGAAACCTGGAGCTGCTGTTAGAAATGGATGACAGTACGGATGCTCTTGCCTTCGTGCATCAGGTCGAAAGCCTTGTTGATATCTTCCAGGCCCATGGTGTGGGTGATGAAGGTATCCAGCGGGATCTCGCCGCTCTGGGCCATATCGACGTAGCTTGGCAACTCGGTACGACCACGCACGCCGCCGAATGCCGAACCGCGCCAGACGCGACCGGTCACCAGCTGGAACGGACGGGTAGCGATTTCCTGGCCGGCACCGGCGACGCCGATGATCACCGACTCGCCCCAGCCTTTGTGGCAGCACTCAAGGGCTGCGCGCATCAGTTGTACGTTGCCGATGCACTCGAAGGAGAAGTCGACGCCGCCATCGGTCATGTCGACGATCACTTCCTGGATCGGACGATCGAAGTCTTTCGGGTTAACGCAATCGGTGGCGCCCAGCTGTTTGGCGATTTCGAACTTGGCCGGGTTGATGTCGATGGCGATGATGCGCGCAGCCTTGGCTTTTACCGCGCCGATGACCGCCGACAGACCGATGCCGCCCAGACCGAAAATGGCCACGGTATCACCCGGTTTGACCTTGGCCGTGTTGATCACCGCGCCAATGCCGGTGGTGACGCCACAGCCCAGCAGGCAGACCTTTTCCAGCGGCGCGTCCCTGGAAATTTTCGCTACGGAGATTTCCGGAAGCACGGTGTATTCCGAGAATGTCGACGTGCCCATGTAGTGAAAAATCGTTTCGCCTTTGTAGGAAAAACGCGAAGTACCGTCCGGCATCAAGCCTTTGCCCTGAGTCGCGCGAATCGCCTGACACAGGTTGGTCTTGCCTGACTTACAGAACTTGCACTGGCCGCATTCCGGGGTGTACAGCGGAATGACATGATCGCCGACCGCGACCGAAGTCACGCCCTCGCCAATGGCTTCGACGATGGCGCCACCCTCGTGACCGAGAATCGACGGAAAGATCCCTTCCGGGTCAGCGCCGGACAAGGTGTAGGCATCGGTGTGGCAAACGCCGGAAGCAACCACGCGCAGCAATACTTCACCGGCTTTCGGCATGGCGACATCGACTTCTACGATTTCCAGCGGCTTCTTGGCCTCGAAGGCAACGGCGGCGCGCGACTTGATCATGCTGACTCTCCAGTGAATCCATTGAATAAAAAACCAGACAGGCAGTGTAGTTCAGCGCCGCTTGATGAATAATCCGAGCGAAAGCAAAACATTATTGCCATACAGGGATAATCCAAATGCTGGAAAACCGCTGGGAAGGCATTGACGAGTTTGTCGCCGTTGCCGAATGCAGCCAGTTCACCGCTGCCGCCGAACGTCTAGGCGTTTCGTCCTCGCACATCAGTCGACAAATCGCACGCCTGGAAGAGCGTTTGCAGACCCGCCTGCTTTATCGCAGCACGCGCCGCGTCACCTTGACCGAAGCCGGGCAGACCTTTCTGCAGCATTGCCAGCGTCTGCAGGACGGCCGCGAAGAGGCGCTGCGCGCGGTCGGCGATCTGGCCAGCGAGCCGAAAGGCATGCTGCGCATGACCTGCGCCGTGGCGTATGGCGAGCGCTTCATCGTGCCGCTGGTGACGCGCTTCATGGGTTTGTATCCGCAGTTGCGCGTTGATATCGAGCTGAGCAATCGCCAGCTCGATCTGGTCCATGAAGGTCTGGATCTGGCAATTCGCCTCGGCCGTCTGCAGGATTCGCGATTGGTCGCTACACGGCTGGCGCCCCGGCGCATGTATCTCTGCGCATCACCGTCCTACCTCGAACGGTATGGTCGCCCACACAGCTTGTCGGAATTGAGTCGGCACAATTGCCTGATCGGCAGTTCGGACATCTGGCAGCTTGAGCAGAACGGTCGCGAGTTTTCCCAGCGGGTGCAGGGCAACTGGCGCTGCAACAGTGGCCAGGCGGTACTGGATGCGGCATTACAGGGCGTGGGATTGTGTCAGTTGCCGGATTATTACGTGCTGGAGCATTTGCACAGCGGCGCGCTGATTTCCCTGCTGGAGGCGCATCAGCCGCCGAATACTGCGGTGTGGGCGTTGTATCCGCAGCAGCGGCATTTGTCGCCGAAGGTGCGCAAGTTGGTGGATTTTCTTAAGGAGGGGTTGGCTGAAAAGCCAGAATATAGAGCTTGAGATCCAGGCTGGCTGAGCGACCGCCATCGCTAGCAGGCTAGCTCCCACAGGGGAACGCATTCAGCCGGCGAACGCATTTCAAATGTAGGAGTGAGCCTGCTCGCGATGGCGGCTCAACAGGCGAAGAAGATCAGCCCCGGTTAGACCAGCGCTGGCGCAACCACTCCAGATCTTCCGGCCGGGTAACCTTGAGGTTATCCGCGCGGCCCTCAATCAGACGCGGTTTCAATCCAGCCCACTCCATCGCCGAAGCTTCGTCAGTAATCACGGCATCCGCCACCAGACTGTCGGCCAACGCCCGATGCAACGCACCCAGGCGGAACATCTGCGGCGTGTACGCCTGCCAGATCACGCTGCGATCGACGGTTTCAATCACTCGACCGGACTTGTCGACGCGTTTGAGCGTGTCGCGCGCCGGCACCGCCAGCAAACCACCCACCGGATCGACCGCCAATTCGGCGAGCAACTTGTCCAGATCGTCGCGGCTCAGATTGGGCCGTGCCGCATCGTGCACCAGCACCCAGTCTTCATCATCGGCGCCCTGCGCATGCAGATGCAGCAAGGCATTGAGCACCGAAGCGGAGCGCTCGGCGCCGCCGTCGACGCGCCGAATGCGCGGATCGCTGACGCACGCCAGGTTCGGCCAGTAAGGATCATCAACAGCAAGACTGACCACCAGCCCCTTGAGGTTCGGGTGATCGAGAAAACAGCCGAGGCTGTGTTCGAGAATTGTGCGCCCGCCCAGTTGCAGGTATTGCTTGGGACGGTCCGCGGCCATTCGGGCACCAACGCCCGCGGCAGGAATCACGGCCCAGAAGGCCGGCAGGGAATCGATCATTGGGCCAACTGGTAAAGGGTTTCACCGTCCTTGACCATGCCCAGTTCGTGACGAGCCCGCTCTTCAACGGTCTCCATGCCTTTTTTCAACTCGCTGACTTCCGCGTCCATCACGCGATTGCGCTCCAGCAAACCTTCGTTCTCGGCATGTTGGTCAGCAATCTGCTGCTTCAGCTCGGCGACCTGCGCCAGACTGCCGTTGCCCACCCACAGGCGGTACTGCAGACCGGCCAGCAGCAAGAGCAAAACGAGAAACAACCAGTAAGGACTGCGCATCGAATATCAGGTATCCAGTGAAAAAAGACCGCCACGCGAAAACTTGAAGCATCTGATAGCACGAAGCCTGGAAAGATCCAGGCTTGTGCTTTCAAGGCATCAGATTAGTGGCAAATCCATCGCTGTCACGACTTTTTCGACACAATCCAGTGTCCTTCCATCAGTTTGTACTCAGCCGCGGAACTCGCTGCGGCCGTTGTACCTGGCCTTGCCATTCAACTGCTCTTCGATACGCAGCAGTTGGTTGTACTTCGATACGCGGTCGGAACGGCACAGCGAACCGGTCTTGATCTGGCCAGCCGAGGTGCCCACTGCCAGATCGGCAATGGTCGAATCTTCGGTTTCGCCCGAACGGTGCGAGATCACGGCGGTGTAACCGGCAGCCTTGGCCATCTGGATGGCTTCCAGGGTTTCGGTCAGGGTGCCGATCTGGTTGAACTTGATCAGGATCGAGTTGGCGATCTTTTTATCGATGCCTTCCTTGAGGATCTTGGTGTTGGTCACGAACAGGTCGTCGCCCACCAGTTGAGTCTTCTCGCCGATCTTGTCGGTGAGGATCTTCCAGCCAGCCCAGTCGGACTCGTCCAGACCGTCCTCGATCGAGATGATCGGATAACGCTCGGTCAGGCCTTTGAGGTAGTCGGCGAAACCTTCAGCAGTGAACACCTGGCCTTCGCCGGACAGGTTGTACTTGCCGTCTTCGTAGAATTCGCTCGCCGCGCAGTCCAGCGCCAGGGTCACGTCGGTGCCCAGCGTGTAACCGGCGTTGGCCACCGCTTCGGAGATCACTTTCAACGCGTCTTCGTTGGACGCCAGGTTCGGTGCGAAACCGCCTTCGTCGCCAACTGCGGTGCTCAGGCCACGGGCCTTCAGCACAGCTTTCAAGTGATGGAAGATCTCGGTGCCCATGCGCAGGCCTTCCGAGAACGACTTGGCGCCGACCGGCTGCACCATGAATTCCTGGATGTCGACGTTGTTATCGGCGTGCTCGCCACCGTTGATGATGTTCATCATTGGCACCGGCATCGAGTAAACACCCGGAGTACCGTTGAGGTTGGCGATGTGTGCGTACAGCGGCAGATCCTGATCCTGCGCAGCCGCCTTGGCCGCAGCCAGGGATACCGCGAGGATGGCGTTGGCGCCCAGGGTTGCCTTGTTTTCGGTACCGTCGAGCTTGATCATCGCGTGGTCAAGGGCTTTCTGGTCGCTTGGGTCGGTGCCCAGCAGCAGATCGCGGATCGGACCGTTGATGTTGGCTACCGCCTTGAGCACGCCCTTGCCCAGGTAACGGCTCTTGTCGCCATCACGCAGCTCGAGTGCTTCACGCGAGCCAGTGGATGCACCGGACGGCGCGCAGGCGCTGCCGATGATGCCGTTGTCGAGAAGCACGTCCGCTTCCACGGTGGGATTGCCACGGGAGTCGAGAACTTCACGACCTTTGATGTCGACGATTTTTGCCATTGTTGTAAACACTCCAAAGTTGACGAAAACGACGCAGCTAGAGGAAATCTTCAATCGTCGGCAAGTGAAGTACAGCGGGCAGACTTGCAGACGACAACGCTCATGCCTGAGGGCATGAGCGACAAATCGTGCGGTACTTTACCGGAGAAATGAGTCTTACGCGGTTTCTACCGTCGGAAAACTCTTCACCAGTTCGTCCAAGGCTTTGAGCTGGGCCAGAAATGGCTCCAGTTTGTCCAGACGCAAGGCGCAAGGGCCGTCGCATTTGGCGTTATCCGGATCCGGGTGCGCTTCGAGGAACAGACCCGCCAGCGACTGGCTCATGCCGGCCTTGGCCAGATCGGTGACCTGGGCGCGGCGACCGCCGGCGGAGTCGGAGCGACCGCCAGGCATTTGCAGCGAATGGGTCACGTCGAAGAATACCGGGTATTCGAACTGCTTCATGATGCCGAAGCCGAGCATGTCGACCACGAGGTTGTTGTAGCCGAAGCTCGAACCACGCTCGCAGAGAATCAGTTGATCGTTACCCGCTTCAACGCATTTGTTCAGGATGTGTTTCATTTCCTGAGGCGCGAGGAATTGGGCTTTCTTGATATTGATCACGGCGTTGGTCTTGGCCATCGCGACAACCAGATCGGTCTGGCGCGACAGGAAGGCCGGCAGCTGAATGATGTCGCAGACCTCAGCGACGACCGCGGCCTGATCAGGCTCGTGGACGTCGGTGATGATCGGCACGCCGAAGGCTTGCTTGATGTCCTGGAAGATGCGCATGCCTTCTTCCAGGCCAGGGCCGCGATAAGAGGTCACAGAAGACCGGTTGGCCTTGTCGAAGCTGGCCTTGAACACGTAAGGGATGCCGAGTTTTTCGGTGACCTTCACATACTCTTCGCAAACCTGCATGGCCATGTCACGGCTTTCCAGCACGTTCATGCCGCCGAACAGCACCATGGGTTTGTCGTTGGCAATCTCGATGTCGCCGACGCGGATGATCTTCTGTGCCATCGGGGTTACGCCTTCTTCTGGTGTTGAGCCAACGCGGCCTTGACGAAACCGCTGAACAGCGGGTGGCCATCGCGTGGAGTCGAGGTGAACTCAGGGTGGAACTGGCAAGCGACGAACCATGGGTGGTCAGCCGCTTCAACCACTTCAACCAGCGCCGCATCAGCGGAGCGACCGGAAATTTTCAGGCCGGCTTCGATCAGCTGTGGCAGCAGGTTGTTGTTCACTTCGTAACGGTGACGGTGACGCTCGACGATCACGTCCTTGCCGTAGCAGTCATGCACTTTGGAGCCCGGCTCAAGCAGGCAGTCCTGAGCGCCGAGACGCATGGTACCGCCCAGATCGGACGCTTCGGTACGTACTTCCACAGCACCGGTCGCGTCTTCCCACTCGGTGATCAGACCGACAACCGGGTGGCCGCTGGCGCGGTCGAACTCGGTGGAGTTGGCGTCTTTCCAGCCCATCACGTTACGGGCGAATTCAATGACCGCCACTTGCATGCCGAGGCAGATGCCCAGGTAAGGCACCTTGTTCTCGCGAGCGTACTGAACGGCAGTGATCTTGCCTTCCACGCCGCGCAGACCGAAGCCGCCCGGTACGAGGATCGCGTCGACACCTTCGAGCAGCGCAGTGCCCTGGTTTTCGATGTCTTCGGAATCGATGTAACGCAGGTTGACCTTGGTGCGGTTGCTGATGCCGGCATGGCTCATCGCTTCGATCAGCGACTTGTAGGCATCGAGCAGCTCCATGTACTTGCCGACCATGGCGATGGTCACTTCGTGTTCCGGGTTCAGCTTGGCATCGACCACCGCGTCCCACTCGGACAGATCGGCGCTGTTGCATTGCAGACCGAAACGCTCGACGACGAAATCGTCCAGACCCTGCGAGTGCAGGATGCCCGGGATCTTGTAGATGGTGTCGGCGTCTTCCAGCGCGATCACCGCACGCTCTTCAACGTTGGTGAACTGGGCGATCTTGCGACGCGACGAGATGTCGATCGGGTGATCGGAACGGCACACCAGCACGTCTGGCTGCAGGCCGATCGAACGCAGTTCCTTGACGGAGTGCTGGGTTGGCTTGGTCTTGGTTTCGCCGGCAGTGGCGATGTACGGCACCAGTGTCAGGTGCATCAGCATCGCGCGCTTGGCGCCGACTTCGAAACGCAACTGGCGGATCGCCTCGAGGAACGGTTGCGACTCGATGTCGCCAACGGTGCCGCCGATTTCGACCATCGCCACGTCAGCGTCACCGGCACCCTTGATGATGCGGCGCTTGATTTCGTCGGTGATGTGCGGGATCACCTGGATGGTTGCACCCAGGTAGTCACCACGGCGCTCTTTGCGCAGCACGTGCTCGTAGACACGGCCAGTGGTGAAGTTGTTGTTCTGGGTCATCGTCGTGCGGATGAACCGCTCGTAGTGACCCAGGTCCAGGTCGGTCTCGGCGCCGTCGTGGGTGACGAACACTTCACCGTGCTGGAACGGGCTCATGGTGCCTGGATCGACGTTGATGTACGGATCCAGCTTCAGCATGGTGACCTTAAGCCCCCGCGCCTCCAGGATAGCCGCCAATGAAGCCGAGGCAATGCCTTTCCCCAATGAAGAAACAACACCGCCCGTGACGAATATGTAGCGCGTCATGAAAAACCCTAGAAGTCTGCGTTAAAGCGGAACGAGCCGCCGGGGAAAGCGAAGGAAGGCCGAAGCCCCCGATCACCTGCATTAATCACAGTGCACCTTTCAAAAAAACCGCCGCGTTGGGACAGACCGGCAGGTGAAACACCGGTACGTTGCTCGCTACACATTTTTTGGAATCGCCCAGCAAAGACTGCTTGGTAATCGGCAACTCCTGCAATTCAGGCGAATCCACAGAAGTTGTATCAAGAAGGGAGCGTAGTCTACCGGAATGCTCCTTTCAGCTCAAACCTTGATCTTCACCGCTTGGCTGCCATTGCAATTTCCAGCCACCCTGCGCCGGGCCGTCGAGCCCCGGCAGGTTCGCCACCGCGAGCAGTTCATCGCCGCGAAACAGCAGCGGCAATCTGCCACGGACAAAACCCGGCACGGCACGCTCGTTGAGCAGGCGCTTGAGATCACGATGGCCGCGCTCGGCGATCTGCATGACCTCCCCGCCCTGCCGATAAGCAATGCGCAATGGCCCGTCAGGCGCCGGCCCGCTGAACATCACGCTGCCGTTGCTGGCCAAGCGTAGCGTCAACGACGGGGTCTGCCAGTCGACGCCGATCGCGGGTGCGCGCAACCATTGGCCATTCAGCCACCACAACCGGCCGGCACTGCGGTGCAGTTCACCATCGGCCAGACGCCAGACGGGCGAAGCGTCGGCAGCGGCCTCGCACAGATCGCTCCAACCCGACCAATGGTCGGCATCCGGCAAGCGGGTCAGCGGTTCGAGCCAATGGCTGAGGGCATTGCGCTGACGCGCCACAGACAGCGCGGCCAGCGGCGCCATCCCCAGCGAAGGCAGTCCCAGCCATGCAAAGTCATGCGCGGTGCCAGCCTGCGCCAGATCCATCTGCGCCAGCTCATCGAGCAAACCCTGCGCCTCACGCAGGTGCGCAGCGCTGCGGGCCATGCTTGCCTGCGCCTGAGGCCAGCGCTCGGTCAGCGCCGGCACGACTTGATGGCGCAGATAATTGCGTGAGAAATGCCGATCCTGATTCGACGGATCTTCGATCCAGGCCAGTTCATGGGCGTTGGCGTAAGC
Source organism: Pseudomonas granadensis (assembly GCF_900105485.1). Classification (GTDB taxonomy): domain Bacteria; phylum Pseudomonadota; class Gammaproteobacteria; order Pseudomonadales; family Pseudomonadaceae; genus Aquipseudomonas; species Aquipseudomonas granadensis. The sequence continues at coordinate 965,745 of NZ_LT629778.1, read as the reverse complement.
CTCCAGCTCGGCCCGCGGAACATCCAGCAACGGACGAACCAGCATGCCCTGCCCCACCGGGCGTTGCGCAGGAATGCCTGACAAACCGCGCACACCGGCGCCGCGCAGCAACCGGAACAACAATGTTTCCGCCTGATCGTCACGATGTTGGCCGGTAAGCAGCACGTCATTGTGCTCGGTCAGCGTATTGAACACCGCATAACGCGCATTCCGCGCCGCGCGCTCCAGGCTTGCGCCCGGCTGCACCTTCACCCGTTCGATGATCAATGGCACACCCAGCGCGTCGCACACCGCCTGACAATGTTGCGGCCATGCATCGGCAGCAGCCTGAAGGCCGTGATGGATATGGATGGCGCTGAGCGCAGGCAGGGATCGGGACTTTGCGAGTTGAGCGAGCAGATGCAGGAGGACGGTGGAATCAAGGCCACCGGAAAAGGCGATGCGCCAATGAGCGGCGTCGCGCCAGGGTTCGAGGCTCGGCAATAGCCGGGACGGCAAATCAGCGGGGGACGGGCCCATATCTTTTTCTTTGCCCCAATCGAATGTAGGAGTGAGCCTGCTCGCGATAGCGGTGCAACAGTCAACACATGGGTCGAATGTTACATGGTTATCGCGAGCAGGCTCACTCCTGCAAGGGGTAGCGCTCGACTTTAGAGACCGTAGCTCATCAGTCGATCGTAACGGCGCTTGAGCAGCGCTTCGTTATCGAACTTCTTCAGCATCGCCAGTTGCGAGCTCAGCTCGGCACGGATCGATGCCGCGGCAGCAACCGGGTCACGGTGCGCGCCGCCCAGCGGCTCGCCGATCACCTTGTCGACGATGCCCAGGCCTTTCAGACGCTCGGCGGTGATGCCCATGGCTTCAGCGGCATCCGGCGCCTTTTCGGCGGTTTTCCACAGAATCGATGCGCAACCTTCCGGCGAGATCACCGCGTAGGTCGAGTACTGCAGCATGTTCAGTTGATCGCAGACGCCGATCGCCAGTGCGCCACCGGAACCACCTTCACCGATGACGGTGGCGATGATCGGGGTTTTCAGGCGCGACATCACGCGCAGGTTCCAGGCAATGGCTTCGCTCTGGTTGCGCTCTTCGGCGTCGATACCCGGGTAGGCACCCGGCGTGTCGATGAAGGTCAGGATCGGCATCTTGAAGCGTTCGGCCATTTCCATCAGACGGCAGGCCTTGCGATAGCCTTCCGGACGCGGCATGCCGAAGTTGCGGCGAACCTTCTCGCGCACTTCACGGCCCTTCTGGTGGCCGATGATCATCACCGGCTGGTCTTCCAGACGGGCGATACCGCCGACAATCGCGGCGTCGTCGGAGAAGTGACGGTCACCGTGCAGTTCGTCGAACTCGGTGAAGATGTGCTCGATGTAGTCGAGGGTGTAAGGGCGTTTCGGGTGACGCGCCAGGCGTGCGATCTGCCAGCTGGTCAATTTGCCGAAGATGTCTTCGGTGAGCGTTTTGCTCTTGTCCTGCAAGCGGGAGATCTCATCGCCGATATTCAGCGAATTGTCATTACCGACCAAGCGCAACTCTTCGATCTTGGCTTGCAGGTCGGCGATCGGCTGTTCGAAATCTAGAAAATTCGGGTTCATAGGCGTCCGTCTTGGGTCGTGTCCCAAATGAGCTTGGGCCGGCCGGTTGTCTATTCGCGCCCTACCTTAAGGGAGAGGCGCGCTAAGGTTGAGATTAAAAATTCAGGTTGCGGGCGAGCGCAGTGATGGCGCTCGCCGGTCAACGGTATTGGAGGAAGACGTTGTCTCGCCCGAACTGGTCACGCAGGGCTTGAATCAACGTATCCGCCGGGTCGATCCGCCAGGTCTCGCCGAACTGCAGCAAGGTCTTCGCATCTGGACTTGTGTATTCCATGGTGATCGGGCACGCGCCGCGATGACGCTTGAGCAGATCCCCCAGCCAGCGTAGCTGATCGCCTTTCAGATCCTGGGTCTGCAATTTCAAGCGCAGGCTCTCGGCGAGGTTGGTGCGCGCATCTTCCATGCTCATCACCCGCTTGACCCGCAGGCGCAGGCCGCCGGAGAAGTCGTCGTTGCTGACTTCGCCTTCGACCACCACCATAGCGTCGGTCTGCAACAGCGATTGCGCGGAATGGAACGCCTCGGCGAACAGCGACGCCTCGATCCGCCCGGAGCGGTCGTCGAGGGTGATGAAGCCCATCTTGTCGCCCTTTTTGTTTTTCATGACCCGCAGGGCAATGATCATCCCGGCCACGGTCTGGGTGTCGCGCGCCGGTTTCAGGTCGATGATGCGCTGACGGGCGAATCGGCGGATCTCGCCTTCATACTCATCGATCGGGTGACCGGTCAGGTACAGGCCCAGGGTGTCTTTTTCACCTTTGAGGCGTTCCTTGAGGGTCAGCTCCTTGGCCTTGCGATGGGACGCGTAAACGTCGGCATCTTCCTCGACGAACAAGCCGCCAAACAGGTCGGCGTGGCCGGAGTCGTGAGTGCGCGCGGTCTGCTCGGCCGCTTTGATCGCCTCTTCCATTGCCGCCAGCAGCACGGCGCGGTTGCGGTCGATATTGGCTTGATAAGCCTTTTGCTCGTCGTGGAAATACGGGCCCAGACGATCCAGCGCACCGCTGCGGATCAGACCGTCGAGGGTACGCTTGTTGATGCGTTTGAGGTCGACCCGCGCGCAGAAGTCGAACAGGTCCTTGAACGGACCGGCCTGACGCGCCTCGGTAATCGCTTCAACCGGGCCTTCGCCGACACCTTTGATCGCGCCGAGGCCGTAAACGATGCGGCCGTCGTCGTTCACCGTGAACTTGAACTCCGAGGTGTTCACGTCCGGCGCGTCGAGGCGCAGCTTCATCGTGCGCACTTCCTCGATCAAGGTCACGACCTTGTCGGTGTTGTGCATGTCCGCCGAGAGTACCGCGGCCATGAACGGCGCCGGGTAATGCGCTTTCAGCCAGGCCGTCTGATACGACACCAGACCGTAAGCAGCGGAGTGGGATTTGTTGAAGCCGTAACCGGCGAATTTTTCCACAAGGTCGAAAATGTTACCGGCAAGGTCGGCGTCGATGCCGTTGGTGGCGCAGCCCTCAATGAAACCACCGCGCTGCTTGGCCATTTCTTCGGGCTTTTTCTTACCCATGGCCCGGCGCAGCATGTCCGCACCGCCGAGGGTGTAACCGGCCATGACCTGTGCGATCTGCATCACCTGTTCCTGATACAGGATGATGCCGTAAGTCGGCGCGAGTACCGGTTTGAGGCCTTCGTACTGGTAGTCCGAGTGCGGATACGCCAGCTCGGCGCGGCCGTGCTTGCGGTTGATGAAGTCATCCACCATGCCGGACTGCAGCGGGCCCGGACGGAACAGTGCCACCAGTGCGATCAAGTCTTCCAGGCAGTCGGGCTTGAGCTTTTTGATCAGCTCTTTCATGCCGCGCGATTCAAGCTGGAATACCGCAGTGGTTTCGGCTTTTTGCAGCAGGCTGTAGGTCGGCTTGTCGTCGAGCGGAATAAACGCGATGTCCAGCGGCGCCTCGCCGACTTTGGCGCGGTCGCGGTTGATGGTTTTCAGCGCCCAGTCGATGATCGTCAGGGTCCGCAGGCCGAGGAAGTCGAACTTCACCAGACCGGCCGCCTCCACGTCGTCCTTGTCGAACTGGGTCACCAGGCCGTCACCGGCCTCGTCGCAATAGATCGGCGAGAAGTCGGTCAGCTTGGTCGGCGCAATAACCACACCACCGGCGTGCTTGCCGACGTTACGCACCACGCCTTCAAGCTTGCGCGCCATCTCCCAGATTTCCGCAGCCTCTTCATCGACCTTGATGAAGTCACGGAGGATTTCTTCTTGCTCGTAAGCTTTTTCCAGGGTCATGCCGACTTCGAACGGAATCATCTTCGACAGACGATCCGCCAGCCCGTAGGACTTGCCCTGCACCCGCGCCACGTCGCGCACTACAGCCTTGGCGGCCATGGAACCAAACGTGATGATCTGGCTTACCGCGTTGCGGCCGTACTTCTCGGCCACGTAATCAATCACCCGGTCACGACCATCCATGCAGAAGTCGACGTCGAAGTCGGGCATCGAAACCCGTTCCGGGTTAAGGAAACGTTCGAACAGCAGATCGTATTCCAGCGGATCGAGGTCAGTGATCTTCTGTACGTAGGCCACCAGCGAACCGGCACCCGATCCACGGCCGGGACCGACCGGTACGCCGTTGTTCTTGGCCCACTGGATAAAGTCCATCACGATCAGGAAGTAACCGGGGAAGCCCATCTGGATGATGATATCCAGCTCGAAATTCAAGCGGTCGACGTAGACCTGACGCTTGGCTTCGTAGTCTTCGGTGGTGTCCTTGGGCAGCAGCACCGCGAGGCGCTCTTCGAGACCGTCGAAGGAAACCTTGCGGAAGTATTCATCGATGGTCATGCCATCGGGGATCGGGAAGTTGGGCAGGAAGTGCGTGCCCAGCTTGACTTCGATGTTGCAGCGCTTGGCGATCTCGACGGTGTTTTCGATCGCGTCGGGAATATCGCTGAACAACTCGAGCATTTCCTCGGCGCTTTTCAGGTATTGCTGATCGCTGTAATTCTTCGAGCGCCGCGGATCGTCGAGGGCGCGGCCCTCACCGATGCAGACGCGGGTTTCGTGGGCGGCGAAGTCTTCCTGCTTGATGAAACGCACATCGTTGGTCGCCACCAGCGGCGCACCGAGCTTGTCGGCCAAGGCCACCGCGCCGTGCAACTGCTCTTCGTCGTTGGGACGGTTGGTACGCTGGATTTCCAGATAGAAACGGTCCGGGAACACCGCCATCCACTCACGCGTCAGCGTCTCGGCTTCGGCCGGGTTGCCGCCGATCAGCGCCATGCCGATCTCGCCTTCCTTGGCCGCGGACAACATGATCAGGCCTTCACTGGCTTCGGCGACCCACTGGCGCTCGACAATGATCATGCCGTTGCGCTGGCCTTCGATGAAGCCGCGCGAGATCAGCTCGGTGAGGTTGCGGTAGCCCTTGGCATTCATTACCAGCAGGCTGATCCGGCTCAGCGGTCCGTCCGGATCCTTGTTCGACAGCCACAGGTCGGCGCCGCAGATCGGCTTGATGCCGGCGCCCATGGTGTTTTTATAGAATTTGACCAGGGAACACATGTTGTTCTGGTCGGTGACCGCGACCGCCGGCATGTTCAGGGCCGTAAGCGCCTTGACCAGCGGCTTGATCCGCACCAGCCCGTCGACCAGGGAGTATTCAGTGTGCAGGCGTAGATGAACGAATGAAGCCGGCATAGTGATCCTGTCCAGTTACATAGAGACAACGAGGCCCGGATTGTACCGGGCCCCGAATAAAACATCAGCCTTGCGCCTAAACCTGCGTGAGCACTTCCCGCGCCTCGTAAGCCAGGCGCACCGGGGCGAACGAGCGCCGATGAATCGGCGTCGGCCCGAGCCGCGACAGCGCTTCCAGATGAACGGGCGTCGGGTAGCCTTTATGGCCGCCAATGCCGTAGCCCGGATAGATCAACTCGAAAGCGGCCATTTCGCGGTCGCGGCTGACCTTGGCCAGAATCGACGCGGCAGCAATCGCCGGGACCTTGCCGTCGCCCTGGATCACCGCTTCGGAACGCATAGGCAAGTGCGGGCAGCGGTTGCCGTCGATCATCGCCAGTTTCGGCTGGATGTGCAGCCCGGCCACCGCGCGCTGCATGGCCAGCATGGTGGCGTGGAGAATGTTCAGCTCATCGATTTCCTCGACTTCGGCGCGGGCAATGCACCAGCTCAAGGCTTTTTCGCAGATCTCGTCGTAGAGCTTTTCACGCTTGGCTTCGGTGAGTTTCTTCGAGTCGTCCAGACCGAGGATCGGCCGGTTCGGATCGAGGATCACCGCCGCCGTCACCACTGCACCGCACAACGGGCCGCGACCGACTTCGTCAACCCCGGCCACCAGTTGCTCGACTTCGGCGACGAGGGTGAAATCCAGGCCCATCTGCATGCTTGTCTTGCTCATCGTGTTTGACCGATCAGGTTGAGGACGGCATCCGCCGCCTGATTGGAGGCATCCAGGCGCAACGTGCGATGGATCTCGTCGAAACCGCGAGTCTGCTCTTCGCCACCATCGATCAACGGCGAGAGCGTCAACGCCAGGGCGTCGACTGTCGCATCGTCCTGCAACAGCTCGGGCACCAGCAAGCGCTGAGCCAGCAGGTTCGGCAACGACACGTACGGGCTCTTGACCATGCGTTTGAGAATCCAGAACGTCAGCGGCGCCAAACGGTACGCCACCACCATCGGTCGCTTGTACAACAACGCTTCGAGGGTGGCGGTGCCGGAGGCGATCAACACCGCGTTGCACGCCGCCAGCGCCAGATGCGATTGACCGTCCAGCAAGGTCACCGGCAAATCACGGCCAGCGAGCAATTCTTCAAGCTGCGCGCGACGCTCGGGATTGGCGCACGGAATAACGAAACGCAAACCCGGGCGCATGGCGCGCAATCGCTCGGCGGTGTCGAGAAACAGCGCGCCGAGACGCGACACTTCGCCGCCGCGACTGCCCGGCATCAACGCCACCAGCGGGCCGTCGGGTAAACCCAGTTCGGCCCGCGCCGCGGCACGATCGGCTTCAAGCGGAATGGTGTCGGCCAGGGTGTGGCCGACGAACCGCACCGGTACGCCCTTCTCTTCGTAGAATTTGGCTTCGAACGGCAGCAGCGTCAACATCAGGTCGCAGCCTTCGCGAATCTTCAGCACGCGCTTCTGGCGCCACGCCCACACCGACGGGCTGACGTAATGCACGGTCTTGATCCCGGCCTGACGCAGCTTGAGTTCGATATTGAGGTTGAAGTCTGGCGCGTCGATGCCGATGAACACGTCCGGCTTTTCGGCGATCAGCGTGGCGATCAGTTCCTTGCGGCGCTTTAACAGTTCGCGCAGCCGGCCGAGAACTTCCACCAGCCCCATGACCGACAAGCGCTCCATGGGGAAGTAGGACGTCAGGCCTTCAGCTTGCATCAACGGCCCGCCGACACCGATGAACTCGACTGTCGGGTGCTGTGCCTTGATCGCACGCATGAGACCTGCACCGAGAATGTCGCCTGAAGCTTCACCGGCCACCAGCGCAATACGCAGACTGGCCATGGTCAGCGGGTGATGCCGCGAGTCGACGACAGGATGGAATCACGGAACACCGCGACTTCCGGGTACTGCGCAGCCGGCTCGACGAGTTCGGCCAGTGCCTGCTCGACGGTCAGTCCCTGGCGATAAACGGTTTTGTAGGCGCGACGCAAGGTGTGAATCGCGTCCTCACTGAAACCACGACGACGCATGCCTTCGAAGTTCATGCTACGCGCTTCGGCCGGGTTGCCGAACACGGTGACGAACGCCGGAACATCCTTGCCGATCGCGGTGCCCATGCCGGAAAAACTGTGGGCGCCGATGTGACAATACTGGTGCACCAGGGTGAATCCGGACAGGATTGCCCAGTCATCCACGTGCACATGGCCGGCCAGCGCCGTGTTGTTGACCAGAATGCAGTGGTTGCCGATGACGCTGTCGTGACCGATGTGCGCGTAGGCCATGATCAGGTTGTGATCGCCCAGCGTGGTTTCCGAACGGTCCTGCACGGTGCCACGGTGAATGGTCACGCCTTCTCGGATGACGTTGTGGTCACCGATCACCAGGCGGGTTTCTTCGCCCTTGTACTTCAGATCGGGGGTGTCTTCGCCTACCGAGGAAAACTGGTAGATGCGATTGTGCTTGCCAATGCGGGTCGGCCCCTTGAGGACCACATGCGGCCCGATCACGGTACCCTCGCCGATTTCCACACCTGCGCCGATGATCGACCACGGGCCGACCTCGACGCCGTCAGCCAGGATGGCGGACGGATCGATGATTGCGCGAGGGTCAATCAAACTCATACTTTTTGTTCCGCGCAGATGATCTCGGCCGAGCACACCGGTTTGCCATCGACCGACGCCTGGCATTCGAATTTCCAGATCTTGCGCTTGCAACTGATGAAGGTCGCTTCAAGGATCAACTGGTCGCCCGGCTTGACTGGCTGGCGGAAACGCAGCTTGTCGGAACCGACGAAGTAATACAGGGTACCGTCGGCCGGTTTGACGTTGAGCATCTTGAAACCGAGGATCCCGGCAGCCTGAGCCATCGCTTCGATGATCAGCACGCCCGGCATGATCGGATGCGCAGGGAAGTGACCATTGAAGAACGGTTCATTGATGCTGACATTCTTGTAGGCGCGAATTCGCTTGCCTTCAGTGTCCAGTTCCACCACCCGGTCCACCAGCAGGAACGGGTAACGGTGAGGCAGGTATTCGCGAATCTCGATGATGTCCATCATTTCAGGGGGAAGCCTATGTAAAGATTGGGAGCGCGACTGACGTGCACTCCTCTAGCAAATCAACGAGGCAGTCCAGAGGCTGCACACACTTGATATGGAAATGGTATCAGCCATCAGATGAAGCATTGCCGTCAGGGGTCACTTCCCCTACGCGCTTTTCCAGCTGTTTGAGCCGTCGCGCGATGTCATCGAGCTGACGGATACGGGCCGCGCTTTTGCGCCATTCGGCCGCCGGTTGCATGGCTGTGCCGGAAGAATAGGCACCCGGCTCGGTAATCGAGTGGGTCACCATGGTCATTCCGGTCAGGAAAACGTTGTCGCAAATATCAATGTGGCCAACCAGACCGACACCGCCGGCGAGCATGCAGTGCTTGCCGATTTTGGTGCTGCCGGAGATCCCCACGCACGCGGCCATGGCGGTGTGATCACCGACCTGAACGTTGTGCGCGATCTGAATCTGGTTGTCGAGCTTCACACCATTGCCGATCACGGTATCAGCCAGCGCGCCGCGGTCGATGGCGGTGTTCACGCCAATCTCGACATCGTCGCCGATGGTCACGCCACCGATCTGTGCGATTTTCTGCCAGATGCCATTCTCATTGGCGAAGCCGAAGCCCTCGCCACCGAGCACCGCGCCGGACTGAATAACCACACGCTTGCCAATGTGCACGTCGTGATACAGCGTCACGCGCGGAGCGAGCCAGCCGCCATCGCCGATTTCGCTGCGCGCACCGATAACGCAATGCGCGCCAAGGGTCACTTGTGCGCCGATCCGTGCGCCAGCCTCGATCACCACAAACGGCCCGATGCTGGCGGTTGGATCAACCACCGCGTCCGCAGCAATCACCGCTGAAGGGTGGATACCCGCGGGCGCTTTCGGCTTGGGATCGAACAAATGCGAGAGGCGCGCATAGGCCAGATAAGGATCCGGCACCACCAGCGCATTACCGGCATAACCTTCAGCGTCGGCTTCCTTGAGCAGCAATGCTGCCGCCTGCGAGCCCGCCAGGTATTTGCGGTATTGAGGGTTTGCCAGAAAGCTCAACTGAGCTGGGCCAGCCTCTTGCAAAGTGGCTAGCCCAGTAATTTGCTTCTCGGGGTCGCCACGCAGGGTGGCGCCGAGGAACTCGGCCAACTGGCCGAGCTTGATGGTCACAGTCATGGGTTACTTCAGCTGATTCATGCGCTCGATAACCTGGCGCGTGATGTCGTATTGCGGTTTGACATCGATCACTGCGCCACGCTCGAACACCAGGTCAAAACCACCTTTCTTGATGACTTCTTCCACAGCGCTGTCCAGTTTCGGCTTCAGTTGCTTGAGCATTTCGCGGTCGGCAACAGCTTTGGCTTCGTTCAGCTCTTTGGACTGGAACTGGAAGTCACGGGCCTTTTGCTTGAATTCCAGCTCCAGACGCTCACGCTCACCTTGCTGCATCTTGTCGCCACCGGCCATCAGACGATCCTGAATGCCCTTGGCGCTGCTTTCCAGAGTCTTCAGCTTGGTCAGTTGCGGACCGAACTTCTTCTCGGCATCCACGGCGTATTTCTTCGCCGCGTCGGATTCCAGCAGAGCCATTTGATAGTTCAGAACGGCAATTTTCATGTCGGCAAATGCCGGGCCTGCCACCAGTACGGAGGCCAGGAGAACCAATTGAGTCAACTTACGCACGATGCACTCCTACAAAATCCATTGTCGTTATCTTGGGTCAGACGCTTAGAACGTCTGGCCGAGGGAGAATTGGAACACTTGAGTTTCAGCGTCATCCGGTTTCTTGATCGGCATGGCCAACGCGAAGCTCAGAGGACCCAGTGCGGTGACCCAGGTCACACCCACACCCACGGAACTGGCCATGTTGCTCAGACTGATGTCGTTGCACTTGGTGTTGGACGACGAACCGTTAGCGTTCGTAGTGTCCTTGCACTGCGAGTCAAATACGTTACCGACATCCCAGAATACCGAGGTACGCAGGGAGCGCTGATCTTTCACGAACGGCAGCGGGAACAGGACTTCCACGCCACCCTGGATCAGGACGTTACCACCGAACGGCAGTGGATCCTGGTCCGGGTCCGCAATGGTGCCCGGGTTCGTACCGCGGCTCGGCGTACTGCGCGGACCGAGGGTGCTGTCCTTGAAGCCGCGCACCGAGTTGAAACCACCCGCATAGTAGTTTTCATAGAACGGCAAGCCATCGGTCGAACCATAACCGTCGCCATAACCCAGTTCTGTATGCAGGCGCAGGGTGTAGTTTTCAGTGATCGGCTGGAACAACTGACCACGGTAATCGAGCTTGAAGAACGACAGGTCGCTGCCCGGAATGGTGCTTTCCAGGGTCAGGCTCTGGGAACGACCACGGGTCGGCAGTACGCCCTTGTTCAGGGTCGACTCGGACCAGCCGGCCGAAGCCTTGAAGTTCAGGTAGCTGTCGCCTTCCTTCTCGACGAAGTCGAAGATCTCGTCAACGGTGTAACGACCGGTGTTGATCGTGTCCTGCTGGGCTGACAGACCGAACGTCAGACGCGAAGTCTCGCTGATCGGATAGCCAATGTTCACACCGGCACCCAGGCTGTCTACGGCGTAGCTCGAGATATCGGCATCGAGTTCATCGTAGTCGGTGGTGCGATAGAACGCGTTGTAGCCCAGGCTCACGCCATCGGCGGTCCAGTAGGGGTCAACGTAGCCGAAGTTGTAGCGGCTCTGGTATTCGCTGCGGGTCAGACCGATGCTGACGCGGTTACCGGTACCGAGGAAGTTGTTCTGGGTGATCGAACCACCGAGGATCAGACCGGCACTCTGGGCGAAACCGACGCTGGCGGTAATCGAACCGGACGCCTGCTCTTCTACGGCGTAGTTCACGTCGACCTGGTCATCTACGCCCGGAACAGCCGGGGTCTCGACGTTGACTTCCTTGAAGAAGCCCAGACGCTCAAGACGGGTCTTGGACTGGTCGATCAGGTAGGTCGAAGCCCAGCCACCTTCCATCTGACGCATTTCGCGACGCAGCACTTCGTCCTCGGACTTGGTGTTGCCACGGAAGTTGATGCGATTGACGTAGGCACGCTTGCCCGGATCGACCGCAAACAGGATATCGACGGTGTGGTCGTCATCATGCGGCTGAGGCACGCCGTTGACGTTGGCGAAGGTGTAACCCTCGTTACCCAAACGGCGGGTGATCAGTTCGGAAGTGGTGGTCATCAGCTTGCGCGAGAACACCTGGCCCTTCTGCACCAGCAGCAGGGATTTGATCTGGTCTTCAGGGACTTTCAGATCACCGCTGAGCTTGACGTCGCGAACGGTGTACTTCTCGCCTTCGGTGACGTTGACGGTGATGTAGACGTGCTTCTTGTCCGGGGTGATCGACACCTGGGTCGAAGCAATATCCATGTTGATATAGCCGCGGTCCAGGTAGTAGGAACGCAGACGCTCCAGGTCACCGGATAGTTTTTCACGGGCATATTTGTCGTCGTTCTTGAAGAACGACAGCCAGTTGGTGGTTTTCAGTTCGAACAGGTCGGTCAGGTCTTCCTCGGGGAACACCGTGTTGCCAACCACGTTGATGTGCTGAATCGCGGCAACGGTACCTTCGTTGATCTTCACTTTCAGACCAACACGGTTGCGCGGTTGCGAGACCACTTCGGTATCGACGGTAGCCGAGTAACGACCCTGCGCTACGTACTGACGCTGCAGTTCGTTACGCACACCTTCGAGGGTGGCGCGCTGGAAGATCTCGCCTTCGGCCAGACCGGATTGCTTGAGGCCTTTCATCAGGTCTTCGGTCGAGATCGCCTTGTTGCCTTCGATCTCGATACTGGCAACCGACGGACGTTCGACGACCGTAATCACCAGAACGTTGCCTTCGCGGCCCAGCTGGATATCTTGAAAGAAACCGGTTTTGAACAGCGCACGAGTGGATTCCACCAGGCGACGATCATCCGCCTGCTCGCCGACGTTCAACGGCAAGGCACCAAAGACACTACCCGCGGAGACCCGCTGGAGGCCATTGACGCGAATATCAGAGATAGTGAAGGACTCGGCGTGAACTTCGGCGATCATCAATACGGTGAGAACCGCAGTTAGCAGCAGACGTTTCATGAAGTCCTTTCTTATTCCAACTGGCAATAAACAAACTGCCGCAAAATGCGGCAGATTCGCAATTCAGCGAAGCGTTACAGTCGACCCAGATCGTTGACCAGAGCAAGCAACATCACCCCGACCACCAAACTGATACCGATCTGTATCCCCCAACCTTGCACCCGATCCGACAAGGGACGACCACGCGCCCACTCGATCAGATAAAACAACAAATGCCCCCCATCCAGTACAGGAATAGGCAGCAAATTCAGAACCCCCAGGCTAATACTCAGATAAGCAAGGAAATTCAGGAAATCAGCGACGCCCGACTGGGCAGAAGCGCCCGCCACTTTAGCAATGGTTATCGGTCCACTCAAGTTTTTTACCGAGAGCTCGCCGAACAGCATTTTCTTCAGTGAATCGAGGGTCAGAATGCTCATGGTCCAAGTGCGACGGGCGCCCTCGCCAATTGCCGCCAACGGGCCGTAACTGACCTCGCGAATCATCTCCGGTGGCCAGTCGATTGCCTTGACACCCGCGCCCAGATAACCGCTCGGCGCCTTGCTTTCACCGCGCGCCGCCAAGGTCACCGGGACGTCGATTTGAGCACTGTCGCGCTCGATGCGCAGCATGATTTTGGTATCAGGACGCGTACGAACGGTATCGACCACTTGCTGCCAGTCGTTCAACGGCTGGCCATCGAGCGCCAGCAAGCGATCGCCGGTTTTCAGGCCAGCAGCCTGCGCCGGGCCTTTCGGGTCGAGTTCGGCGAGCACCGGCGGCAACGCCGGGCGCCACGGGCGAATACCCAGAGAACGGATCGGATCCGGCTCATCGGCGCCCTTGAGCCAGTTGTCCAGTTTCAGTTCACGCGGCGAATCCGCGGTAGAACCCTGTTCGCGCACCAGCAATTGCAGAGAACCACTCTCGCCGAGACGCCGTACCAGTTGCAGATTGACCGCCGCCCATCCGGAGGTCGGCTCGCCATCGATGGCGACGATTTCCTCGCCTGCATTCAAACCCGCCGTGGCGGCAATGCTGCCGGACTCGACCGCACCGATGACCGGACGCACCTGCTCGCTGCCGAGCATGGCCAGCACCCAGAAGAACACCAGCGCCAAAAGGAAGTTGGCCACGGGGCCGGCGGCAACAATAGCGATACGCTGACGAACGGTTTTACGGTTGAACGACTGATCGAGCTGATCGACCGGGACCTCGCCTTCACGCTCGTCGAGCATCTTGACGTAGCCGCCCAGCGGAATCGCGGCGATCACGAATTCGGTGCCCTGCTTGTCATGCCAGCGCAGCAACGGCATGCCAAAGCCTACGGAAAAGCGTAGAACCTTGACGCCACAGCGCCGCGCGACCCAGAAGTGGCCGAATTCGTGAAAAGTGACCAGCACACCCAGAGCAATCAGGGTGCCGGCAATCATATAGAGCGCGCTCATCTACTTTCTCCGCAATCCTGTTCAGTGCCGCGTGTAGCCAATGTATTGCAAATTCTATCGATCGTGACGCTTGAGCCATTGCCGCGCCAGATCACGGGCCTTGGCATCGGCAGTAAACACCGCCTCGAGATCAGCCAGGGCCACCACTGGTTCGAGGCTCAAGACCTCCTCGATGATACTCGCGATTTCCAGGTACCGGACCCGCCCGTCGAGAAACGCCTGTACCGCCACTTCGTTGGCCGCATTGAGCATTGCCGGAGCGCTGTCGCCCGCCTCGGCAGCTTGCCGCGCCAGACGCAGACAAGGGAAGCGCCCTTCATCCGGTGCTTCGAAGTCCAGCCGTGCAATGGCGAACAGATCCAGCGGCGCTACCCCGGAATCAATGCGCTCAGGCCATGCCAGTGCACTGGCGATCGGCGTACGCATGTCGGGATTGCCCAACTGCGCCAGCACCGAGCCATCGACGTAATCAACCAGCGAGTGAATCACGCTTTGCGGATGGATCACCACCTCCACCTGCGCAGGCTTGGCGTCGAACAACCAGCAGGCTTCGATCAGCTCGAGACCTTTGTTCATCATGCTCGCCGAATCGACTGAGATCTTGCGCCCCATCGACCAGTTCGGATGCGCGCAGGCCTGATCGGGTGAAACATGCGCCAGTTCGCTCATCGGCGTCCGCCGGAACGGACCGCCAGAGGCTGTGAGCAAGATCCGGCGGACACCGACCGCGCCCAACCCACGGGCAAAATCCTGTGGCATGCACTGGAAAATCGCGTTGTGCTCGCTGTCGATCGGCAGCAACACCGAACCGCTCTTGCGCACGGCCTGCATGAACAAGGCGCCGGACATCACCAGCGCTTCCTTGTTGGCCAGCAGGATTTTCTTGCCCGCCTCAACGGCCGCCAGAGTCGGACGCAATCCCGCCGCACCGACGATTGCCGCCATCACCGCATCGACTTCCGGCGCGGACGCGATCTGACACAAGCCCTCCTCGCCTACCAGCACTTGAGTCGACAAACCGGCCGCACGCAAATCGTCCTGCAAACTGCGCGCGGCGGCCGCTTGTGGCACCACGGCAAATTGCGGCGCATGACGCACGCACAAGGCAAGCAGCTCGCTCAGACGACTGAAGCCGCTCAGCGCGAAAACCTGATAGCGCTCGGGATGACGAGCAATGACGTCCAGCGTGCTCAGGCCGATCGAGCCTGTCGCACCCAACACGGTAATCTGCTGAGGGCGACTCACGGCGCAGCCATCCACAGCAGCACGGCAAATACCGGAATCGCTGCCGTGAGGCTGTCGATGCGATCGAGCACACCACCATGACCGGGCAACAGGTTACTGCTGTCCTTGATGCCGGACTGGCGCTTGAACATGCTTTCGGTCAGGTCGCCGACCACCGAGATGAAAACGATCACGGCCGCGCCAATCAAGCCCTTGAGCAGTTCGGCCACGGTCCAGTCACGCACCAGCCCGACAATCGCGGTAATCACCAGACTCAGCGCCAGACCACCGTATACGCCTTCCCAGCTTTTGCCCGGACTGACGTGCGGCGCCAGCTTGCGCTTGCCGAATTTGCGGCCCGAGAAATAAGCGCCGATATCGGCACCCCAGACCAGCACCATCACCGCCATGATCAGCCAGTTACCCAGCGGGTACTGCTTGATCTGCACCAGGCCCTGCCAGGCCGGCAGCAGAATCAACAGACCGATCACCAGTTTGGTGGCGGCACTGGACCAATGCGCACTGGAACGCGGATAGGTCAATACCAGGTACGTTGCCACGATCCACCAGAGCACCGAAGCGCCCAGCACCCAAGGCGCGAGGCCGGGCAGCACATGCATGATGAATAGCAACAGCGCAACGACCGCAGCAAAACCGACGCGGTACGACTGCGCAGCGAAGCCGGCCAGGCGCGCCCATTCCCAGGCACCGAGGCACACGACCAGCCCGATGAACAGGGCAAAACCAGTGCCTTTAAGCAGGAAGAACCCGCACAAGGCAATCGGCAGCAGGATCAGTGCAGTGATGATTCGTTGTTTAAGCATTAAACCCGGGCTCCAGCTTCGACCTGCTCACTCGTTTTACCGAAGCGACGCTGGCGCGAAGCGAAATCAGCCAGCGCACCGCGCATGGCATCGTGTTTGAAGTCCGGCCAGAACAGGTCGGAGAAATACAACTCGGCGTAGGCCAACTGCCACAGCAGGAAATTGCTGATGCGGTGCTCACCGCCCGTGCGGATGCACAGGTCCGGCAACGGCAGATCGCCGGTTGCCAGACAGGTCTGCAGCAGATCCGGAGTGATGTCCTCGGGGCGCAAATGCCCGGCCTGGACTTCACGGGCCAGGCGCTGCGCTGCCTGTGCGATATCCCACTGACCGCCGTAGTTGGCGGCGATCTGCAGGATGAAGCGGTTGGCGCCCGCCGTCATCGCTTCAGCTTCACGCATGGCTGCCTGAAGCTCCGGATGAAAACGCGAGCGGTCGCCAATGATGCGCAGGCTGATGTTGTTGTCGTTGAGGCGCTTGGCCTCGCGACGCAATGCCTTGAAGAACAGGTCCATCAAGGCACTGACTTCGTCGGCTGGACGCTGCCAGTTCTCACTGGAAAACGCGAACAGGGTGAGCACCTCGACTTTGGCTTCGGCGCACACCTCGATCACCGCACGCACAGCATCCACGCCCGCTTTATGCCCGGCGACACCCGGCATAAAGCGCTTTTTCGCCCAGCGATTGTTGCCATCCATGATGATCGCGACATGGCGCGGCACCGCGGACGGCGCAGACTGCTTGGTCTTGTCCATTTAAAGCTCGACCCTTATACGGCCATCAGGTCTTTTTCTTTCTCGTCCGTGGCCTTGGTGATCTGGGCCTCGGACTCTTTGGTCAGCTTGTCGATATCAGCGATGGCACGACGCTCTTCGTCTTCGCTGATTTCCTTGTCCTTGACCAGCTTCTTCAGATCACCCAACGCGTCACGACGGATGTTACGCACGGCAACACGCGCGTCTTCCGCTGCGCTACGGGCCTGCTTGGTGAAGCCTTTGCGCGTTTCCTCGGTGAGGGCCGGCATCGGAATCAACAGCAATTCGCCAAGGTTGGTCGGGTTGAGGTTCAGACCGGCGCTCTGGATCGCCTTGTCGACGGCCGCGAGCATGTTGCGCTCGAAGGCCACAACCTGCAGGGTGCGCGAGTCCTTGACGGTGACGTTGGCCACGCTGCTCAGCGGGGTGTCAGTACCGTAGTAAGGCACCATGACGCTGCCCAGGATGCTCGGGTGAGCCTTGCCGGTACGAATCTGGCCGAACGCGTGAGCCAGAGACTCCAGCGATTTTTGCATGCGCTCTTTAGCGTTTTTTTGGATTTCGTTGATCATTGTTGACCTTCCTCGATCAGGGTACCTTCAGCGCCGCCATGAACGATGTTCAGCAGGGCGCCCGGTTTGTTCATGTTGAAGACGCGCAACGGCATCTTGTGATCGCGGCACAGGCAGATAGCGGTCAGGTCCATGACACCCAGCTTGCGATCCAGTACTTCATCATAAGTCAGATGATCGAACTTCTCGGCATGCGGGTCTTTGAATGGATCTGCGGTGTAAACGCCATCAACCTTGGTCGCCTTGAGCACGACATCAGCGTCGATTTCGATTGCGCGCAGGCAGGCTGCCGAATCCGTGGTGAAGAACGGGTTGCCGGTACCGGCAGCGAAGATCACCACGTCCTTGGAGTTCAGGTGGCGCATGGCTTTGCGGCGATCGTAGTGATCGGTCACGCCGACCATGGAAATGGCCGACATCACGATGGCCGAGATATTGGCACGTTCCAGCGCATCACGCATGGCCAGAGCGTTCATCACAGTGGCCAGCATGCCCATGTGGTCGCCCGTGACCCGATCCATGCCGGCTTTGCTCAAGGCTTCGCCGCGGAACAGGTTGCCACCGCCGATCACCAGACCGACCTGAACGCCGATGCCGACCAACTGGCCGACTTCCAGCGCCATCCGATCCAGCACTTTTGGATCGATCCCGAACTCTTCCGAGCCCATCAGGGCCTCGCCGCTAAGCTTGAGTAGAATGCGTTTATAGCGAGCCTGATAACCACTGCCCTGCTGAGCCATTGCGAATCTCTCCTGCGGCGTATTTAAAATTCTGTGCGAGCTGTTTACAGCTGCCGTTCACTCTAGCTTGGCGCTGCGTCAGCGCCATCGGAACATGGCTTTGTAAGTCAGTTCCAAGCGGAAACCAATAAAAAACTGGTACCCGATCTGAAAAGAGGCTGCGCGCGTGAGCGGGCAGCCTCTTTCGGCGACAGTTTGAAAACCGTCTTATTGCTTGGCGGCAGCCAGCTGGGCAGCAACTTCTTCAGCGAAGTTGTCGACCGGCTTCTCGATGCCTTCGCCTACTTTGAAGTAAGTGAAGGAAACGATTTCCGCACCGGCTTTCTTGGCCAGTTCGCCAACCTTGACTTCAGGGTTCTTGACGAACGCCTGCTCGACCAGGCTCGCTTCTGCCAGGAACTTGCTGATACGGCCCTTGACCATGTTCTCAACAATGTTTTCTGGCTTGCCTTTGATCTTCTCTTCGTTCAGTTGCAGGAACACAGCCTTCTCACGCTCGATCGCTTCGTCGGAGACTTGCGAAGGCAGCAGGAATTCCGGGTTGCTTGCAGCTACGTGCATTGCGATGTCTTTGGCCAGCTCGACGTCACCGCCTTTCAGGACAACAGCAACACCGATCTTGTTACCGTGCAGGTAAGTGCCGACAACGTCACCCTCTACGCGAACCAGACGACGGATGTTGACGTTCTCGCCGACTTTGGCGACCAGAGCCTCACGAGCCGATTCCTGAGCGGCGATCAGCGGAGCTGCGTCGGTCAGTTTTTCGTCGAAAGCTTTTTCTACGCTGGCAGCAACGAAGTTTTTGAAGTCGTCTTGCAGGGCCAGGAAGTCGGTCTGCGAGTTGACTTCCAGCAGCACGGCTGCCTTGTCATTCGATTTGATGGCGATTGCGCCTTCAGCGGCAACGTTGCCGGCTTTTTTCGCAGCCTTGATCGCGCCCGAAGCACGCATGTCATCAATGGCTTTTTCGATGTCGCCGTCAGCCTTTTCCAAGGCTTTCTTGCAGTCCATCATGCCTTCGCCGGTACGCTCGCGCAGTTCTTTGACCAACGCTGCAGTAATTGCTGCCATTTTCAAATTCCTCTTGGATAGGTTTTCAACCATTCCACCCGATCGAACGGGCGTTCAATTCTTCCCGAACCACCCTTGTTAGCTGCCGCACATTACAAACAGTGCCGTGGGCGCCGACAAATGGTTTTCGAGGTGGCAAAAAGGGGGCCAAGCCCCCTTTTTGCTTACTGAGTCAACGCCAGGGCGTCAATTACTCAGCTGCAGCCTGAGTTTCTTCAGCTGCGAATTCTACAGTACCGCCAGCAACGTTGTTGCGACCGCGGATCACTGCGTCAGCCATCGAACCCATGTACAGCTGGATAGCGCGGATTGCGTCATCGTTGCCTGGGATGATGTAGTCAACGCCTTCCGGGCTGCTGTTGGTATCGACAACGCCGATGACCGGGATGCCCAGCTTGTTGGCTTCGGTGATCGCGATGCGCTCGTGGTCAACGTCGATCACGAACAGTGCGTCTGGCAGACCGCCCATGTCCTTGATGCCGCCCAGCGAACGATCCAGCTTTTCCAGGTCACGGGAGCGCATCAGCGCTTCTTTCTTGGTCAGCTTGGCGAAGGTACCGTCTTCGGCTTGAACTTCAAGGTCACGCAGACGCTTGATGGAAGCACGGATGGTCTTGAAGTTGGTCAGCATGCCGCCCAACCAGCGGTGATCGACGTACGGCGAACCGCAACGTGCTGCTTCTTCAGCAACGATCTTGCCAGCGGAACGCTTGGTGCCGACGAACAGAATCTTGTTTTTGCCCTGGGCCAGGCGCTCTACGAAAGTCAGAGCTTCGTTGAACATTGGCAGGGTTTTTTCAAGGTTGATGATATGAATCTTGTTGCGCGCGCCGAAAATGTACTTGCCCATTTTCGGATTCCAGTAACGGGTTTGGTGACCGAAGTGCACACCGGCCTTCAGCATATCGCGCATGTTGACTTGGGACATGATAGTTCCTTGATAAGTCGGGTTTGGCCTCCACGTATCCCAATGACCAACCAATGGCGTCAAGCCAAGGGCACCCAGGTCATCGTGTCGACACGTGTGTGGATTTAAGCCTTTCGGGGCATCCCCGGAAAGCGGCGCATTTTATACCACAGAGTGCGCAGAAACGGAACCCGAAATCTGTATTCGCACCAGGGACATGGGCGCCGCCCCCTTGGAATCGGCCCAAGGCGCACCATTGTATAGAGAGAAGCGATGCACGCCGGCGCTGAATTGCGCCATACGTCTGTTAGAATCGCGTTTTTCGGGTCGCCCATTCCACACCGGCCACCCTGTTTGTATCCGCAAGCGCCGCCGAGCGCAGAGAGAGCCTGTATGACCGTCAACCTCAAAACCCCCGAGGACATCGCTGGCATGCGCGTCGCCGGCAAACTGGCCGCCGATGTGCTGGAAATGATTGCCGAACATGTCAAACCGGGCGTGACCACCGATCAGTTGAACCAGATCTGCCACGACTACATCGTCGACGTGCAGCAAGCGATCCCCGCCCCGCTCAATTACAAGGGCTATCCGAAGTCGATCTGCACCTCGATCAATCATGTGGTGTGCCACGGCATCCCGAACGACAAGCCGCTGAAAAACGGCGACACCCTGAACATCGACGTCACCGTGATCAAGGACGGTTACCACGGCGACACCAGCCGCATGTTCCACGTCGGCGAAGTGCCGGTGTGGGCCGAGCGCCTGTCGCAGATCACCCAGGAATGCATGTACAAGGCGATCGAGATCGTCAAGCCAGGCTGCCGCCTTGGCGACATCGGCGAAGTGATCCAGAAGCACGCCGAAAAGAACGGCTTCTCGGTGGTTCGCGAATTCTGCGGTCACGGTATCGGCAAGGTGTTCCACGAAGAACCACAGATCCTGCACTACGGTCGCGCTGGCACCGGCATGGAACTGAAGGCCGGCATGACCTTCACCATCGAGCCGATGATCAACCAGGGCAAGGCCGACACCAAAGTATTGGGCGACGGCTGGACCGCAATCACCAAAGACCGCAAGCTCTCGGCACAGTGGGAACACACGCTGTTGGTGACCGACACCGGCTATGAGATCTTCACGTTGCGCAGCGATGACACCATCCCGCGCATCTCGGCCTGATCAAGTAAACGCGCCCAGCCTCATATAAAGGAAAGCCAATCGATGCCGCAGGTGGATCCCGAACTCTTCGACCGCGGCCAGTTCCAGGCTGAACTGGCCCTCAAAGCGAGTCCTGTCGCGGCGTTCAAGAAGGCGATCCGCCAGGCCCGCGAGGTCCTCGACACGCGTTTTCGTAACGGTCGCGACATTCGCCGCCTGATCGAAGACCGTGCCTGGTTCGTCGATAACATCCTGCAAAAGGCCTGGGAGCAATTTGACTGGAGCGAAGACGCCGACATCGCGCTGGTCGCGGTCGGCGGCTACGGTCGCGGTGAACTGCATCCGTACTCCGACATCGATTTGCTGATCTTGCTGGACAGCGCCGACCACGAAGTTTTCCGTGATTCCATCGAGCGCTTTCTCACCTTGCTGTGGGACATCGGTCTGGAAGTCGGGCAGAGCGTGCGCTCGGTCGATGAATGCGCCGAAGAGGCCCGCGCCGACCTGACCGTGGTCACCAATCTGATGGAGAGTCGCACGATCTGCGGCCCCGAGCGTCTGCGCCAGCGCATGCTCGACGTCACCAGCACCGCCCACATGTGGCCGGCCAAGGAGTTTTTCCTGGCCAAGCGCGCCGAACAAAAGGCCCGCCACCACAAGTACAACGACACCGAATACAACCTCGAACCCAACGTCAAAGGCTCGCCCGGCGGCCTGCGCGATATCCAGACGATTCTCTGGGTAGCCCGGCGTCAGTACGGTACCCTGAATCTGCGCGCCCTCGCCGGCGAGGGTTTTCTGGTCGAAAGCGAAAACGCCCTGCTCGCCTCCTCCCAGGAATTCCTGTGGAAAGTGCGCTACGCCCTGCACATGCTCGCCGGCCGCTCCGAAGACCGTTTGCTGTTCGATCATCAGCGGACCATCGCCGGCCTGCTCGGATTTGAAGGCGACGACGCCAAGCAGGCGGTCGAGAACTTCATGCAGCAGTATTTCCGCACGGTCATGAGCATCGCCCAGCTCAGCGATTTGATCATCCAGCACTTCGAAGAAGTCATCCTCGCCCCGGAAGACGAAGCGCCGCCGCAGCCGATCAACTCGCGCTTCCAGCTGCACGACGGCTATATCGAGGCGCGCAACGACAACGTGTTCCGCCGCACGCCGTTTGCCATGCTCGAGATATTCGTGCTGATGGCCCAGCAGCCGGAGATCAAGGGCGTGCGCGCCGACACCATTCGTCTGCTGCGCGAAAACCGCCACCTGATCGACGACAACTTCCGCAACGATATTCGCAACACCAGTCTGTTCATTGAATTGTTCAAGTGCAAGATCGGCATCCACCGCAACCTGCGCCGAATGAACCGTTACGGCATTCTTGGCCGCTATCTGCCGGAGTTCGGCTTTATCGTCGGGCAGATGCAGCACGACCTGTTTCACATCTATACGGTCGATGCGCACACGCTGAATCTGATCAAGCACCTGCGTAAATTGCAGTACACCCAGGTGTCGGAGAAATTCCCGCTGGCCGCCAAGTTGATGGCCAAGCTGCCCAAGCCTGAACTGATCTATATGGCGGGCCTGTACCACGACATCGGCAAGGGCCGGCATGGCGACCACTCGGAAATCGGCGCGGTCGATGCCGAAGCATTCTGCCAGCGTCACCAATTGCCAATGTGGGACAGCCGCCTGATCGTCTGGCTGGTGCAAAACCACCTGGTGATGTCGACCACCGCCCAGCGCAAGGATCTGTCCGATCCACAGGTGATCCACGACTTTGCCTTGGCGGTCGGCGATGAAACCCGTCTCGACTATCTCTACGTGCTGACGGTGGCGGATATCAACGCGACCAATCCAACGCTATGGAATTCATGGCGCGCCAGCCTGCTGCGCCAGCTCTACACCGAGACCAAACGCGCCCTGCGCCGTGGCCTGGAAAATCCGGTGGATCGCGAAGAACAGATCCGCCAGACGCAAAGCGCCGCGCTGGATATTCTCGTGCGAGGTGGCACCGACCCGGACGATGTCGAGCAATTGTGGGCGCAACTGGGCGATGACTATTTCCTGCGTCACACCGCTGGCGACGTGGCCTGGCACAGCGATGCGATCCTGCAGCAGCCGGTGGACGGCGGGCCGCTGGTGCTGATCAAGGAGACCACCCAGCGCGAGTTCGAAGGTGGTACGCAGATCTTCATTTATGCGCCCGACCAGCATGACTTCTTCGCGGTGACCGTGGCGGCGATGGACCAGTTGAACCTGAACATTCACGACGCCCGCGTCATTACGTCCAGCAGCCAGTTCACCCTCGACACCTACATCGTGCTCGACAACGAAGGTGAGTCGATCGGCGACAACCCTACGCGGGTCAAGCAGATTCGCGAAGGCTTGACCGAAGCCCTGCGTGACCCGGACGACTACCCGACGATCATCCAGCGTCGCGTGCCGCGCCAGCTCAAGCATTTCGCCTTTGCGCCGCAGGTGACGATTCACAACGATGCGCAGCGCCAGTTGACGGTGCTGGAACTGACCGCGCCCGATCGTCCGGGACTGCTGGCGCGGATCGGCGGGATTTTCCTCGAGTTCGACCTGTCGCTGCAGAACGCCAAGATTGCGACCTTGGGCGAGCGCGTGGAAGACGTGTTCTTCATCACCGACGCGCACAATCAACCGCTGTCCGATCCCTTGCTGTGCAGCCGCCTGCAGGATGCGATCGTCGAGCAGTTGAGCGTCAACCAGGAACCGGATATCAAGCTGTCCCGAATCAGTATCTGAACCCATCCATTACCCCGGTGGGAAGGAACACTCCGACTTCAGCCTGTTAACCAAAACCCTTGCAGGAGTGAGCCTGCTCGCGATGGCGATGCACCAGCTTGCATGAATATTGAATGTGCGGCCCTCATCGCGAGCAGGCTCACTCCTACAGGTTCGGTGAACGGCTCAGTTCTGGAGTCTTGCCCCACATTGACCGAGGCCCCCATGAACAACGCCCTGAACCAGCTCCAGCCGTACCCGTTCGAAAAGCTGCGCGCCCTGCTCGGCACCGTGACGCCGAACCCGGACAAGCGCCCGATCGCCCTGTCGATCGGCGAGCCGAAACACCGTTCGCCGAGTTTTGTCGCCGAGGCACTGGCGAACAGTCTCGACCAGATGGCGGTGTACCCGACCACTCTCGGCATTCCGGCCCTGCGTGAAGCCATTGCCGGCTGGTGCGAGCGGCGTTTCGGCGTGCCGAACGGCTGGATCGACCCGGCGCGCAACGTGCTGCCGGTCAACGGCACCCGCGAAGCGCTGTTCGCCTTCACCCAGACCGTGGTCAATCGTGGTGACGATGCGCTAGTGGTCAGCCCTAACCCGTTCTATCAGATCTACGAAGGCGCGGCATTTCTTGCCGGAGCCAAGCCGCACTACCTGCCGTGCCTCGACGAGAACGGCTTCAACCCGGACTTCGATGCCGTTTCCCCGGACATCTGGAAGCGCTGCCAGATTTTGTTCCTGTGCTCGCCGGGCAACCCGACCGGCGCGTTGATTCCGGTCGAAACCCTGAAAAAGCTGATCGCGTTGGCCGACCAGTACGATTTCGTAATCGCCGCTGACGAGTGCTACAGCGAACTGTATTTCGACGAACAAACCCCGCCGCCGGGGCTGCTCACTGCTTGCGTTGAACTGGGTCGCCAGGACTTCAAGCGCTGCGTGGTGTTCCACAGCCTGTCCAAGCGTTCCAACCTGCCGGGCCTGCGTTCCGGCTTTGTGGCCGGTGACGCCGATATCCTCAAAGGCTTCCTGCTGTATCGCACCTACCACGGCTGCGCAATGCCGGTGCAAACCCAGCTGGCCAGCGTGGCCGCGTGGAACGATGAAGTTCACGTACGCGCCAACCGTGCGCTGTACCGCGAAAAGTTCGATGCCGTGCTGGCAATCCTCAGCCCGGTGATGGACGTGCAGCGCCCGGATGGCAGCTTCTACCTGTGGCCGAACGTGCAAGGCGACGACGCCGCATTCTGCCGCGACCTGTTCGAGCAGGAGCATGTGACCGTGGTACCGGGTTCCTACCTGTCCCGCGATGTGGACGGCGTCAATCCGGGCGCCGGTCGGGTACGCATGGCGCTGGTTGCGCCGTTGGCCGAATGTGTCGAAGCGGCGGAGCGTATTCGCGCGTTCGTCACCCGCCACAAATAAACCGTTGCCCGCAGCAGAAGGTCTGATGCGGGCACTGCGGCGGGCTACTTCACCTGCCCCAGATTGGCCTCGCTCATGTCCAGTTCGCCAAGCACTTCTCTGAGGACGTCATCGCCGATCTGGTGATGACGGCTCAGGCTGTACAACTCCAGACGCTGCGCCCGCAGCGCCTTCAAACGCAAGCGACGTTCGAGCAGATCCATCTGGAAGGCCAACGCCTGAGCTTCCGCAGAATCATTGAACACGTCGAGCTGATGGCGATATTCGGACATGATCCGCGCCTTCAGTTCGGCCGCCAGTGCCGCTTGCGCGGCGTCCTGCGGGACGGCCTCTTCGGTCTCAAGCGCATGAATCGCCGCCTCGGCGGTTTTGCGCCAGGCGTCGCGTACTTCCTGACGACGCTTGTCGTCGGGACTCTTTTCGATACCGCGCAACAGCCACGGCAAGGCGATGCACGCCGAGACCAGCGACAGCAGGATTACCCCGGCAGCGATGAAGATCAGCAGATCACGCTCGGGAAACGCCTGCGCGCCGATCAACATCGGCACCGACATCACGCCCGCCAGCGTCACCGCCCCGCGCACGCCGCCGACCGTCAGCAACCAGCAGGAACGCGCGGTCGGCACTTGAGTCAACTCGCCCTTGCCGCGCAAACGGCGCAGCAGTACCGACAAGCGCCAGATGCTCTGCACCCAGACAAAGCGCAGCAACACCAGCGCGAGGAAGATCGCCAGCACGTCGAGGCAACGATAAAAAAGCGTTGGCCACAAGGTCGGTTCGTGGCTGACCACGGCCTTGATGATGTCCGGCAATTGCAGGCCGAGCAGCAGGAAAATCAAACCGTTGAAGGCAAACTCCAGCAATGACCAGACACTGCGATTGAGCAGTCGGGTGCTGGTCTGCCGTGGCAGCAGATCGAGCCAGCTCTGCATCATCCCCGCCGCCACTGCAGAGAGAATGCCCGACACGCCGAGACGTTCGGCCAGCACATACGCGGCGAACGGCAGCAGCAACATGAACACCACATGCGTGGCCGGATCGTCCCAGCCGCGGGCGATCATCCATGCGCGCAAACGTCCGACCAGCCAGCTCAAGGCCACGCCGACGGCCAGTCCGCCGAGGGCCACGACAACGAAACTCAGGCCAGCGTTGGTCAGTGAGAACACCCCGGTGATGGCAGCCGCAAGGGCGAACTTGAACGTCACCAGACCCGAGGCATCGTTCATCAACGCCTCGCCCTGCAAGACATGCATCAACGGAGTCGGCAAACGATTCTGCGCGATAGCCGAAACAGCCACGGCGTCGGTCGGTGACAACACCGCGGCCAGGGCAAACGCCACCGGCAGTGGAATTGTCGGCAATAACCAGTGAATGAAATACCCGGCGCCGACTACGGTAAACAGCACCAAACCCACCGCCAGGGTCAGGATCGGCCCGCGCAACTGCCAGAACGCGCGCTTGGGCATGCGCCAGCCATCGGAAAACAGTAACGGTGGCAGGAACAGAAACAGGAACAACTCAGGATCGAGCGCCACATGCAGGCCGAGGGTCGGCCAGGCAAGCAAGGCGCCGGCGGCGATTTGCACCAGCGGCAGTGGCAGCGGAACGATCCGGCCGATCAGACGCGAGACGCCGACCAGCATGAGCAGGATCAGGACAGTGTAAGCAGTTTGCATAAAACGTAGATTCCGGACCATCGACAGCGTTCAATTGCCATATTAACCGCTCAGGATGCGTCTGACCGTTGCACCTATGTCGCACGGTCGAGCACCCATCCCTGTGGGAGCCAGCCTGCTGGCGATGGCGGCTACACATTGAGATGGATATCGAATGATCCGACGCTATCGCCAGCAGGCTGGCTCCCACAGGTTTTGCATTGCCAAATAAAGCCAGGCGCCGCGAAACCGTTTGGTCATGGCATAATCCGACACCATTTTTTTCCAGCACCTGCAAAGGGGGCGATTCCTTGGCCGTTTTAAGCAAAACATTGCACCTTTTCGGCATCAAAGCCTGCGACACCATGAAAAAGGCGCGCACCTGGCTCGATGAACACGCTGTCAGCTACGATTTCCACGATTACAAGACCGCCGGTATCGACCGTGAACACCTGACCCAATGGTGTGACGAACACGGCTGGCAGACTGTGCTGAACCGCGCAGGCACGACCTTTCGCAAACTCGACGACGAACGCAAAGCCGATCTCGACCAGTCGAAAGCCATCGAACTGATGCTCGCGCAACCCTCGATGATCAAGCGCCCGGTGCTCGATCTCGGTGACCGAACCCTGAT
The DNA here is from genome assembly GCF_900105485.1 of Pseudomonas granadensis. Classification (GTDB taxonomy): domain Bacteria; phylum Pseudomonadota; class Gammaproteobacteria; order Pseudomonadales; family Pseudomonadaceae; genus Aquipseudomonas; species Aquipseudomonas granadensis. Next base: position 938,201 of record NZ_LT629778.1, on the reverse strand, counting down.
TGGCTTCAAGCCAGATATCTACGCGGCCGCTCTGAAGTAAGCAGCCCGTCACTCTTTGTAGAGGTATTCCCATGTCCCATTCTCTGTTCAGCATTGCTTTCGGTATCGGCACCCAGAACCGTCAAGGCGCGTGGCTGGAAGTGTTCTACGCACAGCCACTGCTCAACCCTTCGGCCGAACTGGTCGCTGCCGTTGCGCCGATCCTCGGTTACACCGAAGGCAACCAGGCCATCACCTTCACTACCGCCCAGGCTGCGCAACTGGCTGAAGCGGTAAAAGGCATCGACGCCGTGCAAGGCAAACTGCTGACCCGTCTGGCCGAGAGCCACAAGCCGCTGGTGGCGACCCTGCTGGCTGAAGACGCACAGCTGACCTCGACGCCTGAGGCCTATCTGAAGCTGCACTTGCTGTCGCACCGTCTGGTCAAGCCACACGGCGTTAGCCTGGCCGGCATTTTCCCGTTGCTACCGAACGTAGCCTGGACCAGCCAGGGCGCCATTGACCTGAGCGAACTGGCGGAAATGCAACTCGAAGCCCGCCTGCGCGGCGAGCTGCTGGAAGTCTTCTCGGTGGACAAGTTCCCGAAAATGACCGACTACGTGGTTCCGGCCGGGGTGCGTATCGCTGACGCCGCGCGTCTGCGTCTGGGCGCCTACGTCGGTGAAGGCACCACCGTGATGCACGAAGGCTTCATCAACTTCAACGCCGGCACCGAAGGCCCGGGCATGATCGAAGGCCGCGTGTCCGCTGGCGTCTTCGTCGGCAAGGGTTCGGACCTGGGCGGCGGTTGCTCGACCATGGGCACCCTGTCGGGCGGCGGCAACATCGTGATCAAGGTCGGCGAAGGCTGCCTGATCGGCGCCAACGCCGGTATCGGCATTCCGCTGGGCGACCGCAACACCGTTGAATCGGGTTTGTACGTGACAGCCGGCACCAAGGTCGCGCTGCTGGACGAGCACAACAACCTGGTTAAAGTGGTGAAGGCACGTGAGCTGGCAGGCCAGACCGACCTGCTGTTCCGTCGCAACTCGGAAACCGGTGCCGTGGAGTGCAAAACCCACAAATCGGCGATCGAATTGAACGAAGCGCTGCACGCTCACAACTAAGCACGCGGTCGACTCATTGTAGGAGTGAGCCTGCTCGCGATGGCGTTGGATCAGTAGCTGTAAGGTTGACTGACACACCGCCATCGCGAGCAGGCTCACTCCTACAGGGGCAGCGTACACCCCGCCCAATTTCACAGGGCTGAACACATGATGATTCCCTCCCCCTGGCGCGCCGACTTTCCGGCCATCGCCGCTCTGCAACGGCAGGACCAGACCTATCTGGACAACGCCGCCACCACGCAAAAACCGCTAGCCCTGCTCGATGCGCTGTCGCATTACTACGCCAACGGCGCAGCCAATGTGCACCGCGCGCAGCACCTGCCGGGCGCGCATGCCACGCAGGCGTTCGAAGACAGTCGGCACAAGGTTGCGCAGTGGCTGAATGCCGGTGACCGCGGGCAAATCATTTTTACCCACGGCGCCACCAGCGCGCTGAATCTTCTGGCTTATGGGCTGGAACACTTATTCCAGCCGGGCGATGAAGTTGTCATCAGCGCCCTCGAGCACCACGCCAATCTGCTGCCGTGGCAGCAATTGGCCCAGCGGCGACAGTTGAAACTGGTGATCCTGCCGCTGGACGCTGACGGTCTGATCGACCTCGCTGCTGCTGTGCACCTGATCGGCCCACGTACGCGTTTGCTCGCGGTGAGTCAGTTGTCCAACGTGCTCGGTGCCTGGCAGCCACTGACCGCGTTGCTCGGCATGGCCAAAGCGCAAAACGCGCTGACGGTGGTCGACGGCGCGCAAGGCGTGGTCCACGGTCGGCATGACGTGCAGGCGCTGGGTTGCGACTTTTATGTGTTTTCCAGCCACAAGCTGTATGGCCCCGATGGTCTCGGCGTGCTGTTCGGGCGCAACGCGGCGCTTGCTCAGCTCAAGCCGTGGCAGTTTGGCGGCGAAATGGTGCTGGAAGCCAACTATCACGACTCGCGCTTCCGCCCGGCGCCGCTGGGTTTCGAGGCAGGCACCCCGCCGATTGCCAGCGTGATCGGCCTCGGCGCGACCCTCGATTATCTGGCCGGTCTGGATCAGGACGCGGTGTCTGCCCATGAGGCGGCGCTGCATGATTATTTGCTGCGCGGTCTCGCCGCGCGCAACGGCATCCGCCTGCTCGGCAAGCCGCAACTGGCGCTGGCCAGTTTCGTCGTCGAGGGGGTGCATAACGCCGATCTGGCGCATCTGCTCACCGAACAGGGCATCGCCGTCCGCGCCGGGCATCACTGCGCGATGCCGCTGATGAAAGGCTTTGAGCTGGCGGGAGCGATTCGCGTATCGCTGGCGCTGTACAACGATTCGGAAGATCTGGAGCGCTTTTTCGAGGCGCTGGATCAAGCGCTGGAGATGTTGCGATGAGCCTGCCGATGGAAGCGAGCGAAGCGCTGCAGACGTTTCAGAACGCGGCGGGCTGGGAACAGCGGGCGCGTTTGCTGATGCAGTTTGGTGATCGCTTGCCGCCGATGGATGACGCAGACAAATGCGAGGCCAACCGCGTGCATGGCTGTGAAAGTCAGGTGTGGCTGGTCGGCGAGTTGCGCGACGGTCACTGGCAGTTCAAGGCGAGCAGCGATGCGCGGATGATTCGCGGGTTGGTGACACTGTTGCTGTTGCGGGTCAACGGGTTGTCGGCGGCTGATTTAAAGCAAATCGACTTGCCGGATTGGTTTAATCAGCTCGGCCTGTCGCGCCAGCTATCGCCCTCGCGCAGCAATGGCCTCAATGCCGTGCTCCAGCGGATGAATGACCTGGCTCGATAAAAGCGGCTGCTTCGCAGCCATCGCGAGCAGGCTCACTCCTACATTTTGAACGCGTTCCCCTGTAGGAGTGAGCCTGCTCGCGATAGGGCCCTCACCGGCAGCATCAAGCGTCAGGCTTGATACGATCCGAAGGCCGCCGCACCCCCGCCACAATCTTGTCCACAGCCTTGGTCGCGGCCACCATGCCGAACGTTGCCGTCACCATCATCACCGCGCCAAACCCACCCGCGCAGTCCAGTTTCACGCCATCGCCAACAAAACTCTTCTGCAAACAGATGCTGCCGTCCGGCTTCGGATAGCGCAGCTGTTCCGTGGAAAACACGCACGGCACGCTGTAATGCCGGGTCACGGTGCGCGAGAAGCCGTAATCGCGGCGCAACGTCGAACGCACCTTCGAGGCCAGTGGATCGTTGAAGGTCCGGTTGAGGTCGCACACCTGGATCAGCGTCGGGTCGATCTGCCCGCCCGCGCCGCCGGTGGTGATGATCTGGATCTTGCGGCGCTTGCACCAGGCGATCAGCGCTGCCTTGGCGTTGACTGCGTCGATGCAGTCGATCACGCAGTCGATGTCCGGCGTGATGTATTCGGCCATGGTGTCACGGGTGACGAAATCCGCCACCGCATGCACGGTGCAGTCCGGGTTGATCCCGCGCAGACGCTCGGCCATTACCTCGACCTTGGGCTTGCCGACGGTGCTGTCCAGTGCGTGCAACTGCCGGTTGGCGTTACTGACGCAGACGTCATCGAGGTCAAACAGCGAAATCTCGCCGACACCGCAACGGGCCATGGCTTCCGCCGCCCAGGAACCGACACCGCCGACACCGACGATCGCCACATGGGCGGCGCGCAAGCGTTCCAGGCCTTCGATGCCATACAAACGGGCGATGCCTGCAAACCGCGGATCTTCTGTACTCATGACCATTACCCCAAAAACCGGCGCGCATTATAGGGCTACGCAGCGACAAGTTTTAAGCTGCAAGCGACAAGTGTAAGAACTTAAGTCAGAGACGACTGCCCAATGTCAGGCATTTTCCCGTCAGTTGTACGACTGGTGAAGCGCCGGTGTAGGATGCGCGCCCCTCGGGCGTCTATCCGACCGATCCTTCGTTCCACAGCCTTTGGAACCCGAAATAGCTATGTCATCGCGTAAATTTGGACTCAACCTGGTGGTCGTGCTGGCCATCGCTGCCCTTTTCAGCGGTTTCTGGGCGTTGATCAACCGTCCGGTGTCAGCGCCGAACTGGCCGGAACAGATCTCCGGTTTCTCTTATTCGCCATTCCAACAGGGACAATTCCCACAGAAAGACCAGTACCCGACTGACGACGAAATGCGCCGTGATCTGGAGATCATGAGCAAGCTGACGGACAACATCCGCATCTACTCGGTCGACGGCTCGTTGGGTGACATCCCCAAACTGGCAGAAGAGTTTGGTTTGCGTGTGACCCTCGGTATCTGGATCAGCCCCGATCAGGAGCGCAACGAACGAGAAATCGCCAAAGCCATCGAACTGGCCAACACTTCGCGCAGCGTGGTGCGCGTGGTGGTCGGCAACGAGGCGCTGTTCCGTGAAGAAATCACTCCCGAAGCGCTGATCGTTCTGCTGGATCGCGTGCGTGCTGCGGTCAAAGTGCCGGTAACGACGTCCGAGCAATGGCACATCTGGGAGAAATACCCACAATTGGCCAAACACGTTGACCTGATCGCCGCCCACGTTCTGCCGTACTGGGAATTCATTCCGGTCGACAAGGCCGGCCAGTTCGTCTTCGACCGCGCGCGCGACCTGAAGAAGCTGTTCCCGAAAAAGCCACTGCTGCTCTCCGAAGTTGGCTGGCCGAGCAACGGTCGCATGCGCGGTGGTGCCGATGCGTCGCCGGCCGATCAGGCCATCTACCTGCGTACGCTGGTCAACAAGCTTAACCGTCAGGGCTTCAACTACTTCGTGATCGAGGCGTTCGATCAGCCGTGGAAGGCCAGCGACGAAGGCTCGGTCGGCGCCTACTGGGGCGTGTTCAACGCAGCGCGTCAGCAGAAATTCAATTTCGAAGGCCCGGTCGTCGCGATCCCGCAGTGGCGGGTGCTGGCCATCGGCTCGGTGGTGCTGGCGCTGTTGTCGCTGACCCTGCTGATGATCGACGGCTCGGCCCTGCGCCAGCGCGGTCGCACGTTCCTGACCTTTATCGCGTTCCTTTGCGGTTCGGTGCTGGTGTACATCGGCTACGACTACAGCCAGCAATACAGCACGTGGTTCAGCCTGACAGTGGGTTTCCTCCTGGCGCTGGGTGCCCTCGGGGTATTCATCGTATTACTGACCGAGGCCCATGAACTGGCCGAAGCAGTGTGGATTCACAAGCGTCGGCGTGAATTCCTGCCGGTGGTCGGCGACTCCAGCTATCGCCCGAAAGTCTCGATCCATGTGCCGTGCTACAACGAGCCGCCGGAGATGGTCAAACAGACCCTCGACGCCCTCGCCGCCCTCGATTATCCAGACTACGAAGTGCTGATCATCGACAACAACACCAAGGACCCGGCGGTCTGGGAGCCGGTGCGCGACTACTGCGCGACCCTCGGCCCGCGCTTCAAGTTTTTCCACGTTGCACCGCTGGCCGGGTTCAAGGGTGGCGCGCTGAACTACCTGATTCCGCACACCGCCATGGACGCCGAAGTGATCGCGGTAATCGACTCCGATTATTGCGTGCACCCGAACTGGCTCAAGCACATGGTGCCGCACTTCGCTGATCCGAAAATTGCTGTGGTGCAGTCGCCGCAGGATTATCGCGACCAGAACGAAAGCACTTTCAAGAAGCTCTGTTACGCCGAATACAAAGGCTTCTTCCATATCGGCATGGTCACCCGCAACGACCGCGACGCGATCATTCAGCACGGCACCATGACCATGACCCGCCGTTCGGTCCTGGAAGAATTGGGCTGGGCCGACTGGTGCATTTGTGAAGACGCCGAACTGGGTCTGCGCGTGTTCGAAAAAGGCTTGTCGGCGGCGTATTACCACGACAGTTACGGCAAAGGCCTGATGCCGGATACGTTTATCGACTTCAAGAAACAGCGTTTCCGTTGGGCCTATGGCGCGATCCAGATCATCAAGCGCCACACCGCCAGCCTGCTGCGCGGCAAGGACACCGAGCTGACCCGCGGCCAGCGCTACCACTTCCTCGCCGGCTGGCTGCCGTGGGTCGCTGACGGCATGAACATCTTCTTTACCGTCGGTGCGCTGCTGTGGTCGGCGGCGATGATCATCGTGCCGCAGCGGGTCGATCCGCCGCTGCTGATCTTCGCGATCCCGCCGCTGGCGCTGTTCGTGTTCAAGGTCGGCAAGATCATCTTCCTTTATCGTCGCGCCGTCGGCGTCAACCTCAAGGATGCGTTCTGCGCGGCGCTGGCCGGGCTGGCGTTGTCGCACACCATCGCCAAAGCGGTGCTGTACGGCTTCTTCACCACCAGCATTCCGTTCTTCCGCACGCCGAAAAACGCCGACAACCATGGTTTCTGGGTGGCGATTTCCGAGGCGCGCGAAGAAGTGTTCATCATGCTGCTGTTGTGGGGCGCGGCGCTGGGGATCTTTCTGGTCAATGGCATGCCGAGCAATGACATGCGCTTCTGGGTGGTGATGCTGCTGGTGCAATCGCTGCCGTATCTGGCGGCGCTGATCATGGCGTTCCTGTCGTCTCTGCCCAAACCTGCCGCAGCGCAGGAACCGGCGCCGGTCGTCTAAATCGGCACCGATGCACTAAACGGCGGCCAATGGTCGCCGTTTTGCTTTAAGATAACCGCCATTTTGCGGGGCTATCCTGATTCCTGTGGGAGCCAGCCTGCTGGCGATAGCGGTGCAAACATCACCGTTGATTTGACTGACACACCGTCATCGCCAGCAGGCTGGCTCCCACATTTAGTCCGTGCCCACATTCATGATTCCGGAGTTTTCCATGACGGCCCACGCCGACCTTTCGCCGACCCTCCAGCTCGCCATCGACCTGATCCGCCGTCCGTCCGTGACGCCGGTCGACGCCGATTGCCAGAAGCAGATGATGCAGCGCCTGGGCGATGCCGGTTTTACCCTGGAGCCGATGCGCATCGAAGATGTGGATAACTTCTGGGCTACCCACGGCAACGGTGAAGGCCCGGTGCTGTGCTTCGCCGGCCACACCGACGTGGTGCCGACCGGCCCGGTCAGCGCGTGGCAGATCGACCCGTTCAACGCGGTGATCGACGAACACGGCATGCTCTGCGGCCGTGGTGCGGCGGACATGAAAGGCAGCCTGGCGTCGATGACCGTTGCCGCCGAGCGCTTCGTCGCCGATTACCCGAACCACAAGGGCAAGGTCGCGTTCCTGATCACCAGCGACGAAGAAGGCCCGGCACATCACGGCACCAAAGCGGTGGTCGAGCGTCTGGCCGCCCGCAATGAACGTCTGGACTGGTGCATCGTCGGCGAACCGTCGAGCACCACGCTGGTCGGCGACGTAGTCAAGAATGGCCGTCGCGGCTCGCTCGGCGCCAAGCTCACGGTCAAGGGTATTCAGGGGCACGTCGCCTATCCGCATCTGGCGAAAAACCCGATCCACCTCGCCGCCCCGGCACTGGCCGAACTGGCCGCCGAGCATTGGGATCACGGCAACGATTTCTTCCCGCCGACCAGTTTCCAGATTTCCAACGTCAATTCCGGCACCGGTGCGACCAACGTGATTCCGGGCGATCTGGTGGCGGTGTTCAACTTCCGCTTTTCCACCGAATCGACTGTTGAAGGCCTGCAGAAACGCGTCGCCGATATCCTCGACAAGCACGGTCTGGACTGGCACATCGACTGGGCGCTGTCCGGCCTGCCGTTCCTCACCGAACCGGGCGCACTGCTCGACGCGGTGTCGGCGAGCATCAAGACCATCACCGGGCGCGAGACCAAGGCGTCCACCAGCGGCGGCACTTCCGATGGCCGTTTCATCGCGACCATGGGCACGCAAGTGGTTGAACTGGGGCCGGTCAACGCGACCATTCACCAGGTCAACGAGCGCGTTCTGGCGGCGGACCTCGATGTGCTGACCGAGATCTACTACCAGACCCTGATCAAGTTGCTCGCCTGATGCTCGCTTGCCCCCTCTGCAGTGCACCGCTGACTGCGGTCGACAACGGCGTGGTCTGCCCCGCCGGGCACCGCTTCGACCGTGCGCGCCAGGGTTACCTGAACCTGTTGCCGGTGCAGCACAAGAACAGCCGTGATCCAGGCGACAATCAGGCGATGGTCGAGGCGCGCCGCGACTTTTTGAACGCCGGGCATTACGCACCGGTGGCCAGGCGCCTGGCCGAACTGGCGACCGGTTATGCGCCGGATCGCTGGGTCGATATCGGTTGTGGCGAGGGTTACTACACCGCGCAGATCGCCGAGGCCTTGCCGAACGCTGACGGTTACGCTCTGGATATCTCCCGCGAGGCCGTCAAACGCGCCTGCAAGCGTAACCCGGCGATCAGCTGGTTGATCGCCAGCATGGCGCGCGTGCCGTTGGCGTCGGGCAGTTGCCAGTTTCTCGCCAGCGTCTTCAGTCCGCTGGACTGGGATGAAGCCAAGCGTCTGCTGAGCGTGGGCGGCGGTCTGATGAAAGTCGGCCCGACCCGCGGCCATTTGATGGAACTGCGCGAGCGCCTGTACGACGAAGTGCGCGAATACACCGACGACAAGCATTTGGCCCTGGTGCCCGAAGGCATGGCGCTGGCGCACAGTGAAACGTTGGAATTCAAACTGACGCTGGACAAGCCCGAGGATCGCGCCAACCTGTTGGCGATGACACCTCATGGCTGGCGCGCCAGTGCCGAGCGTCGCGCGGCGGTGATCGAACAGGCCGAGCCGTTCGAGACCACCGTGTCGATGCGCTACGATTATTTCGTTGTTCAATAACTTTTGGTTCCGGGCGAGTGCCCGGGGCCGGCTAAATCCGCGAATGGATTTTTCAGACCCGCAGTGAGGACATCCATGCGCCAACCGGATATCGAGATTTACCTGAAAGACGCCGACGTCGACCACAAGGCCATTTCCGCCTGGCTCGGCGCCGCGCTGGGCCCGTGCAGCGACTGGGTGCAGCAAGGTCAGACGTACAAGTGCAAGGCCGGCACCATCCCGGTGACCTGGCTGCCGAAAGCCGTGGGCAAGTGGAACAGCCTGTACCTGGAAAGTGACCAGACCCCATGGGACGACGACATCGCCTGCGCCCGTGCAGCCTTTGCTGCGCTGAACGTCGAAGTGCGCTGCGCACCGGGGACGTGGGTTGAAGAGGAAGGTGAAGAGACGGCCGATCGCTGGATTCGCATCAGCGCTGATGGTGAAGAAGAAATCACCTGGAAAACCGCATAGCACTGAGCAACGCGAATCTCATGTAGGAGTGAGCCTGCTCGCGATTGCGGTGTGTCAGTCGACACCCATGCTACTGACACACCGCAATCGCGAGCAGGCTCACTCCTACAATGGTTTTTGGCGCTATGAAGGTTTGTATTACAGGCCGATAACGTCTTCCGCCTGCAAGCCCTTCTCGCCGCTGATCACGGCGTATTCAACCTGCTGGCCCTCGGTCAGCGACCGGTGCCCTTCGCCGCGAATCGCGCGGTAGTGTACAAACACGTCCGCCCCGTCTTCGCGCTGAATGAAGCCGTAGCCCTTGGCGTCGTTGAACCACTTCACATTGCCGGTTTCGCGTGTTGCCATCTGTTCGTACTCCTTTTTTATTATTGAATGGGCTTTTCGCAGGAAAGCCTCAGCGGAACGTCAGCCTGCGTCCGACGTCCATCGAAGGGCACCGGCAACAGAGCGCCGAGTATATGACAGGTGGAAAAAGTCTCAACAGGAGATTACTTCGGTGCTTTTTTGCCGATTTTCACCCAATACGGCAAACTGTCGCCCACTTGAGCAACCGCTCGGTTTTATCCACTCACGCAGAAGCCGTATGACCCGTTCCCCGTTCCGCCGTCTTGTGTTTGGCACCCTGCGCCGACTGTTGTACCTCTGGGTTCGCTCGGAGACGATCAATCAGTCGTCGTTCACCCTCAACCTCGACCGCAGTCGTCCGGTGTTCTACGTCCTGCAAAACCCTTCGCTGACCGATCTGGCCGTGGTCGACACCGAGTGCACCAAGGCCGGCCTGCCGCGTCCGGTGCTGGCAGTGTCGGTGGGTGCGCTGATCGAGCCGGCAGCGTTTTTCTACCTGACCCCGGATCCGGACTGGCTCGGTCGTCAAGACAAACGCGGCGCGCCGCCGACCTTGACCCGACTGGTCAGCGCGCTGTCGCAGAACGCCGCCGAAGATGCGCAGATCATTCCGGTCAGCGTGTTCTGGGGCCAATCGCCGGACAGCGAAAACAGTCCGTGGAAGTTGTTGTTCGCCGACAGCTGGGCGGTCACGGGCCGTCTGCGGCGCTTGCTGAGCATCATTGTCCTGGGCCGCAAAACCCGCGTGCAATTCTCCGCACCGATCCACCTGCGCGAGCTGATCGATCACAACAAGGGCCATGAACGCACCGTGCGCATGGCCCAGCGGATTCTGCGTGTGCACTTCCGCAACCTGAAAGCGGCGGTGATCGGCCCAGATATTTCCCACCGGCGCAATCTGGTCAAAGGCTTGCTCAATCAGCCGCTGGTCAAGCAAGCGATCCTCGACGAAGCCGAGCGCGAAAACATCTCCCCGGAAAAAGCCAAGGCGCAGGCCCTGCGCTACGGCAACGAGATCGCCTCAGACTATACCTACACCGCGATCCGCTTCCTCGAAGTGGTACTGAGCTGGTTCTGGAACAAGATTTACGACGGCATCAAGGTCAACCACATCGAAGGCGTGCAAGAGGTCGCTCAGGGTCACGAAGTAATCTACGTGCCGTGCCACCGCAGCCACATCGACTATCTGCTGCTGTCGTATCTGCTGTTCCGCAACGGCCTGACTCCGCCGCACATCGCCGCCGGGATAAACCTCAACATGCCGGTGATCGGCAGCCTGCTGCGCCGTGGCGGCGCGTTTTTCATGCGCCGAACGTTCAAGGGCAACCCGCTGTACACCTCGGTGTTCAACGAATACCTGCACACGCTGTTTACCAAAGGTTTCCCGGTCGAATACTTCGTCGAAGGCGGCCGCTCGCGCACCGGGCGCATGCTGCAACCGAAAACCGGCATGCTCGCGATCACCCTGCGCAGCTTCCTGCGCTCGTCACGCATGCCGATCGTGTTTGTGCCGGTGTACATCGGCTATGAGCGCGTGCTTGAAGGTCGCACTTACCTCGGCGAACTGCGCGGGGCAAGCAAGAAGAAAGAATCGATTTTCGACATTTTCAAAGTCATCGGCGCGCTCAAGCAGCGTTTCGGTCAGGTCGCGGTGAACTTCGGTCAGCCGATCAAACTCGCCGATTTCCTCGACGCCGAGCAACCGGACTGGCGCCAGCAGGACCTCGGTCCGCAGTTCAAACCGGCGTGGCTCAACGAAACCACCCACCGCCTCGGTGAAAAAGTCGCTCAGCATCTCAACGAAGCCGCTGCGATCAACCCGGTCAATCTGGTAGCGCTGGCGTTGCTCTCGACCACGCGTCTGGCGCTGGATGATCGCGCCATGGCGCGGGTGCTGGATCTGTATCTGGCGCTGCTGCGCAAAGTCCCGTACTCGCCGCACACCACCCTGCCTGAAGGCGATGGCCGCGCGCTGATCGAGCATGTGAAGGACATGGACCTGCTCGCCGAGCAGAACGATGCGCTGGGCAAGATTCTTTATCTGGACGAACAGAATGCCGTCCTGATGACCTACTACCGCAACAACGTGTTGCACATCTTCGCCCTGCCATCGCTGCTGGCGAGCTTCTTCCAGAGCACCTCGCGCATGAGCCGCGAGCAGATCCTGCGCTACACCCGCGCGCTGTATCCGTACTTGCAATCGGAGCTGTTCATCCGCTGGACCCTGGATGAGCTCGACGGTGTAGTTGATCAATGGCTGGAAGCGTTTGTCGAGCAAGGCCTGCTGCGTTTCGAGAAGGACCTGTACCTGCGCCCGGCACCGAGCTCGCGACATTTCGTGCTGCTGACGCTGCTGTCAAAAAGCATCGCGCAGACTTTGCAGCGTTTCTACATGACCGTGTCCCTGCTGCTCAACAGCGGCCAGAACAGCATCAGCGCCGAAGAACTGGAAGACCTGTGCACGGTCATGGCCCAGCGTCTGTCCATCCTGCACGGCCTCAACGCTCCAGAATTTTTCGACAAGAGCCTGTTCCGCCACTTCATCCAGACGATGCTCGACCTCGACGTGCTGCGCCGCGACGAAGCCGGCAAGCTCAGCTACCACGAACTGCTCGGCGAACTGGCCGAAGGTGCGGCCAAGCGCGTGCTGCCGGCGGAGATTCGTTTGTCGATCCGCCAGGTGGCGCTGCATCGCAGTGAAGATGCGGCTGATCAGCTCCCCGCATTGCCGCAGGCCTGACGCAAATCCCTGTAGGAGCGAGCCTGCTCGCGAAAACGGTTGTTCAGTCACTGGAAATATTGACTGAACCACCGCTTTCGCGAGCAGGCTCGCTCCCACATTAAAAGGAAATTTACCCATGAAAAAACTGCTGACCATTGCCGCCGCCACGCTGCTCAGCGCCTGCCAATCCACCACCCCGGCCGGCAAAGCCAGCCTCGACGGCGAAGTGTTCTACCTGCAACGCATCGCCCTGCCGCCGAGCGCAACCTTAAGCGTCAGCCTGCAAGACGTGTCCTTGGCCGATGCGCCAGCCGTCGTCCTCGACCAACACAAAGGTCCTGTCAAAGGCCAGGTGCCGCTGCCGTTCCACTTGAGCTACGATCCGGCGCAGGTCAAACCCGGCCATCGCTATTCGGTCAGCGCGCGCATCGAGGTCAATGGTGAACTGATGTTCATCACCACCGAAAACCACGCCGTGCAACTCGACGGCAGCGACCCGCAGCCGCTGAAAATCCGCGTCGACGCCGTCCGCTAATTCATGTTCCGCCACAAGGAAGCCGCCATGCGCCGCCCTACCCTTCGCTTCGCCGCCATCTGCACCGGCCTGATGCTCTCTGCCAACGCCCTGGCTCTGTCGCTCAGCGACCTGTCGCAACAAGACGCCGCCGGCGGCCTCAAGGATGCCCTGACCCAAGGCGCACAAATCGCCGTCAAACAACTAGGCACCCCGGGCGGCTTCAGCAACAACCCTGAAGTGAAGATCGAATTGCCAGGCAAACTCGGTAAAGCCGCAAGCAAGATGAAAGCCTTCGGCATGGGCGCCCAGGTCGAAGAACTGGAAACCGCGATGAACAAAGCCGCGGAATCCGCCGTGACCCAGGCCCAGCCAATCCTCGTCGACGCGGTGAAGAAAATGAGCGTGGCCGACGCCAAAGGCATCCTCAGCGGCGGCAACGATTCGGCCACCCAATACCTCGACAAATCCAGCCGCGAACAGATCCGCGCCAAGTTCCTGCCGATCGTCAAACAAGCCACCGACAAGGTCGGCGTCGCGCAGAAATACAACTCGTTCGCCGGCCAGGCCGCGGCATTCGGCGTGGTCGACGCGAAGAGCGCCAACGTCGAAAACTACGTTACTGAACAGGCGCTCAATGGTTTGTTCGAGATGATCGGCAAGCAGGAAGAAACGTTGCGCCAGAATCCTGCAGCGGCGGCGACGAGTCTGGCGAAGAAGGTGTTTGGCACGCTTTAAGCGGTTACGGCGTGGGGGCGAAGCAACTCGCCTCCGTGCTTACATTTTTGTAGAGGGCTCCGTAAAAAATACACCCATTCCCGTCCCATCTTCCTTCGCTCGAAAACCTGCAATTCAATCAGTCCCTTTAACGCCGAAGCAGCCTCGGCATACGAACAGACAAAGTTTCCCGCCACATTGTTGGCAGTGAATTCTTTTGCAACTCCACTTTTTGCCACTTGATAAACCGCACGCTGTTTCTCTGTCAGTTGCTCGAAAAAGCCTGAACTGATGAGCCAGCGCTCGAAGTCTTCGGTATAGGCAACGGTTCTGCGGTAAACGTCTGTGAATCCAAGCACCGCACGCTGGATGACCGAGCACTGAAATTCGATGAAATAGGTCAGGTCCAGCTCATCCGCCTCGGTGTGTAAATAAGATCGTCCGTATTTCACCGGCGCGTTGCGCAATAGCAAACTGATCGCGATATAGCGAAAAGCTGCGAACTCGTTTTTGAACATCAACCAATAAAACAACGCCCTGGCGACCCGCCCGTTTCCATCACGAAAGGGATGTTCATAGCCCAAGGCAAAGTGCAGCGTGATTGCCTTGATCAGGGGATGCAGATAATTCTTCTCTAGTGTTGAGCCGTCGGACAGGTTGACCCAATTCGACAGTTTCTCCAGCCGCGCAACCAAACCCGCAGGAGGCGGCGGCCGATGCACGGTGTTGCCCGCGCCGTCCTGCACAACGACTTCATCATTGGCTCGGAAAACTCCGGGAGAATATTGCTCGTCATCGATCCCTTCGACACCGACCTGATGGATCGCGGCGATCAACGCCACGCTCAAGGGTTCGTGACGTTGTTCCCAGGCAAAATTCATCATCCGGTAATTACCCAGCACCATGCGCTCGTCGGGGGTGCGCGGCTGGCGCTGATGCTTGAGCATGTCCTTGGCCACCCGTGTGGTGGTGGCCGCGCCTTCCAACTGGCTACTGGCGATGGCTTCATCTTCGATCAGATCATTGAGCAGATAAGAAAAGTGCATCCGCTCACCGATCTGACTGGTCATGTAGTCCAGCGCAGCCGTACTGGTGTGACGATCCACGACAGACAGGGTTTTCTGCGCCAGCGGCGTCTGCACATATTTGCCCCATTGCAACGGCTCGCCCAACGGCAACAGATTAATGTACTGCGCCGCCCGCGCCTTTTTTACCAACGCCCAACAAAGATTCGCGTCCAACCCTGCAGCCCAGCGATAGCGCAGCGCCTCGAATGGCAGGTAACGGCCCTGATCATCCATTGGCTTTAGCAACGCAAGATAATCTGCCAAACGTTCCTTATGGGGAGAACGAGCCAACAGTTCGAAAACAGGGTCGGTCCTGCCGCTTGATTTCGGTGGCTTCTTCATCAGGGCAGACTCAAGGATCGCGGAAAACAGAAGCTGGAGTACAACATTCGACGCCCAGAGGCTCAAGATCGGAGGTTTCTGAAAAAGATGTAGGACGGTGGGAGCATGTCAGAGTAGTAATCGTCGGCTGCCCGGCCGCCTTCGCTTGCAGGCAAGCCCCCACAAAAACCGCGCCCACCATCGGGCCGAGTGCCAGCTCGCCTGCTTTTTATCTCGCTGCTGATCTTGGTCGCCGCCGCCATTGAAGGTTGAGGCTTGAAATCAGTCAAAAATCAAAAGCCCCTCACCCTAGCCCTCTCCCGGAGGGAGAGGGGACTGACCGTGGTGGATGCGAAAGTCACACCGACATGGAATACCGAGTCGAACATAAAACTTCGAAGCCAACTAAAATCGGCTCCCTCACCCTAGCCCTCTCCCGGAGGGAGAGGGGACTGACCGTGGTGGATGCGAAAGTTACACCGACATGGAATACCGAGTCGAACACACATTTTGAAAAGCACAAAGATCGGCTCCCTCTCCCTCGGGAGAGGGCTGGGCGGGCGGCGTTCCGATGAGGGGAAAATCCACCGCAAATCTCAAGCCATGCGCCGCTTCTCACCACTCATTACAATGAGCGCAAGCTCGAGTGCTTTTGATCTTGCGTGACCGGCGACGTCGGAAGGCTGAGCGCAGGGATTGATCCGGGCGTGGGAGCGCAGCGACCGTCTGGCGCAGCCAGACACAGCGGAAGGAGGTGCAGCGCAGCAAACCGTAGCCGCTGCGCCCGGATCGATCCCGGAGCGAAGGAACCCCGAGCCCGCGAGGGGCCGGACGCAGGAGCAAGCCTTTTCGGTTACCTTTTCGGCGTCTGGAAAAGGTGACTCGCCGTAAGGGCGAAACCGCCAGCCGCACCACCCAAAAAAACCGGATATTCACCCAAAACCCCAAGAGCCTGGTCGGCCCCAAGGCCGCCAAGACTCAAACCTCCCGACGAACCCTGAACCAGGCCGCATACAACGCCGGCAAAAACAGCAGCGTCAACGCCGTAGCCACAATCAACCCGCCCATGATCGCTACCGCCATCGGCCCGAAGAACACACTGCGCGACAACGGAATCATCGCCAGCACCGCCGCCAGCGCCGTCAGCACAATCGGCCGGAACCGCCGCACGGTCGCCTCGATAATCGCCTGCCATGGCTTGAGCCCGGAGGCGATATCCTGCTCGATCTGATCCACCAGAATCACCGAATTGCGCATGATCATCCCCGACAACGCAATTGTCCCCAGCATCGCCACAAAGCCGAACGGCTGGCGGAACACCATCAGAAACAACGTCACCCCGATCAACCCCAGTGGCGCCGTGAGAAACACCATCGCCGTGCGCGAAAAACTGCGTAACTGCAACATCAACAGCGTCAGCACCACCACGATGAACATCGGCACCCCGGCGTTCACCGAGGCCTGCCCGCGCTGGGAATCCTCCACCGTGCCACCGACATCCAGCAGGTAGCCATCCGGCAATTCGGCGCGAATCGAATCCAGCGTCGGCATGATCTGCTTGACCAGCGTTGCCGGCTGCTCCTTGCCATAAATATCCGCTCGCACGGTCACGTTCGGCAGGCGGTTGCGGTGCCAGATAATCCCTTCCTCGAAGCCATATTCCAGCGTGGCAATCTGCGACAGCGCGACACTGCGGCCGTTATCGGTCGGCACCGCCAGACTCGGCAGCAGCGTCAACTCGGTGCGCTCATGCACCGTGCCGCGCAGGAGGATTTCGATCAACTCGTTGTCTTCGCGGTACTGACTGACGCTCGACCCGGTCAACGAACTCTGCAGGAATTTCGCCAGATTCGCCGTGCTCACGCCCAGCGCCCGCGCGCGCTCCTGATCGATATTCAGGTAAACGACTTTGCTCGGCTCCTCCCAATCCAGGTGCACATTGACCACATGCGGATTTTCCCGAACCTTGGCCGCTACCTTGCGGGCAAGCGCGCGAACCTCTTCGATATGCTCGCCGGTCACGCGGAACTGCACCGGGTAGCCAACCGGCGGACCATTCTCCAGACGTGTGACCCGTGAGCGCAGCGTCGGGAATTGCTCGTTGAGGGTGTCAATCAACCACATACGCAGCGTCTCTCGCTCCTCGATGGTTTTCGCCAACACCACAAACTGCGCGAAGCTCGCTGCCGGCAGCTGCTGATCGAGCGGCAGATAAAAGCGCGGCGAACCGGTGCCGACATAAGCCACATAATTGTCGATACCCGCATGTTCCTTGAGCAGCGCTTCGAGGCGTTTGACCTCGCTGGTCGTGTTAGCCAACGACACGCCCTCGGCCAGTTTCAGATCAACCATCAGCTCCAGTCGATTGGAGGCCGGGAAGAACTGTTGCGGGACGAAGCGGAACAGCATCACCGAGGCGATGAACAGCCCGACGGTCAGCACGATCACGGTTTTGCGGTGCGCCACACACCATTCAACCAAGCGCCGGACCCGCTGATAGAACGGCGTGCCGTACGGGTCTGGCTGACCGTCGCCGGTGCCATGCTTGGCTGCGTGAATCTTCGCCAGATCCGGCAGGAGTTTTTCCCCCAGGTACGGCACGAACATCACCGCCGCGACCCACGACGCGAGCAGTGCAATAGTCACCACCTGGAAGATCGAACGGGTGTATTCGCCAGTGCCGGACTGTGCCGTGGCAATCGGCAGAAACCCGGCAGCGGTGATCAAGGTGCCGGTGAGCATCGGGAACGCGGTGCTGGTCCAGGCATAGCTCGCGGCGCGGATGCGATCGAAGCCCTGTTCCATTTTGATCGCCATCATTTCCACGGCGATGATCGCATCGTCGACCAGCAACCCCAACGCCAGCACCAGCGCACCGAGAGAAATCTTGTGCAAACCGATGCCCAGGTAATACATGCAGGCGAAGGTCATCGCCAACACCAGCGGGATGGTCAGCGCGACGACCATGCCGGTGCGTACGCCGAGGGAGAAAAAGCTCACCAGCAACACGATCGCCAGCGCTTCGACCAACACCTGGACGAACTCGCCGACGCCGGTTTTCACCGCTGCCGGTTGGTCGGACACCTTGCGCAGTTGCATGCCGGCCGGGAGGTTTTTCTGCAATCGCGAGAACTCGGTTTCCAGCGCTTTGCCGAGCACCAGAATGTCGCCACCGTCCTTCATCGCGACAGCCAGACCGATCGCATCGTCGCCCATGAACCGCATGCGCGGCGCCGGCGGATCGCTGAAACCGCGACGCACGTCAGCGATATCGGCGATGCGGAACGTACGATCAGCGACACGAATCGGAAAGTTCTTTATCTCATCGACTGTCTGAAAATTTCCCGAGACCCGTAGCTGCAAACGCTCGCTGCCGGTTTCGAAGAACCCCGCCGTGGAGACCGCGTTCTGCTCTTCCAGCGCTTGCTGCACCGCGGCCAGCGGCAAACCCAAGGTTGCCAGTTTGACGTTGGACAGCTCGACCCAGATTTTCTCGTCCTGCAGCCCGAGCAGTTCGACCTTGCCGACATCCTTGACTCGTTGCAGCTGGATCTGGATGCGATCGGCGTAATCCTTGAGCACGGCGTAATCGAAACCGTCCCCCGTCAGCGCATAGATATTGCCGAACGTGGTACCGAACTCGTCGTTGAAAAACGGCCCTTGAATGCCCGGCGGCAAGGTCTGGCGAATATCGCCGACTTTCTTGCGCAACTGATACCAGAGGTCGGGAATGTCCTTGGAGTGCATCGAATCACGGGCGATAAAAGTGACTTGCGATTCGCCGGGGCGGGAGAACGACATGATGCGTTCGTATTCTCCGGTTTCCATCAGCTTCTTTTCTATGCGCTCGGTGACCTGACGCGAGACTTCCTGCGCCGTCGCGCCGGGCCAGCGGGTCTGAATGACCATGGCCTTGAAGGTGAACGGCGGATCTTCGCTCTGGCCCAGTTTGGTGTAGGACAACGCGCCAACAACGGCGAGCAAAAGCATCAGGAACAGTACGATCTGGCGATTACGCAGCGCCCATTCGGAGAGGTTGAAGCGCATCGGGGCTTACTCCTTGTTCGCCAGATTGACCACGCGGTTGGAGCGATCCACCGGCCGCACCTGCTGACCTTCGAGCAGCACATGGACCCCGGCTGCCACCACCCAGTCGCTGGCGCTCAAGCCTTCGAGCACCGGTACGGTTTTTTCACCGAACGGGCCGACGCGCACCGGGGTTTTCTTCAAGGTATTGTTGGCGCTGACGACCCAGACGTAGGTCGCGCCGTTTTCGGCAGTGAGCGCCGACAGCGGCACCGACAAGGACACGCTGTCGGCAGATTGCACGAAGACCCGCGCGCTTTGGCCCAGCTCAGCCGGGACTTTGCCGCTGGCAAAGGAAATCCGTGCGGCAAAGGTGCGCGAGCGCGGATCGGCCGCTGGCGACAATTCGCGGATTTGCCCGGCGAAGCGCTGGTTCTGCTGGGTCCACAATTCGACGGTAACCGGCTGGCCGACCTTGAAGCGGCCGAAGCTTTGCTCCGGCAGGCTGATCAAGACTTCACGTTCACCGTCGGTGGCGAGGGTGAACACGGTTTGCCCGGCAGCGACCACTTGACCAACCTCCACCGAACGCTTGGCCACTACGCCATCCTGCGGCGCGCGCAGTACCGCGTAGCTGGCCTGGTTGGTGGAGACGTTGAATTCGGCTTTGATTTGTTTAAGGCGTGCTTCGCCGGAGCGGTATAGATTTTCGGCGTTGTCGTAGGCCGAGCGGCTGACCATCTGCCGCTCCATCAGGGTTTTGTAGCGATCCCGCTCGGCGCGCACCAGATTCAGATTGGCTTCGGCGGCAGCGACCTGGGCGCGCGTGGCTTCCAGTTGCAGGCGTACATCCTGCGGATCGAGTTCGGCCAAGGGCTGGTCCGCTTTCACGCGCTGGCCTTCATCGACCACTCGTCGGCTGACTTTGCCGCCAATACGAAACGCCAGGTCCGGCTCGTAACGCGCACGGACTTCACCGGGATAACTTTCCATCGCCTGCGCCGAAGGCTCTGGCTGCACCACCATGGCCGGTCGCACGGTGACTTGCGTCACCTCTTCCTGACCGCACGCCGACAACAGAAACGCCAGACTCGCTGGCAGTGCAAAGGACAACGCATGGCGGAACATGGTGACGGACCTTTCGCTAATGGTGCTTGGAATATTTATACTGGCCGGTATGGTATTAATAGCAAACTCACCAGTCCAGTATTAAAAGCGAAGAATGTCGAACAATCCTGCAGCTCCAAACGGCCCAGGCCGCCCCAAGGATCTGGCCAAGCGCCAAGCCATCCTCGACGCGGCGAAAATCCTCTTTCTTACGCACGGTTACGCCAACACCAGCATGGACGCGGTGGCCAGCGAGGCCGGCGTGTCAAAGCTGACGGTCTACAGCCATTTCAACGACAAGGAGACCTTGTTCTCTGCCGCGGTGGTGGCCAAATGCGAAGAACAATTACCGCCGCTGTTCTTCGAATTGCCGGAAGGCATTGCGGTGGAAAATGTGTTGCTGAACATTGCCCGAGGCTTTCATCAACTGATCAACAGTGAGGAATCGGTAAATCTGCACCGGCTGATCATGGCGCTGGGCAGTCAGGACCCGAACCTGTCGCTGATCTTTTTCCAGGCCGGCCCGGAGCGCGTGGTGAACGGCATGGAGGGGCTTCTGGCGAAAATCAACGAAACTGGCGCGCTGAGCATCGACCAACCACGCAACGCGGCCGAGCACTTCTTCTGCCTGATCAAGGGCGCGGGGAATTTTCGTTTGTTGTATGGCTGCGGTGAGCCGCTGACTGGCGACGCGGCGGAGAGCCATGTGCGCGAGGTGGTGGGGTTGTTTATGCGAGCCTATCGGAGATAGGCAGCTGCAAGCTTCTAGCTTCTAGCTACAAGCGACGGCGCAGACTCTCGCTTTGGCTTGCAGCTTGTAGCTTGCCACTCGAAGCTGCTGTTAAGGTTTTAGCGCTTTTTTCGGGTAAATGTCATACCGGCTCGACTTGCCATCCAGCGCATGGCTAGGCTTCGGCCCGTCAATGCAAGGCGCTTTGCGCGGGCGCTTGACCACGACCCGGTGCGTGGCCAACGCCAGCGCGGCTTCGAGCAAGGCTGGTGCATCCGGGTCATCGCCGACCAGGGGCCGGAACAGGCGCATTTCCTTTTTCACCAGCGCGGTTTTCTCACGGTGCGGAAACATCGGGTCGAGATAGATCACCTGCGGCGGCTCGCCTTCCCAATGGCGCATGACCTCGATGGAATTGCCCTTGAGCAGCTTCATCCGCGCCACGATCGGCGCTACGTCGAAATCCTCCGCCGCCCGCGCCAGACCGTCTTCCAGCAGCGCGCCAATCAACGGCTGGCGCTCGATCAGGCTCATTTCACAGCCGAGGCTGGCGAGGACGAACGCATCCTTGCCCAGCCCCGCCGTGGCATCCAGCACGCGCGGGCGCACGCCTTGGGCGATACCGACCGCTTTGGCGATCATCTGCCCGCTACCGCCGCCGTACAAACGCCGATGCGCCGCGCCGCCCTCGACAAAGTCGACCCGCACCGGCCCCGGTGCGTCCGGGCCGAGCTGTTGCAGCTGCAATCCCTGCTCGCCGACCTGCAAGGCGAACTCGCCGTCAGCCTCGGCGAGCGGCAGGCCCAGACGTTCGGCCCATTGCTCGGCTTGCGCTTGAAACGTCGCGGCGAGGGCCTGGACATGGATGCGGCAGGCCGCGGGTGACTCGATCATGAAAAAACGCTCAAAAAAGTTAAGGATCGACAAAAGCCGCCGATAAACCATTCAACGCGCATTTTGCCAGAGCTGAGCGTCAACCGAAAAAAATGTCAGGCATTCTTCCCACATCGATTGGCTACATTTCGCCCCATGGCGATTTCAGCCGTCATAACACTCAAGCACTGAGCGGCGTCAGTCACCTGTGGCAGGATTTCTTTGCCCAGGCGCTGGCTGAACAGTCGAGTGAAGTGGTGCCAGCCTGCGGCACGTTCCCACCGGTTGACCTGAACAGCCCGCAAGAACCAACCATCGGCAGCGAACTGCACGCGCACATCGTCAGCCAGCGCGAGTGCGATGTGGTCGAAACCCAAGTGCGTCCGCCGGAGCCGTTGTTCCTGCCGATCGCCGAGTTCGAGATGGAATTGCTCGACAAGCCGTTCCCACCGTTCCCGCCGGAGGAACTCAAAGCCCAGCAGGAACTGCAGGATTTCGACAGCAGCTGGGTCCGCCCGATCGTTATCAATAATGGTCAGCCAATGCCAGAACCTGGTCCGGCACCACAGAAGAAGCCGCTGTACCTGCCAATCGCCGAGTTCGACCTTGATCTGCTGCAAAAACCGTATCCGCCGTTCCCGCCGGAAGAAATTGTCGAGCAGCAAAAAGCTCTGGACTTCGATAACGGCTGGGCACGCCCGATCGTTCTGCAGAACCTGCGCCTCGCCGCGTAAACCTCAGCGACACACGCTCCAGCGCCCGACATCGACATGAAAGTGATTGCGATGGGCTGCGTTGTAATCCGGGCTCAAGACCACACTGAACGCCTCGCAGGCGCCGTCACGCACGTGACGCAGGAAGCGTGCGTCCTGATTGTCCTTGGGCCAATCCTTGAGCACGCTGATGCTGCGCCCGTCAGCCAGACGAAAACCGGCGATATCCAGCGCATCGGCGCTGGCGTGACGGCTAAGCGCCCCGCTCTCGCGGTTATAGACATTGCGGCAGGCGAAGCTGCCAAGGTGATCGAGGCGCGCGACCTTCTGCCCGTAAACGGCCTGCGCGGCCGGTTGCAGGGAATGATGTTCGAACATCGCGTAAGCCACCGCCAACGGGCAACTGGCGAGGAAACTGCTGCTCAGCGCGGCCTGACCACCTTGTACGCGCAATGCGCCAATCAACGGGCACTTGGCGCCAGGACTGTCAGATTGCGGTGAAACGCGCAGATCCGAACTGCTCAGGGCCTGGGCACAAAGTGCCGGATCACTGCGCAGGCGCATCAGCTTGTAACCGGTGAGCCAATTGGGCGGGGCTTTGATATCCAGCGGCGCCCACGGATCCCACTGCGCCGGCACGTCCACCCAACCGCGCCAGACACTGACCGCAGCCCCGCCCAGCGCCAACAGGATCAACCAGAAAATCCAGCGCCCCATGCTCAGCCTTTGAACAATTGATTGGCCTTGGCGTACGGCATCGACTGCGATGTGAAGCCAAAGCTGCCCGACTGCTGGATTTCTTCAGCGGCGCGGAAAAACTCGCCAAACGCCGCCAGCGCCAAGGCCGAACCGGTGCTGACGCGCCGCACGCCCATGTCCTGCAACTGCTGCACCGTCAGTTGCAAACCGCCAGACATCAACACATTCACCGGTTTCGGCGCCACGGCACGGACCACCGCCAGCACTTCTTCGGCAGTGCGCAAGCCCGGTGCGTACAACACGTCGGCGCCCGCTTCGGCGAAGGCCTGCAAACGGCGGATGGTGTCGTTGATATCGGGATTGCCGTGCAGGTAGTTTTCCGCACGGGCGGTCAGAACGAAGGGAAACGCTAGCGTGCGCACCGCCGCGACAGCGGCCTCAATGCGCGCCACGGCGTGCTCGAAACAGTAGATCGGCGCATCAGGGTGGCCAGTGGCATCTTCGATCGAACCACCCACAGCACCCGCCTCGGCGGCGCGTAACAGGCTCTGGGCGCAGTCGGCCGGGTCATCGGCAAAACCGTTTTCCAGATCCACGGCCACCGGCAGATCCGTTGCCGCGACAATGGCGCGAACATTGGCCAGGGTCTCATCCAGGCTCAACGCACCATCGGCCTTGCCTTGCGAAAACGCATAACCGGCACTGGTGGTCGCCAAGGCTTGATAGCCGAGGCTGGCGAGCATTTTCGCTGAGCCGGCGTCCCACGGATTGGGAAT